>JBAVDD010000267.1:0-22278 GCA_049587035.1 Acidobacteriaceae bacterium | reverse complement strand
CAACACAAGATTCATGAAGAACAAAGACGCTAGCAGGATGACCAAGCCCTTAGTGAGCGAGCTCCCTTCAAGAACAAGAATGCAGCCCCACATGACAACCCCAACGTTGCCGCACACAAACGCGATTCTCTTCAGCACTTTGAGACCGTTCATTAACCCTCCTCGCAGTTCAGGGTCTTAGCCGCAGGCCCTCAATCGGCGAGGAAAGAAGGCCCACGGCTAAAACCCTGTCTACAACCAGAACCAGCGGAGGCGGCGATCATAATCAACCACCGCCTCCACGTTTTCTACCCTCTACTTCTTCACCAGCTTCTTCGCTGTTTCCACAACATGTGCAACGGAAATCCCCAGCTTTTCCAGAACAATCGGTCCTGGCGCTGAAGCTCCGAAGCGGTCGATGCCGATGGCGATGCCGTCGCGGCCAATATACTTCCACCAGCCCATCGTCGCTCCAGCTTCAACCGAAATCTTCGCCACACCGTGCGGGAAGATCGACATCTTGTACTCCTCGCTCTGCTCCTCGAAGATTTTGAAGCTGGGCATCGAAACCACGGTCGCCAGAATCCCGGCAGCCTTCAGCTCGACAGCGGCCTTCATCACCACTTCCACTTCCGATCCCGTCGCAACCAGCACCACATCCTTGCCGAACGACTCGAGCACATACGCACCCTTGCGCACGCCCTCGAAGACTTTGTACTTCGCAGCGTCCAGCACCGGCAGGTCCTGCCGGCTGAGCGCCATGAAGCACGAGCTCTTGCGCTCCAAGGCCAACTGCCAGCACGCGGCTGTTTCGTTGGCGTCCGCGGGGCGGAAGTCGGTCAACTTCGGAATCACGCGCAGGCTCATCAGGTGTTCTACCGGCTGGTGCGTCGGGCCATCCTCGCCCAGGCCGACCGAGTCATGCGTGAAGATATACAGCGCATGCGTTCCCATCAGCGCGCCCATGCGCAGCGCCGAGCGGCAGTAGTCGCTGAACGTAAAGAAGGTTGAGCCAAACGGAATCAGACCGCCATGCGCCGCCATACCGTTCACCGCGGCCATCATGCCAAACTCGCGCACACCGAAGAACACGTTACGACCCACCGGATCCACATGGAAGCTCGGTGAATCCTTGAAGATGGTCTTGGTCGAAGCCGTCAGGTCAGCAGCACCGCCGAACAGCTCCGGCACAACGCCCGCCACGGCATTCAGCACTACCTGACCGGCGTTACGTGTCGCTATAGCTTTCTCGGTGGGGAAGGTCGGAATCGCCTTCTCCCAGCCATCGGCCAGCTTGCGCGCATCCGTGCGCTCATACTGCTCGCCCAACGACGGATAAGCCTTCTTGAACTCGGCAAACTTCGCGTTCCACTCGTCCTGCGCCTTCTTGCCCTTAGCCACGGCCTGCAGCCAGTTTTTGCCCGCCTCGTCCGGCACGTAGAAGCTCTTGTCCTCGGGGAAGCCAAGGTTCTTCTTGGTCGCCTTGGTGGCCTCCGCGCCCATCGCCTCACCGTGTACCTTGTTTGTCCCAGCTTTGGGACTTCCGTAGCCGATCACCGTGCGCACGCGGATCAGCGTCGGCTTGTTCTTCTCCGCCTTCGCCTCCTCAATCGCCTTCTCAATCGCGACGAGGTCGTTGCCGTCGTGCACCATCAGCACCTGCCAGTGGTAGGCCTCAAAGCGCTTCGTGACGTCCTCGGTATAGCTCAGCTCGGTCGGCCCGTCGAGCGAGATCAGGTTGTCGTCATACAACACAACCAGCTTGCCCAGGCCCAGCGTTCCGGCCAGCGAAGCCGACTCGTGGCTGATGCCTTCCATCAGATCGCCATCGCCGCACAGCACATACGTGTGGTGGTCCACCGGTGTGTGGTTCTCGTGGTTGTAGACGGCAGCCAGGTGCTTCTCTGCAATCGCCTCGCCCACGGCCATCGCAAACCCCTGGCCCAGCGGCCCGGTGGTCACTTCCACGCCCGGCGTGTCCCCATACTCCGGATGTCCCGGCGTCTCCGAACCCCACTGCCGGAACTGCTCCAGCTGCGAGATCGGCAGGTTGTAGCCCGTGAGGTGCAGCACGCCATAGAGCAGCGCCGACGCATGCCCATTGGACAGAATGAAACGGTCCCGGTTCGACCACAACGGGTCCTTCGGGTTGTACTTCATAATCTTGTGGTACAGCAGGTAGGCGATCGGAGCGCAGCCCAACGGCGCTCCCGGATGGCCGCTCTTGGCCTTCTCCACCTGGTCGACGGCTAGAAATCTTAAAGTATTGATAGAAAGTTGATCCAGTGCGTCTTGCTGTTGCTTGTCAGTCATTCCTGTCCTCTAGAAAAAATTTGCGCCCAACGTCCGCGCTTTACAACGATCGCTTCACAACGATTCAGATGCCTGTACCCACCCCGCAGACACCTTTACCAGTGTACTCGTGCCTCCGTGAATTCCAAGCCAACGCCTACACCTTCAGCCCGATCAACCGCATCAGCTCCACTCCGTTGCTCTTGGTCGCCACACCCTCGCGCAGCGTAAAGTCGAAGCGCATCTGCCCCTCCACAATCTGATCCTGGAAGTGCATCTTCTGCATCGATCCCGGCGGCAACCCCTCCATATCCGCCAACGCCAGGTCATGCGTGGTCACGATCCCAATCGCACCCGCCGCCACCAGCGCCCGTACCACACCCTCGGACCCCACCAGCCTGTCCTTCGAGTTCGTCCCCTGCAGCAACTCATCCAGCAAAAACATCAAGCCTCCCGTGTTACCAGCGTTTTCATCTTCGTCGTCTGCGCTGGCCTCCGCGCTGAGTTCCGCGCAGGAGCATATCCGTCCCAACTTCTCAATCTCCGCATAAAACCGCGAGTGCCCCTCCTGCAGCGAATCGTTCATCAGCAGACTTGCCGCAATCCGCAGCGGCGTAAGCCTCAGCCCGCGCGCGCGCACCGTCGCCCCGCACATTGCCAGCACCGTATTCACACCCAGCGTCCGCATCAGCGTGCTCTTGCCGCTCATGTTCGACCCCGTAATCAGCACCACCCGCGTCTCCCCACCAATCCGCACGCTATTACGCACACACTTGGCTGCGGCAATCAGCGGATGCCCAATCTCCTCGGCCTCCACACGCGCCTCACCCGCAATAAGCTCAGGGAACACATCCTCTGGATGCTCATACGCAAACGTCGCCAACGACAGCAGCGCTTCCATCTCGGCAACGGCCTCCAGCCACAGCCGCACAGCGCCGCCATGCCGCCGGCGCCAGCGCTGCACCGCCCACGCCATTTGCACCGAATACATCAGCGGCAGATTCACCGCCTGCACAATCATGTTGTCCATCGAGTCCTGCCACTGCCCCAGCGTCGCCAGCTTGCCAATCGCCACCGACCCCGCCACCTGATGCGACCGCAGCTTCCGCGCCACCTCCCGCAGGCGATCCGAAGCAAACTCCTCGTCCTCCATCACCTCCAGCAGCGCGGACAGCAGCTGCATGTTCTTCAGAGCCTTGTCAGTCCCGCCCAGGGCGGCCTCGATCTTCTTCTCGAATGGCCGACGCACCGTTTTCTCGACAACCAGCACAACAACCAACCCGGCAGTGGCCTCCTCGGTAGTCAAGCCACTCAGCACCCCGCCCAGCACACCGCCAGCCAGCAGCCAGATCGCCACCGCGGCCGTCACCGCAGCCAACACCGCGAGTATGCCAGCCAACCACGGCATCCAGCGCTCGGTCAGCACATCCGCAGCCTCGGCCCACTCCCGTAGCGCCTCAGCGCGCACGCCCACGGCAGCCGTCTCGCCAGCCACGCCCATCTGCTCTTTGAAGTCCAGCCGCGCGCGCAACTCCTCCACCGCAGCCTGCCGCTCCAGAATCTCCGCCACGGAAGCCGGTTCCAGCAGCCACGTCAGGAGCAACTCCTCGCCCATCCGCGTTCGCGCGCGGCATAGCAGTTCAAAGATCCCACCCCGTCCCACGATGTCCAGATCGCTCGCATACAAGCTCGCAGCCAGCTTCGCGCGCACCTCGGCAGATAGCTCTCCCGGGACCGCGCGCTCCTGCAAGCCCACCCACCGGTCCTCGATGCGCGCAATCCCCAGCCGATACATCTCAGCCGCGCGCCGCGCAGTGCTCAGCCGCCGGGACACTCGGCCCATCCACACACCGAGCGCTACGAACAGCACCATGGGAACCAGCACCGTCCACTGCGGGCCGTCCTTTAGAAACACCGCGAACCAGGCCACCAGGAGGAACGCCACCACTGTCGCGAGCCGCAGCGCGCCAAGCCAAAGATACTGCGCCTTCAGACTCGACTCGCGGCCCTCACGCGCCAGCAGCCGCCGGCGATACTCCTCCAGCGGCCCGGCCAGCACCGGCCCTGCACTCGCACCTTCACCCATTCATCCATTATGGACGCGTCACCGCTACGATCGAAGTTCCGTATACAGAGTGGCGTGTCCAGCCTAGGCGAACAGCCTGCGGCGCATCACGCCCGCAAACCCCAGCAACCCCGTCCCGAGCAGCAGAAGACTGGTCGGTTCCGGCGTAATCGCTGTCCCCGGGGCCTGGTCCATCGTCGTTGCGCCCACTGCCAGGATGTACTGCGATGTCTGCACCGCCGTGAAGTCCACCAGGCCCGTTCCCAGCGAAGCAATCTCCGGCGCCGTCAGATCATACATCCACGGCGTCGCCGGCCCAGTAATGTTCTCGTAGCAGGCCGTAAACTCCACGCATTGCGCCACCAGGATCTCGTACGGATCCGAGGTGGGTCCCAGATACAGGTTCTCGCCCGGTGATGACGAAGTCGCCGCCGTGTCCCCGGTCCCAAATGTACCCGAGAGATCGATCGATGTGTCCCCTGCCAGGATGTTGAACGTCCCAATCAACACCGGTGGCTGATACGGCCCCGGATCCGGATAGAAGACGTTGGTGACCCCAGCGTACGACGGAAGGGTTTGAATATTGTCAGCCTTGGCGTAGGTTACGCCGGCGAAGGCCGCGAGGCAGAGGACGACCAGGTACTTTTTCATAAGGGGCTCCCAAAAGACGAGATCAGGTGATCAAACAGTCGTACGCGCAAACAAATCCGTTAACTTAATGAGCAATCCACGTGCCTTTGCCCCAACCAGCTAAATCTGCAATTTGCTGGGAAATTCGCTTGCACCAAAGACGAACGTCGGATCACATTGCAAAATATTGCAGTGCATGGAAGGAAACGATACTCCATCCCGGCCGCCCGTCGCGAACAAAGCTGGGCCCAGGGAACAGAGCTAGAAGCGTAACCCCGCGTAAAACAGAAAGATACTGTCCGCATCCCTATGCATCTGCGCCCTTTCACCGAAATCCACGGAACCATAGCACCCCGACCGGCGTATCCTCTCTTCGTATCCCATACGACCGCGCGAACCCTGCGTCCGCGCCGGAGAACCCATGAACCGCTCTCTTCGCATCGTGACCACGCTGGCAATTGCCGCTCCTTTAGCCTGCATCCTGCTCACCGGATGCCACGTCACCGAAAACGATAATGGCAGCTCCAAGAAGGTCGACATCGGTACCCCCTTCGGCTCCATGAAGGTTGATACCAGCAGTACCGCCGACACCGCCAACATCGGCATCAGCGCCTATCCCGGCGCCACGCCCGTCGAGGACAAAGGCGACGATGGCAACAAGGCCAACATCAGCATGAGCTTTGGCAGCTTCCACCTGGGCGTAAAGGCCGCTGACTTCCAGACCTCCGACTCCCAGGACAAGGTCCTGGCCTTCTATCAGAAGGACCTCGCCGGCCGCTACGGCGCACCCATCGAGTGCCGCGGGCATGACGCCGTCAGCTCCCTCCACCACACCGCACAGGGACTCACCTGCAGCGACGTCGAAGGCAACCACATCCAGACCGGCGACGACCACACCAAGGGCATCGACATCATCAACGGCGACTCCTCAACCGACCTCGAACTCCGCGCCGGCTCGCCCCAGCACTTCCACATCGTCAGCGTGAAAAGCCACGACGGAGGCACCCAGATCGGCCTCGTCTCGCTTGACCTCCCCTCGCACCTCTCCAACCACGACAGCTCCGACAGCGAATAACCCTGGACAATCCGAGAGTTTGCTACGCGTTTTGAGAGGGTTTGCTACGCGGCCACCGCTCGTCTACCCTTTCTAGTAGTGACTCCCCGCATTTGTTCCCGCTGCCACGCCATCCTGCATCGCGAAGATGAAGGCGCGCTCGTCTTCTGCTGGAACTGCGGAGCGCCCCAGGTACAGCTCTCCGAAGAGCTGCGCGACCAGATCGATCAGCAGATCAGCGCCCAGCAGGCCGCCGCCGATCCCTCCGCCCAGCCGATCCCTTTACCTGCGCCTCCGCGCCACGCCATCGTCTGGCGAGGCGCTATCCAAACCGCCGGCCTCGCCGGAGCGGTCGCCGCCGGTCTCGCGCTGCTCGCCTTCGCTCTGCCTCCGGTCACGCTGCTCTCGTTCCTCTGGTTTATCTCCGCTCCCATCGTCGTGCTCGGCGTCTACAGCTCGCGCTTCCGCCAGACGCGCATCACCACCGGCTTCGGAGCCCGTCTCGGCTTTCTCACCGGCCTCGCCATCCTGGCCGTTACGATGATCCTCAACACGATTGGCCTCGTGCTCGAGCGTTTCGTCTTCCACTCCACCGCCGCAGTCGACGCCCAGATCACCAGCCTCTTCGCACAGGTGCACACAAACTTCTCCGCGCAGTCGCAGGAGACTGTGAAGATGCTCACCGGGATCCTCGCCATCCCGGAGTTCCGCGCCGGCATCCTGCTCACCAGCATCTGCATGTTCCTGATCTTGTATCTGCTCTACTCCGCCACCGCCGGCGCCTTTGCCGGCTATCTGCGCTCGCGCACACCGCGCGTCTGATTCCGAAGCCTGATGCCGACGCTGCTATCATGAAGGGCAAACCATAAGGGTAACCTGAGGGTAATCATGAGCGATCCAACCAACACCCCCGCCGCCACGTCCTCCTCCAAGCCACACCTCCGCGAAAAGGGCCGGCTCATGTCCGCATCCGAGATCGAGCGCACCCTCGTCCGTCTCGCGCATGAGATCGTCGAGCGCAACAACGGCAGCGCCAACCTCGGCCTCATCGGCATCAAGCGCCGCGGCGTCCCGCTCGCCCAGCGCATCGCCAAGCTCATCGAGACCATCGAGAAGTCCCCCGTCGATACCGGCGTGCTCGACATCAGCTTCTACCGCGACGACCTCTCGACGCGCGACGTCCGCCCGGTAGTCGAAAAGGGCGACATCGGCTTCGACATCAACGGCCGCGACGTGATCCTGATGGACGACGTCCTTTACACTGGCCGCACCATCCGTGCCGCGCTCGACGCGCTCTTCGATCAGGGCCGCCCCAAGAGCGTGCAGTTGCTCGTGCTCATCGATCGCGGCCACCGCGAGCTCCCCATCGAAGCCCGCTTCATCGGCCGCACCATCCCCACCTCGGGCCGCGAGATCATCGAGGTCAAGCTGCGGGAAGTCGACAGCGACGAGCAGGTAATCCTCGTCGAACTCACCGACTAACAAATCAGTCGCATCCCGCCATACTTCCGCGCGCAACTCTGCGCCGCAGGAAAAATCGCATCTCGGCCCTCATCTCTCGCATCTGTAACGAAACCCCCATGAGCCTCCAGCCCAGCCGGCCCTCCCAACTCGAAGCCGCGCTCGCAGCCGAAGATGCACCCTCGCCGCTTCCCGCTGCCGCGGCCGACCAGCTCTCTATGGGCGAAGTCCTACGCTACACCACGCTCCGCCGTCTCTGGTACGCGCAGATCGTCAGCGTCTTCGGCGACTTCCTCGCGCTCTTCGCCGTCATCACCATCATGACCTTCCGCCTGCACGCCACCCCGGAGCAGGTCACCGGTCTCAACATCGCCTACCTCCTGCCCATCGCTGTTCTTGGCGTCATCAGTGGCGTCTTCGTCGACCGCTGGCCCCTCAAGCTCATCATGGTCGGCTCGGACTTCGCCCGCGCCACGCTCTGCCTGCTGCTCTTCTTCGTACACAGCATCTGGGGCTTCTACGTGGTCATGGCCGCGATCAGCATCTTCTCCAGCTTCTTCTCGCCGGCGCAGGGAGTGGCCATCCGCTCCGCAGTCCCTTTCCACGGCCTGCGCTCCGCCAATGCACTCATGCAGCAAGTCATGTTCATCGCACGGATCATCGGCGGTCCCATCGCCATCGCTATCGTCCGTATCTTCGGCGCCAAGGTCTGCTACGGCCTCGACGCCGCCAGCTTCCTCGCCTCAGGCTCGCTCATCGCGTCCCTCGCACTCATCATCCCGCACACCCCAACGACGAACGAGGCTCCGAACGCTGATTCACACCCGCAACTCTCCGCTATCAGCCGCATCCTCGACGACATGAAAGTCGGCGCCAGCTTCATCCTGCATCACGCAGCGTTGTTCTTCGTCATCGTCGCCTTGGCCGCCGGCATGTTTGTCCTCGGCTGCTTCGGCCCGCTCATCGCCGTCTACGTGCGCGACACCCTGCACGCCTCCTCAACCATCTTCGCCGTCACCAGCGCAGCCATCGGAGTCGGCCTGCTCGGCGGCGTCAACATCCTCAACGTCTTCGCCAAGCGCATCCCCAACACCACGCAGGTCTACCTCGGCCTGGCGGGCATCGCGCTAGGCACCACGTTGCTGGCCGCCGCGCCGCTGGCTGCCATCGTTCTACCGCACCTCAACCTGCCAGTGGCCGTCACGGTCTTCGGATGCTTCGTCGTCGGCTTCTCCTGCGCCGGCATCATCGTCCCATCACAAACCCTCATCCAGGAGGAAACCCCCGGCGAGCTCATGGGTCGCGTCGGCTCCACCACCATGTCCGCCGTCTTCGGCGCGCAGATCCTTGGCCTTCTGCTCTCCGGCATCCTCGCCGACCACATCACCGTCCGCGGCGTCTTTGCGCTCTGCACCATCCTCCTCGCTGGCCTCATCGTGGCCGGCAAGCTATGGATGGAGCCCGGCGACCACCCGGCCCTCGCCTAAGCGATTCCCCGCGAACACCACACACCAGCCTACTTCTTCGCGAACGACCGCACGATCACCACCATGTTCCACATATCGTCTGTCTTCGCGCGGCCCGTCTCGGACGGCATCTGCCCCCGCCCATTCTTGATGATGTAGAACAGTTCGCCGTCCGTCATACCCTTCAAGCTCGCAGGATCAGCCCAGTCCTTCAGGTTCAGCTTCATCTGCGTCGCTAGGTCGCTTTTGCCATTGCCATTCTCACCGTGGCACATCGCGCAGTCGTATCCGTAGATCTGTTTCGCATGCGCCAAACCTGCGGGCGTCGGCTTCACGGGGTTGATCATCTGCATCGCTTCGGGTGGAATCGCAGGCACTGCCGGCGCAGCCGCTGGCTGTTGTTGATACTTCGGAGCTATGAACAGCAACATCGACAACAGCAAGAAGGGCTTCAACACCGTGCACCCCTGTCAAGCAACGCCCCAACTATACCCCTCATTGAGCCCACTCGCCAGATCGCTCCGTCATCCGGCCTCCCACCCTCACGGCAGAGAGTCAGCGACTGGCATCACCCACGCGCTATCCGGCCTCACTCGCTGATCTTCGCCTCAGCTCCGCGCGTGCCATCAAAACTGCGCTATATGCCGCACCAAACCCATTGTCGATATTCACCACCACCACATTCGGGCTGCACGAATTCAGCATCCCCAGCAGAGCGGTGACACCCCCAAACGACGCGCCATAGCCTACCGAAGTCGGCACCGCGATCACCGGAACCCCGACCATCCCACCCACCACCGAAGGCAGCGCCCCCTCCATCCCCGCGCACACAATCACCACATCCGCGGTCAGCATTTCCTCCCTCACCGCCAGCAAACGATGCAGTCCCGCCACACCCACGTCATACATCCGCGAAACGCGCGCACCAAACGTCTCCGCCGTCACCGCAGCCTCTTCCGCAACCGGCAGGTCGCTGGTTCCAGCGCACACCACCGCAATGTGTCCGCCATCCTTCTCCGAAGCCGTCTGTCGCAGGCTCACCGTTCGCGCAACCGCATGGTGCGAAGCCTGCGGGTGCGCGCGCACGAGCGCCGCGGCCGTCTCTGCATCCACCCGCGTCACCAGCACATCGACTCCATCCGCAAGCAGGCTCGCGAAGATCGCCAGCGTCTGTTCCTCCGTCTTGCCCGCCGCATAGATTACCTCCGGCAGCCCACTCCGCAGGCTCCGATGATGGTCCACGCGCGCATGCCCAAGGTCCTCAAACGGCAGTGTAGCCAGACGCTCCGCCGCAGCCGCCGGCGTCAACCCGCCGCGCTCTACCTCCGACAGAATCCTCAACAGCTCCGCAGGCATCATTCGCCTTCCCCCTCGCTCGTCTCCGCGCGCCGCTGCGCATACGCAACCATCGCCGCCTGCTGCACTCGCTTCAGCGCAACGCCGCAACGCACCGCAGCCGCGCGGCAATCTTCAAACTCCGGGGCAGCATTCATCACCTCTCCGTTCATCCCTCCCACCTTCACGCGAAGGTCGCCATACTCTGTCGACACCGGAACATGATGCCGCTCCAGGCATCGCCGCTGGTCCACCCGCACGCGCACACCCAGCGTGCTCGTCTCGCGCAGAATCATCGCAATCAGCGCCTCACTGTCCTTTGCATGGCATAGCACTGTCAGCAAAGTTCCCAGCCGCCCCTTCTTCATCACCACCGGCGTCAACATCACATCCGCCGCACCCGCGGCCAATAGCTTCTCCGCAACCCACGCCAGCACCTGCGGCGACAGATCATCCAGCGCCGTCTCCAACACCGTCACCGCCTCAGTCTCCGAGGACCCTGCGCTCTCCGCTTCACCCACACAGATGCGCAACGCATTCGGAAACCCCTTAGGATTCCGCGTACCCGCGCCGTATCCAATCCGCTCCACACGCATCGCCGGCTGCACACCAAACACAGGCTCCAGCGCCCGCACCAGTGCCGCTCCCGTAGGCGTCACCAACTCCTTCTCCACATGCGCCGAGTAGGTCGGGAACCCGCGCAAAAGGTCCGCCGTCGCCGGAGCCGGCACCGGGAACATCCCATGCGCGCACTCCACCATCCCACCACCAACATTCAGCGCCGAACAATACCACGCATCGATGCCGAGCGCCTCAATTCCCGCGCAAGCCGCAACGATATCGACGATCGCATCCACCGCGCCCACCTCATGAAAGTGAATCTTCTCCACATCAACGTTGTGAATCTTCGCCTCGGACGCACCCAACAACTCAAACGTTCGAATCGCTCTCCGCTTCACCGCATCCGCCAGCGGCGCCGCCCGAATCAGCTCGCGAATCACCCGCAGCGAGCGTCCATGAACATGCTCATGTTTGTGCTCATGATGATGCGTGTGAGCATGATCGTGCGTGTGGCCGCCGGCCTTCTTCTCCGCCAACTCCTCACCCTCGAGCACATGCACCTTCGTGCAGGAGATGCCGCTCCGGTCGACGGTTTCGATCTTCAGTGTCGCCCCAAGCTGCAGCGCTGTAGTCGCCTCTACCAACACCTCGCGTGAAACTCCCGCATCGATCAGCGCGCCGAGGAACATATCGCCGGACACTCCAGCGAAGCAATCAAGATAAGCAATCCGCATGAACTCTCTTTCCCAACTCCACCGTTGACCCGGCTGGCCCTTCACCCTTTAACTCGCAGCGGCAATCGACTCCACCGCCAGCACATCGTTCATCGATCCCGAGCGGTAGCCCTGCATGTCCAACGTGATATACAGAAACCCCGCCCTCCGCAACGCCTCGGTCATCGCATTCATCATCGTCATATCCAACGCCCGCGGCAGATCCTCACGTGCAATCTCCACTCGCGCCAGATCTCCATGATGACGCACGCGCACCTTCGCGAATCCCAGTGCGTGCATCGCCTCCTCCGCCTGCTCCACCTGCGCAAGATTCTCCACCGTCACCTCTCGCCCATAGGCGATGCGCGACGACAGACAAGCACTAGCAGGCTTATCCGCAAGCGATAAGCCCGCCTCGCGCGCCAGCGCACGAATCTCCGCCTTACTCAACTCCGCATCCACCAACGGCGCCAACGCTCCATGCAGCGCCGCGGCTCGCTGTCCGGGCCGAAACTCTCCTCGATCATCAAGGTTCATCCCATAAGCCAACCGCTCGAATCCCAGCCGCTGCCGCGCCTGCTCCATCTCGGTAAACAACTCGCTCTTGCAGTGGAAGCAGCGCTGAGCATCGTTGCGCGCATACTCCGGATTCTCCAACTCGCGGGTCTGCAACACCTGCACGGGAATCTGATGCCGCTCAGCAAAAGCCAACGCATCCGCAAGCTCCTTTCGCGGCAGCGACGGCGAATCCGCAATCACCGCCAGCATCCGCTCGCCCAGCGTCCGATGCGCCGCATACGCCAGGTACGCCGAATCCGTCCCGCCCGAATACGCCACCAGCAGCGAGCCCAGGCCGAAAAGGTTCTCGTGCAGCAGCCGCGATTTATCCTGCAGATTCATCGAAAGAAAATCTCCCACACGTGCATCAACCCTTGCTGCGGTCCGTGAACCGGAAGAACAGCGACTGCTTTGCCACCGGTCCCGCAGGCTCATTGATCGAAGCCATCTGCGTGTTTGAAAGCGGTGTGAAGTCGCTCGCCAGATGAACGTTCTCCTCCAGTTGCGCAATCGTATCGCAACCAACAATCACCGTGTTCACCGGATGCGTCAGCGTGATGTACATCACCTCGCGCATTCCGACGGATCGGCCATTGCGACAAGCCTCCAGAATCCCACTGGTCTCTGATTCTATTCCAGATTCAAATCCCACCATTCCAGAGGAAGCGACTGTCGTTACTGCAGAACTCCCGCCGGAGAGTTGGACGCAGGAGCCGGATCACCCGCCGGCGTAATCGTCTCCCGACCCGGCGTCACTGCAGGCGCCGGCTTGCCCGTATTTTCCGCGTCGCCGATGTTGAACACTGGCGTGTCCTTCGGCAGCTTCAGCCGTCCATCAACTAAATATGCCACCACTGCTCCACCCGTCACCTCAGGCGCCAGGATCGTCAGCGGGATCAGATACTTCTTGCTCTTCACCAGCGACTCCGCCACACCATCCACACGGTGACTGCGCGCTATAGTCCCGGGCACCTGCGGAATCACAAACGCCGTCATCTCCGCCGACGGATTCTTCCGGCTGTACTTAACCAGCGACCGCGCTACCTGCTTGGGCGTCATCAGGCCGATATCCGCGATGAAGTTGCGATGAATCGCATGCGGCAGATAGATGTCCAGCACCACGCGGGAAAAGTCCGCGCAGTTGTGGAAGAACAGGTTGAAGTGTCCGACATTCTTGCGGTCATTAAAGATCGCAATAAATCGCTCGTCCTGCTCCGGCGTGCTGTCCACCTCGAACCCGTGCATCGTACGGATGTAGGACTCCCCCACCAACTCCGTCCACTCACCCTTCGGCGGTCCGCCCTTGCGATTATCCGGAGCCAGATCCAACAGATGCTCTCTGCGGTAAGCATTCTGTAGCTCCTTCATTTGCGCACGATCCACCGCCGCCGGAATTTCACTCAAGTTGTCGACAGCATATAAATACCCAACCAGCGGAATCGCAATCCAGTCATAGCCACCGATCTTGTGATACCGGCTGATCACCACACCATACTCGCCGTCGTGACAGGGCCGCAGCACTGTCGGCGAGTCTGCACAAACGTGGTTCAGATAAATCGCAGCATGTCCGGTCGGGTTAAACGCGCCGAACATGCCATAGGGCTCCTCCATCAACAGCGTCACGGAAGCACGCGCCGGCGCTGCCGCGATCACCACGCAGGCAAGCCCAAGCATCGCGCGCAAAATAATTCGTTGCAAAATAATTCGTTGATGGCTCCAACCAGGCCTGCTACCGCCCAGTCGCATACTCTCGCTCATACCTATTTGGATGCCGATGATCAGCGTGCGGTTTGGCGAACCGAAAGACTTACGGGCGGCCCAACACAAAATAAAGAACTTAGCGAGCCAACCCCAGCCGCTGCGCCACCAACGGCTCTCGGCGAACCCGGCCCCAACCTCCGGGTTCGCCCTAAGCAATGATTCCGAACAACAATTAGGCGTTATACGTGGACGACGACACGCGACCGCCCTTGCCCGTCCAGTTGGTGTGGAAGAACTCGCCGCGAGGCTTGTCCGTGCGCTCATACGTGTGCGCGCCAAAGAAGTCGCGCTGCGCCTGCAGCAGGTTAGCCGGCAGCCGCGCCGTGCGGAAGCCGTCGTAAAACGCCAGGGCCGTCGAGAACGCGGGCGTCGGAACGCCCAGCTCAATCGCCTTCACAATCGCCTTCCGCCAGCTTCCCTGGTACTTGTTCAGTGCGCCAGCAAAGAAGTCGTCCAGCAACAAATTCGCCAGGTCCGGATTCTTGTCATAAGCGGCCTTGATGTTGCCCAGGAAGATGCTGCGGATGATGCAGCCGCCGCGCCACATTAGCGCAATGCCGCCCATGTTCAGCTTCCAGCCGTATTCCTTCTCAGCTGCGCGCAGCAGCATGTATCCCTGCGCATAGCTCACCATCTTCGAGCAGTACAGCGCGCGCCGCACAATCTCGATGAACTCCGCACGCTCTCCGACCGCGATCTTGTCCTTCGGCCCCTCGAGCACCTTCGAAGCCTGCACCCGCTCATCCTTCAACGCCGACAGGCAGCGCGCAAATACGCTCTCGCCAATCAGCGTCACCGGCATACCCAGATCCAGCGCGGAGATCGCCGTCCATTTGCCCGTGCCCTTCTGTCCCGCCGTATCCAGAATCTTGTCCAGGATCGACGTTCCATCCTCGTCCTTCTTGGCGAAAATCGTCGCCGAGATCTCGACAAGGTAGCTGTCCAGCTCGCCCTTGTTCCACTCCTTGAACACCTCGGCAAACTCGTCCGTGCTCAACCCCAGCCCATCCTTCAGCAACTGGTACGCCTCGCAGATCAATTGGATATCGCCATACTCGATGCCGTTGTGGACCATCTTCACGTAGTGGCCCGCGCCATCTTCGCCCACCCAGTCGCAGCAAGGCGTTCCATCTTCCACCTTCGCCGAGATCGCCTGAAAAATCTCCTTCACATGCGGCCACGCTGCAGGGTTTCCACCGGGCATAATCGACGGACCGAAACGTGCGCCCTCCTCACCACCCGAAACACCGGTGCCAATAAACAGAATGCCCTTCTCAGCCAGCTCTTTCGTCCGCCGATTCGAATCCGTGAACAGCGAGTTGCCGCCGTCGATAATAATGTCGCCCTTCTCCAGATGCGGCAAAATCTGCTCGATCGTATGATCGACCACATCGCCGGCCTTCACCATGATCATCACTCGGCGCGGCGTCTTCAGCAGACCGCACAACTCCTCCATCGAGTGCGCTCCAACCACCTCGGTACCCTTGGCCTCTTCGTTGATGAAATCATCTACCTTCGAAACTGTACGGTTGTACACCGCCACCTTGTATCCGTGGTCGTTCATATTCAGAACCAGGTTCTGTCCCATGACAGCCAGCCCAATCAATCCAATGTCACAACTTCCATTCGACATAAATCGTTCTCCATATTCAGATCGCAGCTCCTGGCTCGATCCGGTGGTTCGTTCGCTGCCGTTAGAGACTCGCTCGAAGATCAAGCGCAGCCTGGATAAACTCAATCAATCAATTCGTACTCGACCCCGCTTAGTATCATAACCATCTCACTACAGGCCACGCGAGGAGGCACCCTACCCGCGTCTCTGCCAACCACTCCAGCCTTGGCCCGCTGCCCACGAGAAGGACCGTGCAGGATGTTACGATTTTGGAGCAGGCGTCACCTCGACACCGAGCCGCAACACCCCACCGCAACACCGCCCCGAGGAACCCCCAAGGAAACCGGATGCGCCCCCCCACACCCTCGTCGCTGCGTTCCCTCTTCAACGATCAACCCGGCAACACCCGCGGCAAGATCCTCGCGATCTACGCTCTCCTCGCCGCTTTCAACCTCGGCGTCTGGGTCTGGGCCGTCATCGCCTTCCACCACTTTCCCGTGCTGCTCGGCACCGCCTTCCTCGCCTACAGCTTCGGCCTCCGCCACGCGGTAGACGCCGACCACATCGCTGCCATCGACAACGTCACCCGCAAGCTCATGCAGGAGGGCAAGCGTCCCGTCGCCGTCGGCTTCATGTTCTCGCTAGGCCACTCCACCATCGTCGTCATAGGCTCTATAGCCATCGCCGCGACCGCCCTCGCGCTGCAGCACCGCATCGATCACGTCCGCGACATCGGCGCCATCCTCGGCACGCTCGTCTCCACGCTCTTCCTCTTCGCCATCGCGCTCGCCAACCTCCTCATCCTGCGCGCCGTCTATCGCACCTTCCAGTCCGTCCGCCGCGGCGAGCCCTACGTCGACGAAGACTTCGATCTCCTCCTCAACAGCCGCGGCTTCCTCGCGCGCCTCTTCCGCCCCGTCTTCCGCCTCATCCGCCAGAGCTGGCACATGTATCCCCTCGGTCTGCTCTTCGGCCTAGGCTTCGACACCGCCACCGAGATCGGCCTCCTCGGCATCTCCGCCGCCGAAGCCGCCAAAGGCCTGTCGCTCTGGTCCATCCTCGTCTTCCCCGCACTCTTCGCCGCCGGCATGTCCCTCATCGATACCACCGACAATATCCTCATGCTCGGCGCCTACGGATGGGCCTTCGTCAAGCCCATCCGCAAGCTCTACTACAACCTCACCATCACCTCCGTCTCGGTCGTCGTAGCCTTCGCCGTCGGCGGCATAGAAGCCCTCGGCCTCATTGCCTCGCAGTTCCCTCTCGCCGGCCACTTCTGGTCTCTCATCGCCAAGCTCAACAACAACTTCGGAGTTCTCGGCTACTTCATCATCGGCCTCTTCGCCTTCAGCTGGATCCTCTCCATCGCCATCTACCGCTGGCGTCGCTTCGATCACCTCGAGTTAGCCGCGCCCTCCGAAACCGACTAGCCCATCCCCGCACCGCAAGCCAGACCTCCCTCAGCTTTCGTATACTGACTTCGCTTCGGAAGAGAGCAGGGCGCTCAAACAAAATGACAAACCTCGCACGCCGCACATCTGTCTGCATCACGATCTTCTTCGCATGCGCAACCACCTGCGCCTTCGCCCAGCAGCGCCCGACCATCACCGGCATCTCACACATGTGCGTCTACGCGCACGATCTCGCCGCCTCCGAAAACTTCTACGCGCACATCCTCGGCGCCACGAGAGCACCCGACCCGCAAAACCCCGCGGGCACGCGCTACTACTTCAACCCCGCGCAGTTCATCGAAGTCCTGCCACTCCCCGCCGACCACACCATCAGCCGCATGGCCTGCGTAGCTTACACGACAACCAACGCCGCAGCACTGCTCCACTACCTCCACGCGCACAACGTGGCTCATCTCTCCGAACTCCACACCTCCACCAACGGCGCCCACTGGTTCGACACCCAGGACCCCGAAGGCAACACCGTGCAGTTCCTGCAGCCCGGCAGCACGCCCGCCGTAGCCATCACTACCCACCCCATCAGCGATCACATCATCCACATGGGCTACCGCGTGCATAGCCGCGCCGACGAAGACCACTTCTACCGCGACCTCCTCGGCTTCCGCGCCTACTGGTACGGAGCCATGAAGCCCGGCGCTGTCGACTGGATCTCGCAGCAGGTGCCCAACGGCCACGACTGGCTCGAGTACATGATGGTAGGCGAAGGCTCCACCACCCCCACCGATCACGTCGACGCCCGCGAGCTAGGCGTCCTCAATCACTTCTCCCTCGGCGTCTCCAACATGGAGCGAGCCGTCACCACACTCTACCAACAGGACCGCCTCCCACCCCGTCATGACGGCCCGCAGATGGGCAAGGACGGCAAGTGGCAAGCCAACCTCTACGACCCCGACGGAACCCGCGTCGAGCTCATGGAGTTCCAGCCCGTCATGAAGCCCTGCTGTTCAAACTTTACCGCCTCCAGCCCCGTCCATTAACTCGCCAGCATCTCAACCCTCCGCGTTGGAGCGCATGGACTCCCTCAAACCAATTCGGCGCAGATCATTCCTCCGGTCCATCGGCGCAGCGGCCGCAGCATCATCGTTGCCATCGCCACTGCACGCCTTAGCCGCCATCTCCCAGCCCGTCTCCTCAACCCGGATTTACCTGAACCAACTCGGCTATCTTCCCAACGACGCAAAGATCGCCACCATCGTCCAGCATCCAGATAATGCGCCGCACGCAGCGTACATCGTCTGGCCACACCAACACTACGCACATGTGTTCGAAGGCAAACTCTCCGCACCCGCAACCGACGCAGCCTCCGGTGACACGACCACGCTAGCCGACTTCTCCGCGCTCACCGCACCCGGCCGCTATCACGTGGAAATCTCCGGTAAGCACTCCGACCCCTTCACCATCGGCCCAGAGGTCTACACCGACGCTCTACGCCTCACCATGCGCGGCTACTACGGTCAGCGCTGCGGCTGCAAGGTCGATCTCGGCAACGGCTACAAGCATCCCGCCTGCCATCTCGACGGAGCCTTCGATCCCACCTCCGGCCGCACCGGCCCCACGCCCAACACTGGCGGCTGGCACGACGCCGGCGACTACGGCCGCTACGTCGTCAACTCCGGCATCTCCACCGGAACCCTCCTCTGGGCCTGGGAACTCTTCCCCGACGCTCTCCACACCCTCGACCTCGACATCCCCGAGTCCGGCCGTGGCCTTCCCGACTACCTCGCCGAGATCAAATGGAACCTCGACTGGATGCTCTCCATGCAGGACCCCACCGACGGCGGCGTCTGGCACAAGCAAACCAGCCTGCACTTCTGCGACTTCATCATGCCCCAGGACGACCATCTCGTCAGCGAAGTCATCGGCACCGGCGCCGCGCCCTACAAGAGCACCTGCGCCACCGCCGACCTCGCCTCCGTAGCCGCCATCGCTGCCCGCTGCTACGCACCCTTCGACAAAGCCTACGCAGCCCGCTGCCTCACCGCCGCGCGCCGCGCCTGGGCCTGGTGCCGCAAGTATCCCAGCGTCACCTTCACCAACCCGCCCACCATCTTCACCGGCGACTACGGTGACCCGCACTGCAGCGACGAACTCCTCTGGTCCTCCGCCGAGCTCTACCGCACTACTCGCGAGCCGCAGTACGAAGCCGCAGTCTTAGAGCACCTATCACCGCAACTTCCCACGCTAAAGCTAGGCGCACCCAACTGGGGAGACGTCACCTCGATGGGCCTCTGGGCCTACGCCTTCGCCACCGCGGCCAAACCAACTGCAGCCACGTTGGCAATCCAGCAAGCAACCCAAACGGCCGCGGCCGAGCTCATCCAACGCACGCAACAAAATGGTTACGGCAACTCGCTAGCCCTCACCGACTACCACTGGGGCTCAAACTCCAACGCCGGAAATCAATCCTTGCTCCTGCTCATCGCCAACCGCTTCCAACCCAATCAAGCAGCGCGCAACGCAGCCCTCTCGAATCTCCACTATCTACTCGGCCGCAACTGCTTCGGGGTCTCCTGGGTCACGCAGCTAGGCCTCCGCCCCTTCCAGCACCCGCACCACCGCCCCAGCGCCTCCGACGGCATCGCCGCCCCCTGGCCCGGCCTGCTCTCCGGTGGCCCCAACGCATACGGCGGCGACGCAGTAGCCAATGCCCTCCCCAAAGCCCCACCCATGCGCATGTGGATCGACGACCAGCGCGCCTACTCCCTCAACGAAATCGCCATCAACTGGAACGCCCCACTCGTCTTCCTGCTCACCGCAGCCAACAGCAGAGCATTCGCCTAGCTCACCACCGCCTTCAACGCCGCACGCGCCGCCTCCAGCACCAACTCCACCTCCGCCTCCCCATGCGCCGCGCTCACAAACGCCGCCTCATACTGGCTTGGCGGCAGCCAAACCCCACGCTCCAGCATGCCGCGATGAAACCGCGCAAACGCCTCCGTATCCGACGTAGCCGCGCTGGCAAAATCCTTCACCTTCTCCGGCGTAAAGAACCAGGTAAACATGCTGCCCACGCAGTTCGTCGTCAACGCAATCCCCTGCTCAGCCGCCAGCCGCGCCACACCCTGCGCAATCGCCGCGGTCGTCTTCTCCACCTTCGGATAAATCTCCGCGCGCCCATCCCACAACGCCGACAGCATCGCAATCCCCGCGGCCATCGCCAGCGGATTCCCACTCAACGTTCCCGCTTGGTACACCGGCCCCAGCGGCGCCAGGCAATCCATAATCTCCGCGCGCCCGCCAAACACACCCACCGGCAAACCACCGCCGACAATCTTCCCCAAGGTAGTCAGATCCGGCAGCCCGCCCAGCTCCTCCGCATACAACTCCTGCGCACCACCAGCAGCCAGCCGAAACCCAACCATCACCTCGTCAAAAATCAACAAAGCCCCGTGCTTCTGCGTCACCGCACGCAGCCCTGCCAAATATCCAGGCTCCGGAAGAATCGTTCCCGCATTCCCCACTACCGGCTCCAGAATCACGCAAGCAATCTGTTCTGGATGCGCATCGAACGCAGCCTCCACCGCCGCGAGATCGTTATAAGGCAGTGCCAGCGTGTGCATCACAGTCTCCTCCGGCACACCCGCCGATCCCGGAATTCCAAACGTCGCCACACCACTCCCCGCCTTCACCAGCAGCGCATCCGCGTGTCCGTGATAACAGCCTTCAAACTTGATCACAAACGGCCGCCCCGTAAACCCGCGCGCCAGCCGTATCGCGGACATGCAAGCCTCGGTCCCCGAGCTGACAAACCGCATCTTCTCCATCGATGGATAACACCGCTGCACCAGCTCGGCCAGATCCGCTTCGGCAGCAGTACTAGCGCCGAACGAAGCACTCTTCCCCGCCGCCTCGCGAATCGCCTGCACCACCGGAGGATACGCATGCCCCAACAACATCGGCCCCCACGAGCCGAACATATCCACAAAGCGATTGCCGTCCGCATCGAAGAGATACGCGCCCTCAGCCCGCTCCACAAACGGCGGATGGCCGCCCACCGCGCGAAACGCCCGCACCGGCGAATCCACACCCCCCGGCAGAAATCTCTCAGCGCGCGCCTGCAACTGCGCCGACTTTGCAAATGAAAATGTCATAGGTCAAGTATAGAAGTCGTTCCATAGCCGGACACAGAAGCCCTGCCGAATCTGTACATCAAAGTCGCGCAGAAATAGGACATCAAAGTTTTGCAGAAAGCCCACATGACTCGCCACAAAAATCGGCTGGTAAACTCGTCCTGCACAGTCATCCAGCAAGCGAAGGTGGCCATACTTTGGCAAAATCAATCTCCGGCAACGAAGAGCAGCACACGCCGCGTGAAGGCTCTGCCGCTTCGTCGCAAACATCCAAATCCTCTGCGGCCCACAACGAAGCCCGCGCTCTCCGCAGCGAGGACCACGCCATCGTTCCGACCAATCGCCACGTGCTCGCCAACGACCGCATCAAAGGCCTCGCCCGCCGCACCTTCAACAAGCACGTCCTCAGTGAAATCGGTGGCTTCGCCGGCCTCTTCGCACTCGACGCAGAGCGCTTCCCCGACCCCGTCCTCGTCGCCTCCACCGACGGCGTAGGCAGCAAACTCGAGCTCGCCATCCAGCTCGGCCTCCACTCCAGCATCGGCGCCGACCTCGTCAACCACTGCGTCAACGACGTAGCCGTCCAGGGCGCCACGCCCCTCTTCTTCCTCGACTACTTCGCCGCCGGCTACCTCGATCCCGACATCGTCCAGCAAGTAATCAGCGGCCTCGTCGACGCCTGCAAAGCCAACGCCTGCGCCCTCCTCGGCGGCGAAACCGCCGAAACCCCCTGGCTCTACGGCAACACCGACTACGAACTCGCCGGCTTCCTCACCGGCGTCGTCCCCCGCGCCCGCATGCTCACCGGCGAAGTCATTCGCGAAGGCGACGTCCTCGTAGGCCTGCCCTCCAACGGCCTCCACACCACCGGCTACTCCCTCGCCCTAAAGCTGCTTCTCGAGACCGCCAAGTACCGCCCCGACCAATACGTCAACGAGCTCGGCGACAAAGTCGGCGCCGCTCTAATGCGCCCCCACCGCAGCTACCTCGCTCCCATCCGCAAGCTCATCCAGGCCGAAGTCGTCAGCGGCTTCTCGCACATCACAGGCGGCGGCCTCACGGAAAACCTTCCCCGCATCCTTCCCCGCGGCCTGGCCGCACACGTCGACCTCGCAGCCTGGGACCCGCCACCCCTCTTCACCCACCTACAGCAGCTCGGTGGCCTCGATCACGACGAGATGTTCCGCACCTTCAACATGGGCATAGGCCTGGTGGCTGTAGTCCCTGCCGACCTGCTAAAGAAGGCCCGCCT
>JBAVDD010000266.1:0-34234 GCA_049587035.1 Acidobacteriaceae bacterium | reverse complement strand
CCCTTACGACTGCGATGGAGTCCTTCACGCCTTCCGCTGTCGTACATCTGGCGGCGCGAACGGACCTGGCGGAGGATGCGGGACTGCAAGGCTACGCCGCAAATATCGAAGGCGTCAGGAATCTGCTTCAGGTCGTTGCCGGTGTACCTTCGATCAAGAGAGTTCTCTTTGCTTCCAGTAAATTGGTGAACAAGAACGGACAGCGAGCAGGGAGCGTTTCGGAGTATGCGCCGAACACGGTGTACGGTATGAGCAAGGCGCTCGGGGAACAGTTGGTGCGGGAGGCTCCGCCTAGCTGTGAGTGGGCCATCCTGAGGCCGACGTCGATCTGGGGCCCGTGGCTCGACGCTCCGTATTACAGTTTTTTTCGCTCGGTGTCGCGAGGAATTTACTTTCACATGTTGGGCTGCGACCTTCCGAAGAGGTTCGGCTATGTGGGTAACACCACGGCTCAGATTCTCGCTCTACTCGAGTGCCCAGGCAGTCAGATGCATGGCGATACTTTCTATCTTGCCGACTATTCCGTGACCTCGATCAGAGAATGGGCGGACGAGATCAGCATGCAACTGAGGGGAAAGCGAAATCTTCAGGCTCCTAACTGGCTAACGGTGATGGCGGCTCACGCAGGGGATTTTGCGAAGAAGTGCGGGTTCAAAGATCCGCCGCTCACCAGCTTCCGGCTTCGCAATCTGCTCACTCAGACCGATGATGTGCCGCTGGAGAATACTACGAATGCATGCGAAGATCTGCCGTATTCTCAAGCAGAAGGCGTACGCCAGACGCTGGAGTGGTTGAGGGACGGCAGAGCGCAGAAGTCCTGATTACTACCCGCAGAGCTCGCGGTATATCTTCTGATAATTCTCGGACATGATACGTGAGGAGATTTTGCCGATCGCTTCCTGATCAGGTGGAGGCGCTTCTGAGTCTGGATTAAGCGAGTCCAGGGCAGTTCGCAAACCATCGGGATGCTGGATTGAAAACAGGAGTGTTTCCGCAGGGAACATCGCCTGGATCTCGCGGTGCGATGGGATGTCGGATGCAATGATTCGTACTCCACTCGCACATGCTTCCAGCAGGGCCATGGGTAAGCCTTCGGACTCGGCGGCGGAGATCAGGTAGTCTGTACCGCGAAGCAACTCGGGGATATCTGACCTTGACCCAAGAAATCGGATGTTATTGGACGAGCCGCATGACAGCCTGCATTGGTCCAGCAGCGGCCCCTCTCCGGCAATGATCAAAACCGCATCACTTTCCATGGTGCTTCGCCGGAAGGCGTCTATCATTTGCACCGGGCGTTTTCTTGAGATCAGGCGTCCGGAGTAAAGAACCACCTTCTTCCCTTCCGGGACGTTCATGATTTGCCGGACGATTCGACGCTCGGACGGAGATGCTGCTGGACGATAGCGGTCTGTGTCGACGCCGTTCAGGATGACCCTGCTCCGCACTCCCCGGCTTGCCGCAGCTCTGCTTACCATCTCAGACACCGCGACCGGAGCATCGATATGACGCAGCGCCCGGTAGTGCATGGATGCCATCGGCAGGCCCATGATCTTGCCGTACAACCCTTGATAATCGTCTGCCAGGACCGAGTGAATGGTCGAGACTGTGAAGGCGTCGAATTTGGCACCGCTGATGAGGAGGTCAGGGCGGAATGTATGGGAATGGACGATGGCTGCATCTGTGGCACGCACGATTTGTGCGAGTTGTCTGCTGCCGCTCAGCATTGCCTGGGCTCGTCCGAGAGGCAGCCTGATGCGCTCAACCTTGCTAGCATCGAACTCGTCGGCGCAGCTATGTTCTCCTTCTGGAGAGAGGGTTACGATCACGGGCCGAAATTCCTGCGGGTCCAATTGGTTCACAATGCCCTTGAGAACCGCGGTTGGTCCCGTTCGCACCAGGCTTGACACTAAAAACAAAATCGTACGCGCCATGCTCTCCTCTCCACCTCGTCGACATCTCGCGACTGTCTCTCATCTGAATGTCCCGAGCGGGCCGCAGTCGAATCTCAGGGTCAGATCCCGCAGGCAAATATTAAGAGTGCCCGCTCTCTTTACTCCTCAAGTCGAAGCTGCGGCAGCTAGTTCGAGTTGCGGGGTCATTTTTCTGGAATTCTCATCTTTGGCGGACAGTATTCCCAGCACAACAAACGGAATGACTCCGATTCTCGAATTGATGATGGCGCCTTGCGTGATGCTGTAGAGAAACGTAATTGCCAGCATGACCAATGCGAACTGAGCCATCTCCGGATTGAATCTCCTGGCCCTTCTGGCGCAACGATACCCAATCGGATAAAACACCAGGAGCATGGCTAGTCCAACCAGGCCGTAGCGATGAAAGGTATAGAGAAGCTCGCTGTCGGCTGCGGGGCCTAGCAGAGAACGGGTCACAACCCCGAACCAACGGGCATGGTCCCATGTGTACTGGGCGAGCTCGAGGTTCTGAAGCCTGTTGGCGATGCTCGCGTCATCTTGTGCATTGCCGGAACTTATCGCAGTAACCGTCGCCTGCATGATGTCGTAACCTGACGAGCTCGTGACACGAAGAACGGCGGCCATCAGGATCAGCCCTGCGACCGAAAGATACACAGCAGTCCGAAGCCGCTTCAGCATTTCTTTCGACGAGCGGCTACTCAGCCAGCTATCCATGATGAACAGCAAGGGGAGGGTGAAGAGGAAGGTGCGTGTTTCCGAGATGACCAACGCCAGGAGAGAGGCGCCTATGACCCATTTCCGCTTCGCGCGCGGCACGAGGATGAGACCGACAAAAATGCCGATAGCGGCGACATAGCCGAGATCCGTCGGAGTATTGAATGTAGCGTAAGGGCGCAGGGCAAGCATCGTGCGCGCGTGCTCTACCTCCAGGTCCGAATACAACAGAAAGAACTTCGTCACGATCCCGTTGCTATCTATCTTAATGAAGCAGAACTGGTAAACGGCGATGAGAGCCAAAGCGATCATGGAGCCGCTCATCACGCGGGTAAAGGTCCGCTGAGAGGCCTGGGTTGGAGTGTGCGCGATCACTAGAAAGACAATCAAGAACTTAATGGGCCTTAGAACGTCGAGATACTCCTTGGGTCCAATGGGGAAGACGTGCTGGGCGGCGGCGACCAGTGTGCACAGCAGGATGCTGAGGGGTAGCAGGATGAGGTAGAGCCATGGGCCATTCGTCTTCGGGATGCGAAACGTGTAGAGCGCCCGAAGGCACGCGATCAGACCGGTTCCGAAGATAAGTGGGTCCTCAGGACGAAGAGGTATCCCGCCGGGAAGCCGGAGGGTTGGCGTGAAGAAGACAGCCAACAGCACGAGTGCGAGCCACCAGTCCCAGAGCGGTCCTGTGGGCGCGGTGACCGGCTGCTTTCGCGAACTGGTCAGAGACGCTCTCATGCACTTGTCTCTGCGAGGTTGCAGCCCGCCAGGACGGAGTCGCGGAGGAAACTGCTCATCGGCGACACATACCTGTCGAGGTCGAAATACTCTCGGAAGACTTTCGAGTAGGATGCGAAGACCATCTCTGGAGTCAGGGTGCGGGCTTCCATCCGACAAATCGCGGCGAAGACCTCCTGCGGGTCCGCAGACTTCAGCAGCACGATAGGATCGACGTCGGCAAGCCGTTCCGCGAAGTCGGTGACGGCAGATGTCAGAATCGGAATGACACCAGCGGCCATATAACTGCTTACCTTCGTGGGTGTAGCCACTGCATTGACCGCATGCTGGTGTCGGAGAATAAAGCCGTACTTGTAGCCAGCGAGAACGAGCGGCAACTCCGCCGGTTTGCAGTACGTCACGTCAACACCTGCCAGACCTCGCGCCTCGATCATCCTGGAAGCGGCAGCCTGCTCCGCCGTATAGATGGTGAGCGACGCCGAGGGGAACCTGCCGCGGATGAGAGCGAAGCTGTCCAGCATCTCTTCAATGCATTGCCAGCGATGCATGCTGCCCGCATAGACAAAGCGAGGAGTCGAGTATTTTTGTGAAGTCGCGAAGAGGGCCTGATCGAGCCTCTGATTCACGCAGGGCATGATGAAGACAGGGAGATTTCGGTACCCGTACTTCCGACCGTAGTGATCTTTCATCGCGTGGGAAACCATGAACACGCACTTTGCCCTGGGAATGGACATGCGTTCAAATGTAGTCCAGTACCATTTCCGGATTTTACTTCCAAGCTGCAGTTCCGCCTCTTCCGGAACAATTCCCTGCAGCCATAGCCAGAGTTTGCTTCGGGGACGCCGCAGACGCACCTCGACGGCGCGCTTACAGTCGATCACGAACACATCCGCCCGCTCCGGTATATTTTGTATCGTATCGACACGGATCAACTGCAGGCCCAGGTCCCTGATCGCACGCTCAATGATCTGGATATAGAAAAACGTCGCATCGTTGATGTCCTGGGGCTTGGCGTACAGCCAGATGGTTCTCTCGGCAACTGAGATGCTGTCCCTTGAGAGCTGAGTGGAAATTGCAGGCAACATATGATTCCTAAATTGCCGGGTCTATTTCCCGGAGGCTCCAGTGCCTACGTGCGAAGCAAGAAAATCCAGTATATGCTGGGCGGCTTGCCCGTCGCCGTAGGGATTGTCGGGGAGGGTCATCTGACGCCGGGCGTGCGCATCCGTAAGCAGGATAGCGATCTCGGAGGTAATCTTTGCAGCGTCGCTGCCTACAAGTTTCACGTTGCCGGAGTCAACAACCTCCATTCTCTCGGTGACGTCGCGGGTCACAAGCACAGGCACCTTGAGCGATGGAGCTTCTTCCTGCACGCCACCGGAGTCCGACACAATGATGCAGGCGCGATTCATGAGGTAGACAAAGGTGTAATAGTTGAGCGGCTCTATCAAGTGAACATTCGAAATTTGTCCCAGTACGCGGTGCACGGGGGCCAGGACGTTCGGATTGAGGTGGACAGGATAGACAAACAACACGTCCGGGAACCTGGTGGCGAGAGCTGCGAGCGCACTGCATATGTTCTGTATGCCTTCTCCAAAGCTCTCCCTCCGATGCCCGGTGATCAGCACCAGCTTCCGATCGGACTCCGCGAGTAAGGCTGCCGTTCTCTCAGGGAGGTCGAGCAACTCCGGGCGGCAATCCTGCAGAATCAGATTACGAACATAAAAGAGCGCGTCGATAACGGTGTTGCCCGTCACAAGAATTTTGTCGCTATTGACGCCTTCGGCGAGAAGCGCGCTGCGATTCCTCTCGGTGGGCGCGAAGTTCCATGCGGCAATGCGGGAAATCATTTGCCTCATCGCCTCTTCCGGAAACGGCGATGCAAGATCATAGGTCCTTAGTCCCGCTTCAACGTGGGCTACCGGCACACCGGCGTAAAACGCGGCGAGAGCGGCGGCAAATGCCGTGGTCGTATCTCCCTGAACGATGACGCAGTCCGGCCTTGTCTTATCCAGAACAGGCGCCATACCATCGAGGATCCGGCTTGTGAGTCCGGTCAGAGTCTGGTTGGGACGCATGACAGAAAGATCGAAGTCCGGCTGGATGCCGAATACATCCAGGCACTGTCTTAGCATCTCGTTGTGCTGGCCGGTTACGCAGGTCAGAACCTTGAAGCCACGCGCCTGCGCCAGATGAATGATCGGCGCCAGCTTAATGCACTCCGGGCGGGTGCCAAAGACGATCAGTAGTATCAAGCAGGCACCACCTGTGCTGCGGCAATTCGGCAAGTTATCATAACCCTACTCAGTTCCCCCCATGACCGCTGGCGTGCCGCTGAATCCAGAAACATCGCCTTACCTTACAATCGCAGTTTTTTGCCGCCGAAAAGAAAAGACCTCTGATTCAGCTATCAAATGAGTGACCTGATTCGTAGAGCAGTCGTCGACGACAGGAACTAAGGGATCACAATACTGGTCTTCGGAACGGGAGTTTTGAAAGAAGCATACATGTGAAAGTGCGTTTCTTTAAGTGTATCGTTACATTTGCGTATTCCGACCTTGAAGGGGTCTCATCTTCAGCGAATCTAGCGTGATCCGTGGTCGAATGAATTTGTTGGCCAATGAGTTGAAACGGTTGCGGGAGAGCACGCTTGCGCGCAATGCCGGATGGATGCTGGTGGGACAAGGGCTCTCAACTGTCTTCCAGGGGATCTACTTTGTTTTGCTGGGTCGACTGCTAGGGAGCACGGAATATGGCCTCTATGCTGGCGCAGTCGCATTGGTGGCCCTCTTAAGTCAGTATAGTCCGCTTGGGACGCAGCTGGTATTTCTGCGGTATGTGAGCACGGACCATAAGAAATTTGCGCGATATTGGGGCAATATCCTGGTAACGACCTTGGGCCTCGGCGGCGTTTTTGTCGCTTTGCTGGTCTGGGGAGGCCCGCACATCTCTCATTCCTACTCCCGCTGGATGTTGGTCTTCGTGGCGGTCAGCGATTGCGTTTTTATGCAACTGACGGCGTCTGTGGGCGTAATTTTTCAAACCTTTGAGCGGATGCGGATCACGGCCTCTGTGAATCTGCTGATTAACTTTTTGCGGGTTCTACTAGCCGGCGGTTTGCTCTTGAATTTGCACCATGCGAGCGCGAATCAATGGGTGGTGGCGGCATTCATTATCTCGGGAGTAGCTACGGTAACAGCAGGTGTGTTGGTGACGCGGAACTACGGGAAGCCTAAGTTCTCTCCCGAGTTGTTGAAGGAGCGATCCGGCGAGGGGTTCGTCTTTGCGCTTTCCTCTTCGACCAGCAACATCTACGACAATGTCGATAAGGCCATGCTTGGTCATTATGGAATGAACATGGCCGACGGAATCTACACGATGGCATATCGGGTAGTCGATGTAGGCATGATATGCATCCTTGCGATCAACTCCGCGGCTTATCCGCGCTTCTTCCGCAAGGGAGCGGAGGGCATGAGTACCACGCGCAGCTTCGCAGTGCGCATTGTGAAACGAACTGCCCCTTTAGGGCTTTTATTATCGATGCTCCTTTGGCTATTCGCACCTGTGATTCCTCATTTGGTAGGGAGGAGTTTTGCCGAAAGTGTGAGCGCGTTGCGCTGGCTCTGTCTAATACCCTTCTTTCGTAGTTTTCAGTGGAGCGCTGGTGATGCACTGACCGGAGTTGGACATCAGAACTCGCGATTACGCAACCAGGCTTTCGCAGCCGCTTTCAATTTTGCCTCCAATTTGTATCTGATTCCACGTTACGGGTGGCATGGTGCAGCATGGTCGAGCCTGGCTACGGATGGCATGATTGGGATTTTGAACTGGATCGTGCTGCTGAGGCTTGAGGCTAGAGATAGGAAGAGCCTGCGTGCATCGGGGTAAAGGAGCGAGACAAATATAAGGACCTCCGATGTGAATGCATTAAGGCGATTCGTCCGACGTTATCTCTCGGGCCACACCAATTGCGCTATACCTTGAAAACGAAACCTGGAAGTCAGGTGTTCTGAGGCGATGGTTCCCAAATGGTTCCTTATGTGTTTCATTCTGGGTGATCGATTACGGATGACTGAGAGTGAGTGAGGCGTACTCGTGCCTGGCCGCAATGAGCAGCGGAAGATCAGGGTCGGCATCTTTCCACAGTTTGAAGAAGACCCGGTACTCCTGAAGGGAGTTCTCTCGCTGCTTTTGCATTGCGAGAACACGCGCCAGAGCGAGGTGGGAGATGGGGTAAAGGGGAGAGATGGGGTCGACGCCTTGATTAGCGAGGATGAGACGGTAGTCGCGCGCAGCTAGATCGAATCGCCCGGCGCTGGTCTCAACCCGTGCAAACATGTACGGAGCCGAAAAGTCGCGCAACTGGTAGGTGCGGGCAGGTTCGAGAAACTGTAAGGCCTTCGCCGGATCGTGAGCCTTGAGCGCCAGTTCGGCACGCAGCATGGGCAAGTCCTGGTTGACATAAAGAGTGCTTTGCTCTGTCAAAGGGTTCACGGTCTCAGCGAATTGCTTTGCGGGTCCGAGGTTCCCTACTTCCGCGCTCAGAAGCGCCAGGCCAGCGGGGTCGCCTCCACCGGTGTGCAAATTCTTTAGATAAGCCTTGGCCTGGGTTGAATCGCCCATCTCTTCGAGCACACCTGCGAGTTCCAGCAGGATGGCGTCGGCAAAATCCGAATCGCCATCACGGAGAGATTCTGCGTAGGCGCGGGTGAGATCCGCCGTTGCCTCGTGCAGACGGCCGCTGGTAGCCGCTGCCATGCCCAGGTCGTCGAGCGATTCGTTCTCATGCTGGTGAGTGAAACCCCATTCGCCGTCGGTCTTGAGTGCGACAGCATCCTGCTCGACGTAGGCGATCTGGAAGAGGATGCTATGCATGCCCCAGGTATCTTTCCCGTTGGCAAAGGCTTTCTGGATGGTCTGTTTCGCTTCCTGAAAGCGGTTGGCGCGCTTGTAAGCACGGGCCAGAACAACGGCTGCAAAGCCGGAATGCGGGTCCATCCGGACAATATGCTCTCCGGCATCGATGGCCTGAGGGTACTCGCCCAACTGAGTGTAGAGATTGCAAAGGGTGCCCCATGCGTTGGGGCTTTGCGGATAGATTTCAAGAAACATTTGCAAGCTGCGAATCGCGCGCTCGTAGTCCTGGAGACCGTAGGCGTAATACTCAGTCTCGAGGTTCAGACGCTCTCGTTCCGTAGTTCTCGCGCGCAGATCGAAGGCCTTTTTGTAGTACGCGGAGGCTTGAAGGAAATCTCCTCTATTGTAAAAACTGGATGCGAGGCCTGCATACGCGGAAGCAAAGTCAGGATCGAGGGTGATCGCATGCTCCAGCAGTGTTTGTGCTGTCTTCTCATCTCCGTTGTAGAAGCTCTCCTGGGCCTGGGAGTAATCGCGAAGGGCCTCGAGCGAAGCGGTGCTCACCTGAGCAACGGGGGTTTGAAAGCGCTGGAGCGAAGCGGCTGACTCTCCCAACCGTTTGCGGAGACGATCGACTGCGATATCGAGCGCGCGGAGGACAGCTTCTTTCGAAGTGGCCTCGACGCGAGCGCCGGCCAACTGCTCACCGTTGGTGCAGCTCTCCGCGCCAAGCAGTATGGAGTAGACCTTGCCCAGTTTGGCGATGGATCCGCTGAGCAGAACCTGGGCATGGTCGCGCTCGCAGATCTCGCGCGAAAGCACCAGGGTAAGCCGTGCATCGGCGGGTTGCTGCATCTCGGCGAGGGTCTCGCGCTCGCTGACCTGCGAGACGAGATTGAGAAACGGAGTCTGTTCGAGATCGATCTGAAGAGCACGTTGGAGTGTGTGGTCGAAGTCCGCATCGCCTGTGTTGTTTTCCAACTGCGCTAACACTGCATCGATGGGACCCACAGGTGGCGGATGTGTCCGATGCCATACGAACCACGCCGCTGCTGCAAGGAGCAAGACTGCAGCGGTGGATGCCAGACTCCATCGCTGGAGAGTGCGCCAGCGAGGAGTCGGCAATGCGGGAGTCGCGTTGTCGTCGGTTTTTTCCTCAACCACAACACGGGTGATCGACTCGACCGCGTGGAGGACCAGGTTGCCGGAACCTGAGACAGCAGAACGCGAATGGTAGTCGGCACCGCGGCGCACAAGCTCCACATGCGGAATGAACTGGTAGCCGCGCCCTGGCAGGGTGATGATGAAGCCGCCGGAGTTGCCATTCGCTGCGAGAGCCTTGCGGAGCAGGAAGACATGCTGAGAGAGATTGCCTTCTTCAACAAAGGATCCGGGCCAGAGGGCAGAGAGCAGTTCGTCCTTCGAGACCACTTGTTGCGCGTGGGTGGCCAGGTAAACGAGGAGATCGAAGGTTCGTGGATTGAGCACGATGGGGCGCCCGTTCCACATGAGAGAACGTGCGGCAGGACTTAACTCATAGCCTTCAAATTGGAGCCAGGTGTCTTCGGTCAAAGATCCAGCCCTCCCGGTTTCGCGGGGTCATGTTTGCGAAGTGCTGACCTAGTGTAACCGGAAACGGGCGGGACGGCCGACACTTTGAGCGGGATAAATAGTTGCATTCTCAGAGACTTGAATCCCCTTGAGAAAGATTGAGAACGTTTGGGGCGTGCGTTGAGGACTTGTGCGCCACGCTGTGGCATAAGGGTTGGTAGAACGCGGTGGTGTGGCTACACACACGACTGAGAGCGCAGGGCACATGAAGCGAATGAGACGCACAGAAATCCAGATCGAGCATCGGGAGATCAGCCTATTCGGCGTCCCTCCGAACCCCTCGCCAGAAGGCGTACCCCCCGGCGGAGCCGCCGAACCTCGCCCTGACCGCTGTCCTGTCTGCGGTTCGCTCGAGATGCTTTTACTCACCGAGGCTGCAAGTAAACCCGGCCTGAGCCTCCTCGATCTCTGCCGCGGCATCGAGCGCGAAAAGTTCCACCTGCACCGCACGCCATCGGGCATTTGGTGGGTATGCAGGAGATCGCTTCGCCTGAATTAGGGAGAGTCATGAAGGAGGGTCACATGTCGAAATTCGCACTCACCTCTGCCGCAGCGTTCGTCCTTGTTGTCTGCGAGCTTGCCTTGCCCAGCTCGCACGCGCAGCAGCCCATCCCTCACCAGGACGCCTCGGCCGCCAGGGCCACAGCCGCCGAACAAACCGCGCAGAAGATGTTCAACGGCCTGCCCCTGCTCTTCGAAAAAAACGCCGGCCAGTCCGACCCCAACGTTGACTACGTTACCAGGGCGAACGGCTTCGACATCTTCCTCACCAGTCAGCAGGCAGTCCTCGTAGGCCATACCAGCGGGAAGCGTTCCTACGCCCTGCAGATGAGGTGGCTGGGCTCCAACGCCTCGCCCGCCGTTACCGGCCAGGACCAGGCTACCGCGCGCAGCAACTACTTCATCGGCGATGACTCCTCCAAGTGGCACACCGGCATCGCCAACTACGCGCGCGTGCAATACGCCGCAATCTATCCCGGCATCGACCTCGTCTACTACGGCAACCACGAACGTCTCGAGTACGACCTCACACTCGCTCCAGGCGCGGACGCACATGCCATCCGTCTTCAACTCGCGGGAGCAAAAAAGCTTAGCATCGACAAGCCAACCGGCGACTTGCTCATCAACGACGGGGGCGGCGAACTCCGCTTTCGCAAGCCGCTCATCTACCAGCCTGACGGCAACGCAAAACACCCGGTCACCGGCGGCTACGTGCTTTCCGCCCACAACACAGTTTCCTTTTCCCTCGGCGACTATGACCACAACAAGCCTCTAGTCATCGACCCCCAGGTCGTGTACTCCACCATGTACGGTGGCAGCATCGCAGGGACATACGACGCGCAGACGTTCTATGGCATGGCAGTCGACGCACAAGGCGACGTCTATCTCCAGGGCATCGTTACCACCCCGAATCTTCCCACGACGACCGGATCCTTTCAGCCCGCGTGCAATCAATACGCGGCTGGACAATGCAGTAACTTCTTCGTCGCAAAATTCGACCCCACAAAGTCGGGCGCCGCCTCCCTCATCTATGCAACCTACATCGGAGGCAACGAAGAAAAGGTATCGATCTATAACGTAGACAGCGCATATTACCAGGTCAACGACATCGCTGCAGACTCCACCGGCGACGCATATTTTGCGGGCTCCAGCAGTGTAGCCAATTACCCAACGACAACGAACGCCTACAGCCAAAGCTGCGTCGTCGTCTCCACGCAAGCCTGCTATGGCGCCGCTGTTTTCACCAAGCTCGACCCCACCGGAAGCACGCTTCTTTATTCCACCTATATACCCGAGACCTACGATCAGCTCGAGGTCAGTCCAGGCGGAATCGCCATTGATGGATCGCAGATTGCTTACATCGAAGGAGTAGCTGCGCAGGACCTGTCTACGACAGACGGTTCCACCTGCGTGGGATGCAACGACGCTCCATTCGTGGCGGCCATCGATACAACGAAAAGCGGCACTGCCTCGCTCCTCTATGCGGAGTTCCTACCTCTTGGCGCAATCACGGCGCTTGCCGCGGATTCCGCCGGCAATCTCTATCTAGGCGGCGAGCACTACCAAAACACGCTCACGTGGTCTGGCACCGTACAGACAATTCCGCTCAACGGATTTCAGACGACAACTACGAATACCGCGGGGATCGGACCTACCTTCGTGCGGTTGAACCATGCCGGAGTGTCGACGTATTCAACCTACATCGGGTCCGGCTCAACCTTTGGTATTACAGCGATTGCCACCGACCCGAATGGCATTGCATACGCCGGCGGCAATATTACAGGTCCGGTGACGCAGGTCAATGGTTTGCCCTCGACCAGCAGTTACTCCGGCTACGACGCGTTCATCGCCAAGATTGATACCACTCAAACCGGCTCTGCGTCGCTCTTATACTCCACCTACCTCACGGGAAGCGTCTCGTATGCAGCTACCGTTTACGGTCTGGCCGCCAACGGTACAGGCCAGGTTGCCTTCACGGGTGGAACCACCAACACTCTTACCTTTCCCGAGGTCAATCCACTCACTCAGCCCGTCGCAGTTCCAGCGTATACAAGCACCGCCGGCCCCTTCATCGGCATCCTGGACACAACAAAAACAGGGGCAGCCGCTCTCACCTTTTTATCGCTCGTCGATGGCGTACAACTCTCCGAGAGCATTGCGTTCGATCCGAACAACAACCTGATCATTGGCGGCTTTGGTAATGCAGGGTCAGTAGCGGATCCTTTTCTGTCCGTGCCCGCGTCGTATCAAACCAGCGTGGGAACCTTAAACAATCCGCCCTTCTTCTACAAGATCGGCCTGGGCTCTACCTCGACGCTCAGCGTAAGCCCGTCCATGCTACCCTTCGGCAACCAGGTATTGAATACCACCAGCGCATCGCAGCCAGTCACCGTCACCAACAGTGGCCCCACCGCCATAACCTTCACCAGCATTGTTGCCAGCAGCCCGTTCGCCGAAACGGATAACTGTTCGTCATCACTCGCAGCCAATTCCAGCTGCACGATCAACGTCACCTTCACTCCGACGGCAACAACCGGCGCGACAGGCACGCTCACGCTCACAGACAGCGATTCAAGCAGTCCCCAAACCGTGACGTTAAGCGGGACAGGAATCGCGGGCACGCCCAAGGCCACGCTAAGTCCAATGACATTGCCCTTCGGCGATCAAACCATCAACATCTCCAGTTCGGGCATGGGTGTCACGCTCTCCAATCCTGGAACTGCAACGCTGACCAACATCGCCCTCAGCATCACCGGCACCAACCCAACAGACTTCTCCGAAACCAATAACTGCAGCGCAACCCTCGACGCTGGCTCAAGCTGCAGCATCAATGTGGTCTTCGATCCATCCGCCACCGGCGCCTCGAGCGCAACCCTGAGCGTCGCCGACAATGTAACCGGCTCACCTCAAGCCGTCGCGCTTACCGGAACAGGAACAGCCGCTGCCGCGCCAGTTGTCACGCTCTCTCCCAACCCCGTGGCCTTTGGCAATCAGACCACCGGAACCACCAGCACAGCAACCGCGGTCACGCTGTCGAACACCGGCAACGCCTCGTTGACCATCACCTCCATCACCATCGGCGGCGCAAACCCGAGCGACTTCGCCAAGACCACAACCTGCGGCAGCACACTGGCAGCAGGCTCCAGCTGCACCATCTTGGTAACCTTCACTCCAGCCTCAGCCGCAAGCTTTGCAGCAACGCTCTCAGTCGCAGACAACGCAGCGAGCTCGCCTCAATCGACTTCGCTCACCGGGACAGGAACGGTTGCAGCCGCACCGGTTACCGCGCTCTCTCCGAACCCCGTAGCCTTCGCCAGTCAGACAACAGGAACCACGAGCACCGCAACCGCAGTCAAGCTTTCGAACACCGGCAACGCGCCGCTAACGATCTCCTCAATCGGAATCACTGGCACGAACCCGATCGACTTCGCAGAGACCACAACCTGCGGCACCAGCCTGGCAGCAGGCTCTAACTGCACCATCTCGATAACCTTCACACCAGCTTCAGCCGCGAGTTTTGCGGCAACGCTCTCGGTCGCCGACAACGCAACCAGCTCGCCGCAAACCGTCGCGCTCACAGGAACCGGCACAGCACCAGCCCCACCCGCGGACTTTTCCATCGCAGCCACTCCTGGTATGCAAAGCATCGCAGTGGGTGCGGCGGCCACATACACCGTTACCGTGTCCCCCGTTGACGGCAGCTTCACCAACGCCATAACACTCAGCGTCACGGGATTACCCACCGGCGCAACCGCCAGCTTCGCTCCCGCCAGCGTCACTCCCGGCGACAGCGCTGCCCCTTCCACTCTGATCGTGCAGACAGCAACCACGCAGGCAATGAACCGCGGTGGTACACCTCCAGGCTCTCCCGGTGTCCCTGCCTCAGAGCTGGCCTCTGCATTTGCTCTGTTCCTTCTCGTTCGCTTGCGTCGCACCCGCAAACTCGGTAGGGACCTCCTTCTCTCCCTTGGGATGCTGGCCATCTTGGGAGCAACGCTCAACCTCTCCGGCTGCAATGGTGGCTTTGGCGTTACCACGCCGGCCCAGACCTACACGCTGACCATCACCGGAACCAGCGGCAGTGATAGCCATTCCACAACCGTGCAGCTGACGGTGAACTAAGGAGCCCTCATGCGGGTCACGATGCGCGCCATCCACTTCTTGATGTTCTTCTCAGCCATCTGCGCCGTGCCGGTATTGGCGCAGAACGCAGCCGCGAACGATACACAACCGCGCGGGGAGCTGGCCCTGGAGTACACCTACCTCCACAGCAATCTGCCACCCGGCGGCTGCGGCTGCTTCGCCATGAACGGCGGCAGCGCCCAATTCGCCTGGCCCATCCTCAACTCAGGATTCTCCGTTGCAGCTGACGCGACCATTGCGACTCAGTCAAACACAGCGGCCTCTGGATACTCGCTCACCCTGAGCACTTTCACGGCAGGCACACGCTATCGCCCCGCCCAACTGCATGGCGCGTGGCAACCCTTCGGCGAACTACTGGCAGGCGGCTCGCACGCCTCGGGGACTCTAGCCTCTGGGGCAAATCCTGCTGCCGGCAATGCATCTTTTGCATTCGCAATGATGACCGGCGGTGGAATCGATCTCCGCATCAACAGCCACTTCTCCCTGCGCCTGGCGCAAGCCGATTACCTGCTCACCACCTTTGACAATGGCAGCAACAATCACCAGAACAACCTGCGCCTCAGTGCTGGCGTGGTGCTGCGTTTCGGCCACTAGAGATTCACTGCCCACAGAGCCTCAACACAGAAAGTGGAGATGTGCCTTCATGAGATACATACACCGCAACGGCCCAGGAACAAAAGCCCGCACAAGCATCGAACACACCGACCCACGCGGTCTAACACCAACCGCATGCCTGCTCGCGCTTCTTCTCTTAACCTGTGTCGGTGGTTGCAAGAAGACACCCACCATCACTGCCGCGCCAACGGACACCGCCACCACCTCAACCACCTCCGCAGCTCCGGCAGCCACATCCGACTCCACCACCCCCGCAAAACCCGGCAGCCTCGCCGACCGCCTTAATCAAGTCGAGAGCGCCCCCGACTACGAAAAGCCTCCCGTGATCACGCTTCCCAACTGGAAGCCAGTCTCCGCATCTACCTCGTCGATACAGATTCCAATCGTCGACGGCCTGGTTGAAGACTCTGTCGTCAGCGACAAGTACGGCGACCACGAATCCATCCGCACCCTCAAGAACGTCCAGGCCAAAACCATAGACATGCAGGTCCGGACCGACCTCACCCTACAGGACCCCAGAACCGGCAAGATCATCAGCGCAGGTGATATGAACGCCAAGGATCCACCCAAGCGCGGCACCGGCACCCGCACCATCGACGTCGCCGATTTCACCAACGCACATCACCTGATGCACTACTTTCGCATCGGCAAAACAGAGCACTTTCCCGGTTCGCTACCTTTGAACGCGTCCGCGGAGGTAATCAATCAGTTGCGCTCAGGAACGCCCACTCAGTTCGACTTCCAGGCCGACCCCACCACAACCTTGGGCGCTCAATTTCAAGGGCACGCAACCCTCATCGAATCGCAGTTCAACTGGAATGGGCAGTTCATGTACAAGTGCACTCTTCGCCGCGTGGGCACCACGGATCTCGCGTTTCCTGTTCTCGTGAATGGTGTGCGCGTGGACCTGCCGGTGATCCATGGCATGTGCCCGCAGGGCGCACCCGACACCGACGAGGCACACTTCTACTTCCTCGACCAACCGTCGAACGCCATCCTTCTTGCCACCGTGCTCAGCGCCTTCGACTCGCGTTCGCAGACGATCAAGATAGAGTTCCCGCTACCCGGCGCCATAAAGAGCACCGCCGCTACGGACATGGAGCAGCAACTAGCTCAAAAGAAGAAGGTCCAGATCTACGGCATCTACTTCGACTTCGACAGCTCCACTATCAAGCCCGAGTCCGAGGTAGTTCTCAAGGAGATCTCCGACATCCTCCACAAAAATCCCACCTGGAAGCTTAGCGTCGCCGGCCACACCGACAACGTCGGCGACGGCGCGTTCAATCAGAGCCTCTCCGAGCGCCGCTCCGCATCCGTAAAGAACGCGCTCGTCACCGAGTACAACATCGCGCCGGACCGCCTCTCCACTAGCGGCTACGGAGCCTCGCAGCCCATCGACACCAACACGACCGTAGAAGGCCGCGCGCGTAATCGCCGCGTTGAACTGCAACAGCAATAGTCATATTTCAACGAGCACTGCTCTAGAGGAGAAAAAATGAAGCAGCCAAGCCAATACAGCAATCCGCGCATCCACCCCATGCAAACGGCCCTCTCGTCTGCTGTCGTAGCAATCATGGTCTTCACGCTTAGCAGTTGCAAGACCAAGCAGGCACCACCGGCGCAAACCACTCAGGCTGCCAACGCGAATGCGAGTGCGCAGACCGCAGCGATCGATTCTGGGAACGACGCCAGGCCGCAGGCAATCCACATCGCTAACGGCAATAACGTGTCGATAGACGGCGGCAGCGGCTACGCCCACGTTTCGTACTCACCCACGGTGAAGATGTTCGACCACTCCGAAATCAGTTCATCGCTCATGGGCATCAGCAGCGACGGCCACGGCTTCCTCTTCCAGAACGCCAGCCAGAACATCAAGAGCCTCAGCGCTGGCCAGGTCCTCATGGTCAAAGGCGAGATGGCCGGCAAGGTCCTCGGCGTAACCACCGACGGCGACAAGACACTCGTCGTACTCGACCAGGCTTCCATCGCCGACGTCGTGCAGGATGGCGACATCCACATCGACGCCCCAGTGCGCTTCCACGGCCCCAAACAAGCCGCGCAAATTCAGCGCCAGATTCAGAGCCAGCCCTTCCTCCACAAGCTGATGGACCTCATCGAGCCGCCCGTCTACGCACAGTCCGGCCTGCCCGGTTCCGGCGCAGACGTGGCCCGGCAGCAGGGCACGCAGGACGCTGCCGCCAGCGTCGCAAAGAGCATCGGCTCAGCCATCACCGACGGTTGGACGGTGACCAAGTACACCTTCACCCCCGGCGACGGCCAGTGCAACTTCGACGTCGTGCTGGTGAAAAAGCAGGATGGCTTTGTAGCGCGCGTAGCCATGCAGGGATGGATCGGCAACTTCAACTTCACCTCCAATCTCAGCCTTCAGAACCTCAAAGCGACCAATGGCCGCGGCGCAGGTGCGAACCTCATCGGCGCCGTCAAAAATATGCAGGGCAGCATCCAGTTCGACTGGGAGATCGGCAAGGAAACCCCCGGCGTTTGGGCAGTTGAAGATCGCGTCAAACTCCCCGGAGGCATCAGCCTTTCGCTCGCCCCGCTGCTCGAAGGCATGCCCCTCACCCTCGACATCTCCTCCGCGCTACTCATCCACCCTGCGCTCACCGGTGGCGCCGAGTACAGCCGCGGTGGCTTTTCAGTCAGCTGGGGTGGCGCCGGTGGCGGATTCCAAAGCAGCAACCAGGGCGCGGTCACCAACGGCAGCGACGGCGGCAACATCAATCTCACCTATAAGGTCACGTCGGACCAGAATATCTCGGGCGTCGCACCTAATGGCATGGTCATCTCCTACTGCGCACCGCGCATCGAGCTGCGCCTCGACATCCTCGGCCCCTTCGCAACAAGCGTCGCCAGCTTCGGCAGTCAGATTGACTCCATCGTCAGCAAGATGGAATCGGTCCTTCCCCAAAGCGTGCGCAACGCCATCGCGCAATCGCCGCTCAGCAAGGTCACCGCCTCCAACATTCTCGCCTCCAACGCCGACGTGTTTGTGCAGTTCATCGCCACCGAAGGCGTCACCCACTCCTCCAGCGCCACGCCCTTCCCCTGTTCCAAACAGGAGATTAAATTCACCGGCCAGGGCGGACTCTCCGCGCAGTTCTTCGGCCTAACCGACAGCGCCAAGAAGACCACCGACCTCTTCACCAAGACCTTTACACGCTGGGACCCAGCATCGGACTTCTGCAAAAAAGTCTGACGCTGCGCCGCCCGTGATCCATCGCAAGCCCGCAAGCAACGAAAGCTTCCATTCCATTTAGGAGAAACGCAATGCGCACAACCCTAGTAAGAGCGATCGCCATCTGCCTCATCGTTTGTCCGCCGGCCAGCTATGCCGACTCGAGCTATCAGAAGGTCTCGCAGGTCACCGGCGGCCAGCTCATCGACTCACTCCGGAACGTCCCCTTCATCTCCAAACAAATTAAAGCCCTCACCGAGCCCACCAGCATCATCACCATGGTGCACGGAAATCAGAAGGCCGTCGTCTCCAGGGAGAGCACCGACATCACCGACCTCGACAAGCAGGTCATCATCCACATCGACAAAGAAAAGAAGACCTACAGCGTCATGACCTTTGCCGAGTTCGGCAAGCTCATGCAGGAGATGCCTGCGAAGATCGCGCAGATGGAACAGCAGGCCAAGGACGAGCAAGCCAAGGCACAAGCCCAGATGAAGAACCAGCCGCAATCCCAACTGCCGCCCAACATGCAATTCAAGTTCACCACCACCGTCACTGATCCGGGACCCAGCAAGGTCATCAACGGCGTCAACGCCGTGCAGCAGATCGTGACTATGAAGATGGACATCACCGACACAGACCATCCCGGGACCGACATCATCTACACCATGACCACCGAGGTCTGGAGCACACAGGATCTGCCCGTCGAGATGAAGGATGTCCAGGACTTCGACATCCGCTTCGCCAAGCAGCTAATGGCTGGTATCGATCTATCTCTCTTCAAGAACATGGCGGCCAGCTCTCAAGGCGCAATGGCCATGATGTTCGGCAGCAAGCCCGGCTCAGCCGAAGCCTTCGCCCAGATGCAAAAAGAACTAGCCAAGATCAAAGGCACTCGTATCCTGGAGATCACCCGCATGGGCGGATCAGGAACAGGAATGGCCGCACCACAGCCCGGCGCCAACGGGTCCGCGGGCATGCCTCCACCTCCCACCACCGGCTCCGTTGCTGGACAGGTAGCAACAGATACCGCAACCCAGACCGCTCAGGGAGAAGCAGGCAGGTTCGGAATTCCCGGCGCCGCTTTAGGCAGGTCCGTCATGGGAGCGTTCCACCACAAGAAGGCCGCGGCCCCTCCCGCTCCAACTCCCACTCCGGCGGCCGGGTCAGCGGCGCAAGCACCCGGGGACGTAACCTTGATGGAGATGACCGACCAAACAACAGATTTCTCCCAGGAAGCAATCCCCGCTTCGGTGTTTCTGGTGCCTGCCGGGTTCAAACAGATTCCATCCCCCATGGTGCAGGCGATGGCCAAGTAAAGTATCGAAGCCTTATATCAACTCGGTCACGTGAAAATGGAGCAGGCCGAAAAGTCGCTTGTCGCAAAGATGCAGTGGAAGGCCTGAATGAGAGATCGGCTGCTTTGGCCAAAATTTGCAGAGCGTATCTCATTCGTATCTTAGATAGCATTGAGCCTTTCTGGCGTCTTCGCCGGAAGGCATGCAAGCTGCTCATTTTGGAAGATTTATTTGGTAGCGTTACCGGGGCTCGAACCCGGACTCTTCGCCTTGAGAGGGCGACGTGTTAACCAGTTACACCATAACGCCATGAACGGATGGGGAATCCGCTGCGACTTGGTAAGTATAGCAAATGCGGGGTGGGTGGAGAAGGACGGGCATCGTTGCCGTGCGGGCAAAATGCCAATACAGGCGTCTCTCCACTACGTCCGCGAAGAACGCAGACTCCGCTCGAGATGACCGATTTGGGGGGCGAAGAGCGTGGACGCCGGTTGAGACGACTTAGAGGCCTAGTTTTTTTACTTCGTCGTTGTAGTACTTGCGGTAGAGGATGTCCCACTCCTGGGAGCCTTCGGGGATGATGCGGCGCTGGGAGGCTATCTTCTGGCGGGCGGCGGCATCGATCTTTACTTCTTCGAGAAGGATCTTGGTGAGCGCTTTGCGAGCTTCCTGACGGATGGTGTTGCGGTCCTCGAGGAAGTCGACTTCGTCGATCTCGGCGAGAGTGTCGGCGACGGTGTGGGCTAGCTTATTGAGCTTGTCGTCGGAGATGCGGGTGGTGTAGGTGGGCTTGAGATCGGGTGCTCCGCGCATGGCACTCATAGGACCGCCTTGTACTTGCGAGCCAGTTCCTGCTTCACCTTTTTGAACATCTCGGGGTAGCTGGCGCCGGATTTGAGCATGTCGTCCTGGAAGGCTTCGAGGATGACACGGACTTCGTCGTTGATGCGATCTTCGAGGGCTAGTTCTTCGATGAGAGCGCCGGCGAGGCGTTCGTTGACCAGGGCCGGTTTATCGGTCTTGATCATCTTTGCTTCCACCAGATGCTTGCTGGTCTGGCGGGCAAGGTAGCTTACGTAATCCTTCGAGAAAATCATGGGCAAGATTAGGTTAGCACGCAGGTTTCAGTTCTTGCGGTGGGGACAGTGGTCGGTGTTGATGCAGGAGTCGGGAAGGCGGAGGCGTTCGACGGGACGGCCGTGGAGGAGGTGCTCGTGGACGATCTCTTCTGCATCTTCGGGCTTGGCGAATCCATACCAGACGGCTTCGGGATAGACGACGAAGACGGGGCCGTGCTCGCACTGGTCGAGGCAGCCGGACTCGTTGACGCGGACGCGGTGCTTGAGGCCGGCGGCTTTGACGGCGTCCTTGAGGGCTCCACGGAGCTTCTTGCTGTGTTTGTGGGCGCAGCTGGGGCGGTTGGCGGATTCGTCGCGGTCGTTGAGGCAGACGAAGACGTGGTGTTCGAAGAGGGGCATATGAGGGATTGGATGCCGTTGGAGGGGTGGCGATGCGGCGCGGGTTTCGGGGAGATGTGGGGGGCAGGCGGGAGAATAGCGTGAGAAAATAGAGGGTATGGCCTTTGACGATTTGACAACAGTAAAAGACGACATGATCGCGTTCATTGCCGGACATGGGATGCGGCGGATGAAGAGCTTTGTGCCGGAGGATGTACCGACCGTTCTGTTTGAAGAGGACGACGTGGACGGGTGGAAGGATTTTGTGGAGCATGCGAAGGCGGCCGGTGCCCCGTTTATCACGATGAGCGACGTGATCATGGAGCCGGAGGATGTATCGACGCTGATCGACCAGGTGCGGGATCAGGCTTATCCGGATGGGGATTCGGGGGAGTTGGAAGAGGCGCAGGGGTTGATGCAGCATGTGGGCAAGACGGGGTATCTGCAATTGGGATTTGCGCAGGGTGGTGTGATCTTTCTGTATGAGACGGCTACGGAATGGTATGACCTGTTCCAGGAGCTGATGGAGTCGGTGTCGGAGTTGGGACACATTATTGTGGATGACCGGGACGACGAGTAAAGGCAGAGTGTAGAGGATAGAGCGCAGAGAAGGCGCGGCTAGTGTGGTGGATGTGGGTCAGGCGCGGGGAGATGAGAAGGACGGGTGGGTGGTTGCTTCGCGGGAGAGCGAGGCTTCGAGTGGGTTGGCTCGGGGGTTGGGGGTTCCGGAGGCTATTGCTCGGTTGCTGGTTTGCCGAGGGTTGGAGACCGTGGAGGCTGCGATTAAGTTTCTGCGGCCGGGACTGGGGCAGTTGCATGATCCTTACCTGATGCTGGGCATGGAGGCTGCGGTGGAGCGGCTGCGGGGAGCGCTGGAGTTGCGGGAGCCGGTGCTGATCTATGGGGATTATGACGTGGATGGCACGGTGGCTACCGTGCTGCTGAAGACGGCGATCGAGCGCGCAGGCGCTGCGATGGGGGTGGGGGCTGATGTGCGATATCACATACCGCATCGGATTCGTGAGGGGTATGGGATGACCGATGCCCGGATTGAGGCGGCTGCTGCGGAAGGGGTGCGGCTGGTGGTGAGCGTCGATACCGGGATACGCGGGTTTGCCGCGGCGGAAGAGGCGAAACGCGTGGGGTTGGATTTGATTGTTACGGATCATCATCTGCCGGATGGGGTGGAGGGTGTGCCGGAGGCGCTGGCGGTGCTGAATCCGAACCAGGTGGGGTGTGGGTATCCCTATAAAGAGCTTTGCGGGGCAGGCGTGGCGTTCAAGCTGGCGCAGGCGCTGCTGGAGAGTACGGCGGCGGATGAGGCGGAGCGGTTGAAGCTGCGGGAAAAGACGCTTCCCTCTTTTCTGAAGCTGCTGGCGATTGCCACGATCGCGGATGCGGTGCCGTTGACGGGTGAGAATCGGGCGATTGCGGCGCTGGGGCTGGTGGAGTTGCGGAAGCCTTCGCAGGTGGGGCTGCGGGCGCTGATGGAGTTGGCTCAGATTGATACGGAACGACCGATTTCGGCTACCGATGTGGGGTTTCGGCTGGCGCCGCGGATCAATGCGGCGGGGCGAATGGATATTGCTTCGGATGTGGTGGAGATGTTCTTGACGCGGGATCCCGCGATGGCGAGGGTGCTGGCGGAGAAGCTGCATCGGCTGAATGATGAGCGGCGGGCTTCGGAGGCTGAGGCGCTGCGGGCGATTGAGGCGCAGATTGAGGGGTTGGTGGAGGACGCGCCGACTTGTTTGGTGCTGGATGATGCGGAGTGTGGGGCGGCTTGGCATCGGGGCGTGATTGGAATTCTGGCGTCGCGGGTGGTGGATCAGACCGGGCGGCCGGCGTTGGTGGTGACGCATGAGGATGGGCAGGCTTATGGGTCGGGTCGGTCGGTGAGTGGGTTTCATTTGCTGGATGCGCTGACGGCGGTGGATGGGGAGGGTAAGGAGAGGTTGTTTGCGCGGTTTGGAGGACATGCGCATGCGGTGGGGTTCTCGCTGGCTTCGGCCCAGGTGGGTGAGCTGCGGGAGCGGATGGTACGCTATGCGGCGGAACACAAGGATGCGGGCGAGGTGGTGGAGGAGCTGGCTTGCGATGCTGAGGTGAGGCTAGGGGAGATTACGGCGGAGTTTCTGGCGGCGCTGGAGCAGATGGGGCCGTTTGGGAACGGGAACTCGGAGCCGGTGTTTGTTAGCCGAGGGGTAAGGCTGGCGGGGGCGCTGAAGGTGGTTAAGGAGAGACATCTGCGGGTGATGGTGGAAGACGCTGCCGATGGGGTGCGGTTTGGGGGGATGGCGTGGAGCCGCAGGACCGACTGGGCGGTGATGGCACAGGAGCAGGGTTGGGAGCGCGGAGACCGGATGGATGTGGCGTATCGGCTGCGCAGGAACTGGCATCCGACGTATGGCGGGTGGGAGCTGGAGATTGTGGGAATCCGGCCAGCACGGGTGAGCGCGGCGTGACGCAGAGGCTGTGTTAATCAGCGTATATCCTACGCAGCAAAAGTTTTGATGCCCCGAGCCTATGTGCTGCGTCTTATATACTGGCTTTTTCCTTATGGCTCAAAAGGTTTCGCAACGATCGCGCGGGTGGGTGTGGGTGCTTGTCGCGGTCGCGGCTGGCCTGGCGCTCTATATTTATCTCCATAACAGGCGGGATGAGGTGGAGGTGCGGGCTGCCAGGGCGGAGCCGCAGACGATTACGCAGACGAAATCCACCAATGCGCGCGTGGAGCCGGTGGACAACTTTGACGCGCATGCGCCGCTGGCGGGCACGGTTGACAACATCTACGTGCACCTGAACCAGAAGGTGGAGGCGGGCCAGGAGCTACTGCGCATGGATGACACCGACGCGCGCAAGGACCTGGCCACGGCCGAGGCGAGCCTAGCTTCGAGCGAGGCGCTGCTGCAGACGATGGAGCAGGGCGGGACAAAGGCGGAGCGGCTGGTTTCGACGGGCGACATTCAGACGGCAAAGATCCAGGTGCAGCAGGACAGCGATTCGCTAGCGGCGCTGGAGAAACTGCAGACCCAGGGTGCTGCTTCGGCGAACGAGGTGGCGCAGGCGCAGCACGTGCTGACAGTGGCGGAGGCGCGATTGACGCAGGCGCAGGCGCAGACGGGAGCGCGATACTCCGGCGATGATTTGAAAGCGCAGAGAGCGCAAGTGGCGGAGACTCAGGCGGCGGTGAACGCCGCCAAGGCGGTGTATGCGGGGGTGGATATTCATGCGCCGTTTGCGGGGACTGTGTATTCCGTGCCGGTGACACAGTATCAGTTTGTGCCTGCGGGTGAGGCGCTGATCCAGTTGGCGAACCTGAGGAAGATGCAGATCACAGCGTACTTCGATGAGCCGGAGATCGGGCAGCTGAAGGCGGGGCAGCCGGTGACGATTGTGTGGTCGGCAAAGCCTGGCGCCGAGTGGCACGGACATGTGGTCGAGGCTCCGACAACGATTATTGCTTATGGCGGAACGCGCAATGTGGGCGAGTGCCTGATCAGCGTGGATGACGCAAATGGCGTGCTGCTGCCGAATACTACCGTCACGGTAACGGTGACAGAGAACCGGCGCGAGAATGTGTTGAGCCTGCCGCGGGAGGCCCTGCATACAGAGGGGCCGGAGGGAATGTCGGATTATGTGTACCGGATCGTGGACCACCACCTGGTGAGGACACGGGTGGTGGTGGGCCTGATCAACCTGCAGCGGTTTGAGGTGGTGAGCGGAGTGAAGCAGGGAGAACTGGTGGCACTGGGTGCGACGACCGAAGTAGACCTGAGCGACGGTCTGCGGGTGAAGGTGCATCCATAGGTGCGATGTTGGTGACACAATCCATGATCGAGCGCCGGGAACAACGGAGGGCGCGGACAGCTTTTGGTTTGGGGCTGATAATTCTGGGGCTGGCGATGAGCCGGCCGGTGGGACGCGTGTATGCGAGCGAGGGTGCGGCAGCTAGTGAGAGCCCGGCTGCTAGCCAGCAGGTGAATGAGCGTGCCGCTGCGGAACAGGCATTGATGCAGGGTGAGATTGATAAGGCTGTGGCGGCCGCGGAGCGAATGACGGCCGCGAACTCTGGAGATGGGGCAGCCTACATGGTGCTGTGTCGCAGCTACTATGCTGAGGCGCATGCGGATGAGGCGATCGGCGCTTGCCTGAAGGCGGCGCAGGCGCTGCCGCACAGCAGCGAGGCGCGGGACTGGCTGGGGAGAGCGTACGGCATGAAGGCAGAACATGCAGGACCGATCGCGGGACTGAGCCTGGCGATGAAGGTGAAGGCGGCGTTCGAGTCTGCGGTTGCGGTGAACCCGCGCGATGGAGCGGCGGTGAATGACCTTAGCGAGTTTTATATTGACGCGCCGGCGATCCTTGGCGGCGGTTTGGATAGAGCTGCTGCGCTGGCTGATGAGGTGCAGGGACAGCTGCCTCAGCAGGCGCATCGGATTCGTGCGCGGGCCGCGGTGAAGGAGAAGGATTACGGGACGGCGGAGCGCGAGTTCAGGGCCGCGGTGGGAGTTGCGAATCTGCCTAATGCCTGGGTTGACCTGGGAGCGTTTTATATGGAGCGCGGAGAGTATGACAAGGCTGTCGATGCACTGAAGCAGGGTTTGGCTGTGGATCACGCGAAGGACGCGAGCGTGGTGGATGCAGCGAGTTTGCTGGACCGGATGCATCGGGAACAGGGAGTGGCAGAGCAGGCGCTGCGCGAGTACCTGGAGAGCGGGGCGAAGAGCGATGCGGCGCCGGCGATCGAGGTGCATGTGATGCTGGGCAAGCTGCTGGCCGGCGAAGGCAATAAGGCGGGAGCTAAGATCGAGTTTGATAAGGCGCTGGAGATGGCGTCGGGATATGCGCCGGCGAAACAGGCGCTGCGGACGATGTGATTTGGTCTGGATGTCGTTGTCTGGGTGCGGTTGAGAAGCGAGTGATGGAACTGAGGAACGGGATGCGGCTGAAAATGAGATGGGCGATGGGAGGGATGATGCTGGCGGCGTGTGCCGTGGGAGCGTCGGCGCAGATCTCGATGGGCTCGGCGGTGGATTTGGCATTGAAGAACGATCCGAAGGTGAAGATGGCGGAAGCTTCGGTGGAGAAGGCGGAGCAGGTCCTGAATGAGACGAAGGATGTGTACGTTCCGACAGTGAGTGCGGATCTCGGGTACGGCAAGGGTACAGGGGTGCCGACTTCTTTACCGACGGTGTTCAGTATTTCGAGTCAGTCGCTGGTCTTTAATTTTTCGCAGCATGACAACATTCGTGCTGCGGCGTCGGGGTTGGCGTCTGCGAAGCTGGCGCTGAAGGACACGCGGGAGCAGGTGGAAGAGGACGTCGCGGTAACGTATCTGAACCTGGACAGCGACGAGCGTGCGCTGACAACCATGAACCAGGAGTATGGAGATGCTACGCGGCTGGTGACGATTGTTCAGGATCGATTGAATGAAGGTATCGATACACGGATCAATTTGCTCAATGCGCAGCGGAAACAGACACAAATTGAGTTGAACCAGATGAATCTGCAGGATGAGGTTGCGGAGTTGAGCGATCATCTTTCGCGGATGATTGGATTGCCCGATGGTCAACTGAAGGCGATCTCGAGTTCGATTCCAGCACTGCCGAGCGTTGCGATGGCGAGCGATGATGGCAATGAGGGTGACGGCCCGGGAGTGCTGGCGGCAGAGGCCGGTGCGAGGAGCAAACAGGAGCTGGCCTTTGGGCAGAGTCGTTACTTGCTGCGGCCTCAGATTAGCTTCGGAGCAAACTACAGCCGCATCGATACGGGCCAGAATGACTACACGGACTACTACAAGGGGTTCGAGGGCAAGAGCCAGAACGCGGTGAGCGTGTACCTGGAACTGTTGATACCGATCTTCGACCGCAAGCACCAGGATGAGGCGAGGGAGGCCAAAGCCGAGGCCAGCCGGGCATTTTTTGAGAGTGAGTCGCAGCGTAACCAGTTCCTGGAGGGCCGCAGAAAGTTGAGGCGGAGCGCGATGGAACTCGGTGCGCGCAGCCGGCTGGCAGAGATTGACCAGCAGATTGCTGAGGAAAATCTGAAGACGGTGCTGGCGCAGACCACCGCAGATAGTGGGAGCGTGAGCGGGCAGCAGATGACGCCGGAGGACACGCAGAATGCGAGGCTGTCGGTTGGCGAGCACACGATTGACTGGTTGACGGCACAGTTTCAGCTGGACCAGGCGAAGGTGAACCTGCTGCGCCAGACGGGGCGGTTGGAGGAGTGGTTGAAGAGTGCGGCAGCGTTGCCGGATGAGGCTGCGGGTGGGACTGGAAGCCATTGAGTGCAATGGTTATTGTAGGGGTGGATATTCTGACGTCTCGAGCGTGTTGGTGGGTTGAGTGGAGTGAACCACGGACGCTGCGCGAACCAACTTTTCTGAGTAACAAAGTGGTAAACTGAAGTGAATATTATGCCGCTCAAAACGCTTCTCCTAAACCCGCCTTCCTTTGAAAACTTTGACGGTGGCGCCAGCTCTCGCTGGCCCGCTACTCGCGAGATCGAATCCTACTGGTACCCTGTGTGGCTGGCGTATCCGGCCGGGATGCTGGAGGGGTCCAAGCTGCTGGACGCTCCGCCGCACCATGTGAGCGCGGAAGAGACGATCGAGATCGCCAAGGGATTCGAGTTCCTGGTGCTGTTTACGTCGACGGTCGGGTGGTCGGGTGACCATGGGCTGGCGCGTGCGATTAAGGCCGCGAACCCTTCTATAAAGATCTGCTTCGTTGGGCCGCCGGTGACGACGGACCCGGATCGTGCGCTGAATGAGTGCGAGGTGATGGACTTCATCTGCCGCCGCGAGTTTGACTACTCGGTGGTGGAGTATGCGAATGGCAAGCCGCTGAATGAGATTCTTGGGATCAGCTATAAGGACGCGCAGGGGGTGATTCAGCACAATCCCGACCGTCCGCAGGTGGAAGACCTGGACGCGATGCCGTGGGCTACGAAGATCTACAAGCGGGACATGGACGTTACGAAGTACAACGTGCCGTTCCTGCTGCATCCGTACATCAGCTTGTACTCGACGCGTGGTTGCCCGGCGCAGTGCACGTTCTGCCTGTGGCCGCAGACGCTGAGCGGCCATGCGTGGCGCAAGCGCTCCAGCGACGATGTGGCTGCGGAGATGAAGTGGGCCAAGGAGAACTTCCCGTTTGTGAAGGAGTTCTTCTTTGATGACGATACGTTCAACATTCAGCAGGCGCGCACCATTGAGCTGTGCGAGAAGTTGAAACCGCTGGGCATTACCTGGAGCTGCACCTCGCGCGTGACCACTAGCTACGAGACGCTGAAGGCTATGAAGGAAGCTGGTTGCCGGCTGCTGATCGTGGGATTTGAGTCGGGCGATCCGCAGATCCTGAAGAACATCAAGAAGGGTGCGACGGTCGAGAAGGCTCGGGAGTTCGTGAAGAACTGCCATGACCTGGGGCTGATTATCCATGCGGACTTCATTCTTGGGCTGCCGGGTGAGACCAAGGAGTCGATCCGCAATACGATCAACTTTGCCAAGACGCTGGACTGCGAGACGATCCAGGTGAGCGTGGCGCATGCGTATCCGGGCACGGAGTTCTATGACTTCGCCAAGCGCAATGACTTCATCACGAACGAGAAGATGGAAGACGGCGGCGGACACCAGATGGCGCACATCGAGTATCCGGGGCTGCCTACCGAGTATGTGATGGAGATGGTACACAAGTTCTACGACGAGTATTACTTCCGTCCGAAGGCTGCTTTCCGCGTAGTTTGGAAGGCGGTGGTGAATCGCGATGTGCCTCGGCTTTATGTGGAGGCGAAAGCGTTTATGAAGCTGCGTGCGCAGCGGAATAAGGCTTCGCGGTTGAAGAAGGAAGAGAATGCGCTGAAGGCTCAGGAGAGCGTCAGCATGAATGCGTAGAGGGTTTTGAGATGGAGGGCGGTCGGCGGGTTGCGCTGGCCGCCCTTCTCTTTTTAGAGGGATGAACGAACCATGAGGGGATGCTTGTGAAACACGTTCTCAGGCCGTCGCAGTATGGGATTCTGGTGGCCATCATGCTGTCGGCTTCATTGGGTGATTCGTTTTTGAAACGGGGAATGGTGCAGGTGGGTGCCGTGAATTTGCATCACCTGGGGCTGCTTTGGCATGCGTTGTTCAATCCTTATGTCGATATCGGGATTGTGTTTCTGATCGGGTTCTTCGCCGCATATACAACAGCGCTGAGCTGGGCAGACCTGACGTTTGTGATGCCCGCAACGGCGTTTGGGCCGGTGGTGATTGCGTTGATCGGACGGTACTGGTTGCATGAGCAGTTGTCGGTTTCGCGCTGGCTGGGGATTGGGTTGATTGTGTGTGCCGTGGGATTCGTGGCGGGTGGGCCGTCGCGGACCGAGCATCCGGAGCTGGACCAGATGGATGCGGGTGCGAGCCGATGACGCTCTCGCCGTTTGTACACCAGTGGAGCGCGATCGTGTTCGTCGCAATCCTGGCAGTTATTGGTGAGGTGATGATCGCATCGGGTATGCGACAGCTTGGGGACCTCGATGACATACGCACCAAGCATGGACTGTTGGGAACAATTGCAGCCGTTCTGACGAATGCGCGCTTTGTGACCGGTGCTCTGTGCATGGCGCTGAATTTTTTCTCGATGCTATTCGCGCTGAGCATCGCAGAGCTGTCCTTAGCTGCTCCGGCGATTGGCGCGCTGACGTATGTGGGGAATGCCGTGGCGGCGAAGTTTTTTCTTCGGGAGAAGGTGGACCGGCGGCGGTGGCTGGCTACGATGTGCGTGGTGGTGGGTGTGATTTTGCTGGCGAAGTAGCACTGGTGGGGTTAGGATTTTGGCATGACTCGGCAAGAGGCCATCGACGCGGCACCGGTGGGTAGAGGGGTGTACTGGACGTCGTTTGTGGCTGGGATGCTTCTAAGCCCGGTGTTTCTGGGACTCGCGGTATTTTCTGCGCGCAAGTCGGTAGGGTTGGCTGTGGTTGTTGTGCTGATTGCAGTGACGACAGCTGTGATGGCGGCTCAGGCTGCCGAGCGGCTGTTCTATTCGGTGCGTGCTGCTGAGCGGACTGCTTCCATTTCGGACAAGCAAAGGCTTTGGATGAGGCGTGCGCGTACGTTTCTGCTCTTGAGCTACGCGGTGATGGGTGCGGCATGGATCGGGATGTTTATCGTCACCGGGCCGATGCATGGAGTTTTCATCTATCTTCAGGTGCTTTGGATGGTGCCCTATATTCTGTTGAACATACTTGCTGACGTGCAGGGGAAGCAGGTGGGTGCTATGCGTTTGAGTTTGAAGCTTGGGAATGGCATCCCGCAGAGGGAGATGGGGCCTCTGCGGTCGAAGCACTGGGGCGATCGGGGTTAGGGTTGGTCTATTTGAATCTGGCGAAGAGCTTCATCAGGCCGGCGGGGGGTAGGTCTGGGGTCAGGAATGTGGCGGGGTTGCCGGTGGTTCGAGCTATGGCTTCGGCGGCGAGGCGGCCGCTGCGCACGGCGCCTTCCATGGTGGAGGGCCAGCCGGATTGGGTCCAGTCGCCGGCCAGGTAGAGGTTGTCGCCGGGGGCTTCGGGGGTGGGGCGGTAGCGGTCGAGGCCAGGGGTTACGGAGAAGGTGGCGCGGGCTTCCTTGAGGACTGCGCTCTTGAGGACTTTAGCTTCGCGGACGGATGGGAAGAAACGCGCTAGCTCGACCATGACGAAGGTAAGGATTTCGTCGCGGGTCTGATGGAGTTCGAGGTGGGAGGCGCTGATGACCAGCTCTAGATACTGACCTTGATTATCAGCAATTTGCTGGATGTTCTCAAAGCTTCGGATTAGAGTTTTATTGAACATCCACTGGATGCGGGTGTCGAGCAGTGCGGCGTGTTCTAGGGTGGTGATTGGGCGGTCGAACCAGAGATGGATGGTGGTGATGGGGGCGTGGGTGAAGTGGGAGAGTGCGGGCAGGATGCGGTGGCGTTGGGGCGAGGTTTCGGGGAGCGTGGTGAGGAGGCGGGCGGTCTGCTCGAAGGGTAGGGCGAGGAGCAGGCTGGGAGCTTCGTGACGGGTGCCGTCAGAGGCGGTTGCTCGCCAGAGGCCGTTGGAAAGGCGGTCGATACGGTCGATGCTGGTGCGGGGGTAGAGGGTGGTTCCCTGCTGGACTGCGAGGTGGGCGATGTTGGCGTAGAAGTTGGAGAGGGGCTGGGAGGGGATGCCGAGGCGGCCGCCGGCGGCGGACTTGAGGAAGGACTCGTGGAAGACCTGGCCGGCGTAGCGGGTGGAGCAGCGGTCGAAGGTGTCGTTGAGTGTGCCGACGATGATGGGCTCCCAGAAGTGGCGGATGGCGCGGTCGGTTTGGCGGGTGCGTTGGAGCCAGGCGGAGAAGGGTTCGTCGTCGGTGGCGGGGTAGGTGCGGAGGAAGTCGAGGAGGCCGAAGGCGATGACGGCTTTGTCCGCTGGCAAGAGCATGGGAGCGCGGAGGAAGCTGAGCGCGGAGTGACCGGGAGATGGGAGCGCAGAGGGGGCGATATCGCTGCGACGGGTGGGGGCGGTGCGGGTGGAAGGTTCTAGAAACGTGATGGTGTCGTACCAGCGGATGTGCTGGCTGGCGCCGGAGAGATTGCAGAGGTCTACGAGGTTGGTGCAGCAGCCAAGGAGGACATGCTGGGAGTCGATGACTTCGTCAAGCGCTGGATGGGGGTAGGAGTAGGCGCGGCCGCCTACGAAGGGCTTGCGCTCGAGGAGGGAGACGTTGGCTCCGGCGCCGGATAGGGCGACGGCGGCGGCGAGGCCGGCAGCGCCGGCACCTAGGATGAGGACGTCGGGGGTGGGCGCTTCCGTCATGCGAAGAGCCTTGCTTTTAGAGATTGGAGGATGCCGATGCCGAGGATCGAGAGCTTGCGCGAGGTGGGCACGGAGACTCTTGTGGTGAAGACGGCGGCTGGGTTGGCGGCGATGAGGTCCAGGAGGCGGTGATAGATGCGGACCAGGACGCGCATGGAGGGGCGGGCGTCGGGGTCGAGGAGGGGGATGAGCTGGGTGGAGCTGCGGTAGCAAGTTTGGGCGTGGCGTTCGATGGTGCGGAGGAGAGCGAGTTCGTTTGTCTGTGGCGATGCACCGGCAGCGAGAGCCAAGATGCGTTCGGGTGTGACGTTGTGTTCGCGGAGGAGGTCGGCGGGAAGGTAGATGCGGCCGCGATCGGCGTCTTCTTTGATGTCGCGGAGGATGTTGGTTAGCTGGAAGGCGATACCGGTATCGATGGCTAGCTGCTCGCCGCGGGGATCGGTGTAGCCGAAGATGCGGATGCAGACGAGGCCTACGACGGAGGCTACGAGGTAGCAGTAGTGATGGAGCGCGGCTACACTTTCGTAGAGCTGAATGGTGCGCGGAGGGCCGGTGGGTGTAGGGATTTCGAGGATTTGGACGCCTTCGGGTTGAGGCTGGAGATCCAGGGTGGTGCCGGCGATTAGCTGGTCGAGGAGGAGGTCGGGGATGTCGAAGCGGCGCTGGGTGTCGTTGACGGCGAGGAAGATGGGGTCGTCGGAGGTGGTGAGGCGGGAGTCGCGCCACTCGGCGGTCCAGGTGACCATGGCCTGGCGGCGGGTGTCGAGAGAGAGGGATTCGTCGTCGGCGAGGTCGTCGGCTTTGCGCATGAAGGCGTAGACGGCGCACATGGCGTCGGATTTGTGCTGGGGGAGGACGCGGAAGGAGTAGTAGAAGTTTTTGGCTTCGCGTTTGGCGATGGCGCGGCAGTGCGCGTAGGCCGCGGCTACTTCAGGCGAGGATGCGAGGCTCATGGGGTGCGGTCCTCAAAGGGGCGTGAGGGCATGAGCGTGGCTTTGAGTTTGCCGGCTAACGCGCCGCCGAGGAGACGAAGCTTGGCTGCTTTGGTGACTACGGGGCGGGACTGGAGGGTGTTGTAGTCCTGCGCTGCGATGGCGTCGAGGATGGCGTGGCCGCCGTTGATGAAGAGTTGGAGAGTTGAGGCCAGGTCCGGCGAGACGAGGGTGGTGATGCGCTGGCCGCGGGTCAGGCGGGCGCGGGCGTCGGCTACGAGGAACTGCATCATCGCGCGTACGTTGGCATCGAAGTGGCGGGCGATGAGTTGGTCGTCCGTGACGTGGAAGCGCTGCATGGCGTCGGCGGGGATGTAGCGGCGGCCACGGGCGCGGTCTTCGACGATGTCCTGGTAGAAGTTGGCTAGCTGGAGGCCGGTGCAGATTTCGTCGGAGAGTTGCATGAGCTCTTCAGCATGGTAGCCGCTGACGAGGAGGACGAGTCGGCCTACGGGGTTGGCGGAGTAGCGCGAGTAATGTTCGAGGGTGGCGAGGGATTCGTGATGGGTGTAGACCTGGTCCTGCTCGAAGGCGGAGATGAGGTCGTCGAAGGGCTGCATGGGAAGGTTGCACTGCGCGATGGTGGGCTGCAGGGCTACGTAGACGGGGTGGCGTGAGGCTGCGGGTGACGTGAAGCACTGATGGAGCATGGCGCGCCACTCGGCGAGGAGGCGTGTTGCGGTTGCGGCGTCGGCTACTTCATCGCCGAGGTCGTCGGAGGTGCGGCAGAAGGCGTAGACGCTGTGGAAGTGCGGGCGGAGCGCGGCGGGAAGGAAGAAGGTGGCTACGTGGAAGTTTTCGTAGTGCGTCGTGGTTAGGGTCTTGCACCAGAGCTGCGCTTCGGGGAGCGAGGGACGTGTCGCGGGGGTCAGGTAGAGCTCGGGTGCTCCGTGGAGACGGTCGTCGATAGTGGTGTCTGCTGTTTTGTCGAGGGCGGTCATGCGTGTGCCTCGATGACTGCTGAAGCGCTGGGGAAGATGACGGTCTTGATCTCGGGGGCGATGCCTTCGGCGGGGCGCGTAAGCATGGCGCGGAAGACGCTGGGTAGGTCTTCGATGGTGGCGGTGCCGGTTAGGAAGTCCTGGGCGCGGAAGCGGCCGGAGGTGATGAGCTCGAAGGCTCGGCGCGCGGTGGCGGGGGTGTGGTGGAAGCTGGCCTTGAGGGTCAGGTCGGAGTAGTGGATGAGGTTGGTGTCGAGCGAGACGGTGGTGCCGCTGGGAGGGCCTCCGAATAGGTTGACGAGGCCGCCTTTGCGCGCCATCTGCACGGCCCACTGCCAAGCTTCGGGGGTGGCTACGGCTTCGAAGACGATGTCGGCGCCACGGCCTTCCGGGGTGAGCGCGCGGGCGGCGGCGATGGGGTCGGGGACGTC
>JBAVDD010000265.1:0-6858 GCA_049587035.1 Acidobacteriaceae bacterium | reverse complement strand
AATATGGGTAGGTGGATCGACATTTCCCTCGATACGGGTGTGGGTGCCTTTCAATTGCGTTAGTCAGCGACAGAGACGTAGCGAGGAGTAGCCACTGCAACTAGAATGACCGTAGGGGAAGGAGAGCCGCGGTATGGTTGTCGACTACGATCTGCATTCTAGTGTGTCAGCAAGGATCCTACGTCGCGCCCGATTTTCATGCGTCGTACTTTTTGTGGTGGCTGTGCTGCTTCTGGAGGCAAGAGCACAGAATAGTGCGGGGCAGGGTACTAGAGCATCCGGGATAGATACGACGCAGACAGAAAGCGTTGTTGAGACCGATCTGCAAAAGGGAACAGATCTAACTCGCCGGGGACTGTTCAAGGAAGCGATTCCTCTTCTACTAAACGCACGAGCCGAAGCACCCCAGGACTATATGGCTGGATTCAATCTTGCTCTGTGTTACCTGGGCGTGGACGACTTCAAACAGGCAATCGATGTCCTCAGTGATCTGCACAACAACGGACACGATACTGCTGCCGTGAACAATCTCATGGCTCAGGCTTATGTTGGCGACGGCCAGCCTCAGCGAGCATTCCAAGCACTACTGGCGGCGTCGATACAAACACCCACGGATGAGAAATTGTATAGCTTCGTCGCCGACGCATGTACCGATCATTACGCCTACGATCTAGGACTAAAAGTTGTTGACCTGGGCTTAGTGCATCTGCCAGCCTCTGCGAGGCTTCACTATGAGCGAGCCGTGTTTCTTGGGAGGTTGGATCGCTTGGATGAGGCTAACCCCGAGTTTCAGCTCGCCAGCAGATTGGCTCCGGGGAGTGACCTGGCATATCTCGCATTGATTCAAGAGAGGCTCTACGAGGACAAACCTGCAGCGGCGCTGGCACTTGCGCGGGAAGGAATCAAAGCTGGTCATACGGACTATCAAATGCTCTCGCTGCTGGGAACGGTCTTGATGTATACCGGTGCATCGCCCGGGCAACCAGCGTTTGTGGAGGCACGCAAGGCGCTGGAGGCTTCGGTTGCTGCGCAGCCACAATACTCAACTTCTCAGATTGCGTTGGGCAAGCTTTACATGATGGAGGGCAGGCTCAGTGATGCTGCAACCCATCTTGAGATTGGCAGGAGGTTGGAGCCTCAGGACCCAGTAGTCTATAAGAGTCTGGCGGAGGTTTATAGGGGCCTAGGAGAACGTGAAAAGGCGAAGAATAGTCTGTCGATGCTCTCCGCATTGCTGCAAGAGAAGGCAGCAACGAATAAACCGACGCAACCGTAGCGGTCGCAATCACTATATCTACGCCTTCACACCCCGTCCATTGAGCAAGAGAAATTCAATATTCAAAGGCAGGCATTCTAGCCGAGCATGGCAACGACCTCAAAGCTGCGATCCCCGTGTGGACGTACAATCACAGCGTCGCTATGCGGGCCAGCGAATGTAGCTGCCTGGCCGTTGACTGTAACATTGCGGAGTGTGCGGCCTTGCGGTGCTCGAAAGCTGACGTGTAGTTCTTCTGGCAACTTGCTGCGCCCAAGAAGTTTGATGGTGGCAACGAGAGCCGCATCGCGGTGTTCGAGCCGATAACTCACGCGCCCCCATCGTGTAGGCGCGCCAATGATCTCAATTGGCGCGCCGGTTGCAACCCACTCGCGAGGAATCGCGCGGCCAAAATGCAGACGATCTTCATCAAACTCTTCGAAGACGAGCATCCATCGCACAAGTAACGGAATCGTCTGCTGGGCCGGTATGCAAAACAGGGCGCCGCCGCCGGTGATGCCAGATACCTCGCCTGCCGTCCAACTGCCGCGCGAGTGATCATGGTAGCGATGTGCATAGAGGAAGAGGATGTACTCTTCAATGCGATTCAACTGCAACAACGTGTGCGCATAGCCGTAGGAGATGAAGCCGAGAATATCGCGTCCGTAAGGATTCGCCGGCTCGACGTTCGCGACGACGCCCAGGGTGGTAGCCCCATAGGCCCGCATGCAGTCGATGACGGTGTTCGCGTCTGCCTCGGGCAGCACATCAGGATGCAGCATCTCGGTGTAGCAGCGATGAACCCATCCCTGTTCGCTCGGATGCTCCTTGATGAGCGACTCCCGGAAAGTGAGCTTCACCCCTGGCATGGGCGTTACATAGGCAGGCGTGCGATCGTGCCATGTGTTCGTGCGCACGCTGCTCACGAGGGCCGCCTGAAGCTGATCGCTGCGGCGCGTCCAATCCGCGATTACTGGCGCACTCCGCGTGGGCTTCAGCGTCTTCCACGTGTCCGCGATCGCTCGCCAGCCACGCACTGCAAACGCGCTATCCGCAAAGTAGGGTTTGTTCCAGACCGACGGGTCCGGCATGAGGCTCGAGTCGGACTCGCACCATCCGTGCAGCAGGCCGTGGCCTGGATCGGTCTCGGGCAGCCTCAAGCTTTCATCATGCAACTCCGCGAGCAACTGAGCTGTTGCTTCAATCTTTTCGCGGTGCTTCAACACGAGCTCGTAGTCGCCGGTGAGTTGCGCATAGTGAGCTACCAGGAAGAGGGTGAGTCCAAACTGTGCCGTCTCAGGGCCGCGCATGTTGACCATGCCGACAGCGTCGGTGAAGTCGGTGAAATAGTTGTCAAAAACCTCGCGTGCCTGTTCGAATCGGCCGCACTCTAGATTGGCATAGAGCGACATCGTGAAGGTATCCTGAAAGCCGTCGTACTCGGAGCCATAATAGTCGCGATCGACGGCGCCGTATTTCGGGTAGACGCCGCCGGGGCGCACCATCTGCTCCTTTACAAATGCGTAGCGCACCATGTCAGTCCAGCTTGTATCAGGCAATGTGATGGGAACAAGACTGCTCGTTTGCCGCTCCCAGTACTCTGCAAACTCGAGCATGCCGCGATAGAAGCTTTCGGCCTTCGGCTCCTGCCGACGTCGTGTATAGCTCGGATAGCTGTATCCATACTGAACACTCACAACCGACCCATTCTGAATTCGTGCTGTCCGGTGCCACGTCTGCACGATAAAGCGATCATGGGCAAGTACATCGCCGAAGACAATGACCTCAATGTATGCATTCTCGGCTTCTGGAATCACTTTGCGTACAGCCGGCATCCAGCCGCCGATGAGACCTTCGTGACGCTGATTGGCCTGGTGCAGCGTAAGCCCTTTGACGTACTGCTGTGGATGATAGGTCCGCGTGTTCCCGGCTGGGAAAACGGGCATCGTATCGCTGCACTCCCGAGTGCCGACGAAAGTGTTCCAGCCAGGCCGGAAGCGTGGCCTGTGCTCGTCGCTGTGGTCCGAGTTCATGGGAGGAGCCGCGCGCCGAACCTCATCCTCTTTCGGATCACCATGGGCGAGCAGCTTGTCTGCGAGTAGGTCCCCATCGGCCATCCCAATCTCTTTTAGATCGAGTCCAAGGTGTTGAGGACCGTCGTCGGCGAATGTCGGCTCCGCAGTTTTGCGCAGCACCCGCGCACTGCCGTCAGAGCTGACGAAGGTGAGCACGCCATCACGCACGCGCAGATCTTCGTAGACGGTCCACGTTACAGTATTGCGCTGAAACGTCGCGAGCTTCGTGTGGCCTTCGACGGATGCCATTCCTGTCGTCACGAGGCCAACTGGGGTAGATAGCGGTTCAACCGAACCAGCGCGCGATGTAATCGTGTGCAGTGCAGCGGTGCTTGCGGTAAGGCTCTTGATGAAGTCTCGCCTGTCCATTGTGAGGAGTCCTCTCTGGTCTAGGGATGCGTGGGATGATCGCCGTAGAACTTCCACGAGGTCTGAAAGTCCGGTGTTAGCTTGCTATTTTCCATGTCGGCTCGCAGAAGTTCGATGGGCATCTGGCCTTCATGCAGGATCGTGTCGTGAAACTGGCGGTCAGTCATCTTGTGCGAGTCCACAAGCTCGTGGTGCAGCGCTCGGAATTGAAGTGCACCCATGAGGTATGCAATCTGATACAGCGGACCGACGGAGCCATCAAAGGAGCGGCGGACCTCGGCGATGTCGTTATCGGAGTCGAAGCCGACGTTCTTGATGAGATACTGCACGCACTGCTGAGGCGTCCATTTCCCGAGCTGGAAGTTCATCGTGAAGATGACGCGAGCTGAGCGATGCATGCGCCACACCAGCGCGCCGATACGCTCTTCAGGCGTCTTTTCGAAGCCCTTTTCGTAGTACAGCATCTCCCACCAGAACGCATTGCCCTCGGTCCAGAACGGATTGTCGAAGCGCTGGCGATATGGGCGATAACGGTCGTTCATATAGAACTGCAGAAAGTGGCCAGGGATCATCTCATGAAAAGCCGTAGCATGAGCGAACGGAATGTTGTTGCCGCGCATACTCATCTCACGCTGGTCATAGGTCATCGTGTTGGTAGGGTATGAGACGCTGATCTCGTCGCCTCCAGTAAAAAACGGATTTACCAGCTGGCGTTGCGGCGTCATCATAATCATCGTCCAGGTTTCATCGGCCAGCGGCGGCACAGTGACGAGATCGTTCTTCTTAGCGAAGTCACTGCCTTCGAGAACGAGCTTACGTATGAGTTCGGGCTGCTCGCCGGGCGGCACGTGCATCTCCTTTACCTTCTCCACTGCCGCATGCCAGTTGTCTCCATAGCCCATCTCGCGGGAGGCGATAAGCATCTGCTTCATGGACCAGTCGTATTCCGTCTGAGCAATGGCGATGAGCTCTTCCGGGGTGTAGGGGATCATATCGTCGGCGAGATCATTCATCAGCGCCTGACGCCCGACGGGATCGCCGATGATTGTCGTCTTGTCGTCCGGCTTGATGCCGATCAACTTCTCCTTCAGGAAGTTGCTATAGTCTTCGAGCGACTTGTTCGCCTGGTTATAGGGCATATCAACCCACCACGTGAAGTTCGGATCATAGCCGTTGTACTGGCCATACCAATGGTTCAAAGCGCGTCTGAACTCGCGTGTCGCCTGCACCGCACGATTGGCTACAACCGGATCGATCGTCGGTTTGGCGGTGGCAGCGTTCTCGCCGGCTGCGTGGGAGTGGCCAGATGCCGGATCGAATTCTACTTGCGTGGCCGCGATCTCCTTCACCATTGCAGTCAAAAGTTCGGCATCCTTCTCGGCATCAGGTCGTTGCATCAGACGTTCTTTGCCAAGCAATGCTTCAATGGTTGCAGAGAAGGGTAGCAGGGGCTGCATCTCTTCTCGCTGGTGTTTCTCGACCGCCATCTGGTGCAGATTAGCGATGAGTTGGTGCTTCAGAAGCAGGTAGTCGATCTGGTCTTCATGGGAGAGCGCATCGAAGTCGATGGTTTTGAGTGTGGCGAGCTCGTCACTGTAAAAACGTTCGAAGCGTGCAGCACGAGCAGTCGAGATTTGCAGCGGATAAACGCGGTCAAGAGACATCTCATCAGCGGTAAAGGCTTCGATGATGGAGGGCATACGCGCTTCGGTATCCGTGGAAGCCTTGCGCGGAGCCGCATATGACGCGCCTGCCACGCAAAGAAGGGTGGTAGTAGCGGCTAACAGGGAGAGCACTCGGCCGATTCGATCAGAAATTCGCATAGCTTGCCTCACAGAATCTTTAGTGCATACAATTATGTATACTTAGACGCGCTTTGTAAATCACACTCGCATGGAGCTGACAGTTCCCTATGAAGATCTCATCCTCTTACTGGTTAGTGACCGCAGCCGTCTGTGCACTATCGGTGTCCTCTCTTTACGCGCAGGGCACACTCGCCGACTATCAGCACGCACATGATCTGCAAGAGAAGGCATTTGGCCTGGTGGTGAACGTTCCAGGTCCCGCACACTGGATCGGCAGCGAGCACCGCTTCTGGTATGAGAAGTCGGTAAAGGGTGGCGATGAATACGTGTTGGTCGACGCCGACGCGGCGACAAAGAAGCCCGCGTTCGATCAGGAAAAACTCGCAGTGGCGATTTCCACGGTGACAGGCCACTCCTACACCGCCTTGACGCTGCCATTCGCGCCGATGCGCCTGCGACCTGGTGCCAGGCCGCCAGTGGAGACCAGGGGTAAGATAGCGCCGCTGAAATTTCTGGATAACGAGCAGTCGATTGAGTTCGGCCTGGATGGCTCACTTTTCACATGCAAGCTCGCAGACTATACCTGCGTGAAGAGCGGAAAGATCCCCGATGAAGGGCGCCGGCACGGCGAAGTCTCGCCCGAAGACATCTCCCTGCTGAACCCTGAGGTCGCGACGGAGTTTAACGGCGGCGATCCTGTCGATGGCATTGGATACCGGGGCCCTGCACCGCGAGCTGCGGGAGATGACGATGATGCACCGGAATCGGCTCGGCGGCGGCAGCCTCCCTGTGCGCCCATTCCCCATGAAGCTGACTCCGAGCCGGCGCCACTTCACGACGATCATCCTGGCGTGGGCTCGCGGATTCTCGACCAACTGCCAGAGCCGCCGCACAATACGTGTGCCTCCTTCGACGGACAGTACAAAGCATATATCCAGAACTTCAACGTCTACCTCAAGCCGAAAGGCGACGCGCCTGCGTATCCACTCAGCTTCGACGGTACGCAGAACAACGCCTACACCTTCGGTACGTTGGCATGGTCTCCAGATTCCAAGGAGCTTGTCGCCTATCATGTGCGTCCTGGCTTCGACCGCCTCGTGACGTACATCGAGTCGTCACCCGTCGATCAGATTCAGCCAGAGACGACGACGGTGCACTATGCGAAGCCAGGTGATCCAGTGGACATCGCTCAACCCGTGCTATTTGACGTCGCGACGAAGCAGGGAATTCAGATCAGTAACAGCCTGTTCCCGAACCCGTTCTACTTGACCGAACCTGTGTGGTGGAAAGACAACCGCGGTTTCACGTTTGAGTACAACCAGCGTGGACACCAGGCGTACACGGTGATCGAGGT
>JBAVDD010000264.1:0-18919 GCA_049587035.1 Acidobacteriaceae bacterium | reverse complement strand
AGGAGGAACTCTGCCGCGGAGACGGCGACTTCGACTGGGGTGCGGGAGTTGATCTTGAGGGGGATGAGTTTTTCGAGGAGGCCCTGGATGGATTTCAGCTCGGTGAAGACGGACTGCGCGGGTTGTTTGTCGTTGAGTTCGACGGCGCCGCCGAGGTTGAACCACTGCTCTATTTGTTGTGTATTGGTGTCGGCAAAATAGGCGTCGTAGATATTGGCGACGGACTGGCGAATGAGTTCGCGGATGACGGTGTCGGCGCCCTTCATCTCGCCTTCGTACTCGAGCTCGATTTTGCCGGTGATGCCGGGGAGGGCGGCGAAGATGTCGCCGACCCTGGGTACTACGAGGCTTTCGCCGTGGATTAATGCGCGACGTTCGGCGTTGGAGACGACTAGCTCCATGGTGGAGATAGGGAGGCGCTGCGAGACTCCGCTGCGCTTGTCGACTTTTTTGTCGTCGCGGGCTACGAAGGCTACCTGCTCTACGATCTGGCGGATGTAATGAGGGATGATGATGTTCTGGATCGCCTTATTATTGGCATCGTAGCTGCGCGCAGTCCAGGCTTCCTGCTCGGTGATACTGATGGCTTCGTCTAGGCTCTCTGGGTAGTGCGTGCGAATCTCGCTGCCTATGCGGTCTTTGAGGGGCGTGACGATTTTTCCTCTGGCCGTATAGTCTTCAGGGTTGGCGGAGAAGACGATCGCTACGTCTAGCTCCAGGCGGATGGGGTAGCCCTTAATCTGGACGTCGCCCTCTTGCATGATGTTGAAGAGCGCCACTTGAATTTTGCCGGCGAGGTCGGGGATCTCGTTGATGGCGAAGATGCCGCGGTTGGCGCGCGGGAGAAGGCCGTAGTGCATGGTGAGTTCGGAGCCGAGCTCGTGTCCTGAACGCGCTGCTTTGATGGGGTCTACGTCGCCGATGAGGTCGGCTACGGTGACGTCGGGTGTGGCTAGTTTTTCAACGTAGCGCTCGCGGGGTGTCATCCAGGCGATGGGTGTGTCGTCGCCGAGCGAGGCGATGAGGTCTTTGCTGAATTTGCTGAGTGGGGCGTAGGGGTTGTCGCGGAGCTCGGAGCCGGCGACGTAAGGGGAGTGGGGGTCGAGCAGAGTGGTGAGCGAGCGGAGGATGCGCGATTTGGCCTGGCCGCGGAGACCGAGAAGGATGAAGTTGTGGCGCGAGAGGACGGCATTGACGATCTGGGGTACGACGGTGTCGTCGAAGCCGATGATGCCGGGGAAGAGGGATTCGGCTGCTTCAGCTTTGCCGCGGGCGTTGTTGGAGATCTTGCGTAGGCGCGCGATGAGGTTGTCGCGGAGCTCGTCCTTGACGCTGCGGGCGACGCGTTCAGGGGTGTATTCGGAGGTGCGGAGTTCGCCTAGTGTGCGCGGGAGCGGGGTCTGCGACATCGTTTAAGTATAGATGTTTCGCGTGGACGGAGGATTCGGCGGGTGTCGGATGCTGTGACGCGGCGGAATCTGCGTCGTTCCATGCGCGGTGTGATTGCCATGCGTGATGAGAGTGCCATGGCTGGCGCGCCCGGGAAACGATGGGTTTGGTTGAGTTAGTAGACCCAGCTCGTGGTGTCGGCGCCTTTAGGGGCGGTGGCGATCATGTGGGCTGTCATCTGGGGGAGGATGCGCTGGAGCCAGTCGGCGTTGTTCTGCCGCATGGTGTACTCGACGGGGCCGCCGGTGTAGCAGTGAGGCTGTCCGGGGCCATACTGAAACTGGGCGTCGGAGTGAGGGTTGCGGGTGGCGTCGAGGGACTTCTGCAGCAAGTGGACGGCGTTGTTGAGGAAGTAGGTATCCCCGTCGCCGACGGCGATGTGGATCTTACCTTCGAGCTTGGGGCCGAGCGTGGGCCAGTTGCGCTGCATGTAGGCGTTGAGGTCGTAGTGGTCGTGCCAGTAGGCTACGACCGCGGGGTTGATCTTCCCGGTGAGCGAGTCGAGGACGTCGGCGGGATAGCCGTCCGGGCCTACGGGGGAGAAGACGGCCTGCCAGATCGCCCACTGCTCGGTTGAACGGGTGTGCGTGCCGAGGATGTACTCGAAGCGAAACTCACTTTCGGCGGTTGCGATGAGCGAGCCGTCGGGTTTACGGTCGCCGCCGACGGGAACTTCGCCGAAGTCGCCGTGGCGATAGAAGGCGTTGGCGTCGTCGTAGAGGTTGATGTTCTGATAAGCGTGGAAGTCTACGGGATCGGGGCAGGCAGACCAGACGCCGTTGTACATGTCGGGGTAGAAGATTTGGGTGGCGAGGGACTCCCAGCCGCCGGTGCTGCCGCCGTAGGTGGCGCGTGCCCAGCCCTGACCGATGCCGCGGTACTGCTTTTCTATTTGCGGGATGAGTTCGTCGTTAATTGCAGCGCCGTAAGGGCCGACGTTGGCGGAGTCTACGTCGTAGGAGTCGTCGTAGTAGGGGTTGGCGTTCTGCACGTAGAGGAGGATGACGTGCGGGAGCGTGCCGTTGGTCCAATCCTGGTAGAGGACGTAGCCGCGATCAACACCACCGCCACCGCGCCGGTTGCGACCTGCTGCGGAGGGCTTGCTGTTGAAGGGAATGGGGACCGGGTGGAAGTGATCCTGATAGACGACTAGAGGATAGTGCGCGTCGGGGTGCTCGTCAAAGCCTGAGGGTAGAAGGATCCATGCACCGAGGTAGACATCGCGGCCCCAGAACTTGCTGAGCTTGTCGCTGCGAAACTTTATGTACTTGAGGTATTTTGCGGCTTCGGGGTCGCGCTTGGCGATGACCTCGGGGTCCTCGTCGGTGCCGGTGATGGGCGGGATGATCTTGTCGAGGGTGAGTTTGATGGGGGTGTTCGAGGCGGGATCAATGTGGATGAGGACGGGTTCGTTATAGGGGTTGCCGGGCTTGCGGTTCCAGTGCTGGCCTTCGCCGTGGTCGGGCGGAAGCCAGAGGTCGCGGCCGTCGGCGAGATGAAACTCTTCGTACTTGTTGAAAACGCCCTGGACGAGGTAGTCGCCGGCGGGGACGGTGGCGAGATTGGGGAGCGGATAGCCGATGGTCCTGGCATCGATGACGAGCGGCTTGCCGGGAGCGAGGTTGCTGGCGTCGACGCCGAAGCCCTGCGCGGAGGTGTAGGTCTCCGAGAGCATGAAGCGTGGCTCCCGTGCAGCGGCATCTCGTCCGCCGCGCGCGGGCGCAGAGGCGTCAACCTTGGCGATGGCGAGGATGAGATGTCCGTTCAGGGGTACGGAGGAGGGTATGGTGACTTCGATGCGCAGTTGGGCTTGGGCGGCGGCGGCGAGGCTGAGCGTAAGTGTGAGCGTGAAGAGGGTAAGAGCCAGCCGGCGCAAGGGGGGCCTCGTTGAGAGATAAATGGATTCCAGGGGAGAATAGCAGTCGGCGTCGACAGGCTGCAACAATCCATCCGCCGCGCTAATGATTGCGATGGGGGATGTCTATTGCAGCTGTAGGCGAGCTAGGGACAAAGAGAAAAGGGGCGCAGCCTATGGCTGCACCCCTTGGTTGCTGCTATTTCCACCCTGAGGAAATTACAGCGAGCTCATTGTGCCTACAGCGAAGACATGTTGTGGAGGAATTCCTGGTTGTTACGGGTCTTGCCTAGCTTGTCGCTGAGGAGTTCCATTGCTTCGACCGGGCTGAGTGGGTTGAGGACCTTGCGGAGGATCCAGGTGCGCTGGAGGTCGTCCTTGTTGATGAGCAGTTCTTCCTTGCGGGTGCCGCTGCGCTGGATGTCGATGGCCGGGAAAACGCGCTTGTCGACCAGCTTGCGGTCCAAGATGACTTCCATGTTGCCGGTGCCCTTGAACTCTTCGAAGATGACCTCGTCCATGCGCGAGCCGGTGTCGATGAGGGCGGAGGCGATGATGGTGAGGCTGCCGCCTTCTTCGATGTTGCGGGCTGCGCCGAAGAAGCGCTTGGGGCGCTGCAGGGCGTTGGAGTCCACACCGCCTGAAAGAACTTTGCCGGAGGGCGGCACGATGGTGTTATACGCACGCGCTAGCCGGGTAATACTGTCGAGGAGGATGACGACGTCGCGCTTGTGCTCGACGAGGCGCTTGGCCTTTTCGATGACCATCTCGGCTACCTGGACGTGGCGTGCTGCTGGCTCGTCGAAGGTCGAGGAGATGACCTCGCCCTTGACGCTGCGCTGCATGTCGGTGACCTCTTCCGGGCGCTCGTCGATGAGCAGGACGATGAGGACGATCTCGGGGTGGTTGGCCGTGATGGAGTTGGCGATCGACTGCATCAGGACGGTCTTGCCGGTGCGTGGCGGAGCTACGATGAGGCCGCGCTGGCCTTTGCCGATGGGGCAGAGGAGGTCCATGACACGACCGGGAATGCCGTCCTTCACGGTCTCCATCTTGATGTGTTCCTGGGGATAGAGCGGGGTGAGGTTATCGAAGAGAATCTTGTTGCGGGTCTCTTCGGGGCTCTCGAAGTTGATGGCCTCGATCTTGACGAGCGCGAAGTACTTTTCGCCCTCGTGCGGCGAGCGCACGTTGCCGGAGATGGTGTCGCCGGTCTTGAGATCGAACTTGCGAATCTGCGAGGGAGAGACGTAGATGTCGTCGGGGCCGGGGAGGTAGTTGTAGTCCGGTGAGCGGAGGAAGCCGTAGCCGTCGGGAAGGATCTCGAGGACGCCTTCGGCGAAGATGTGGCCCTCTTTTTCGCTCTGGGCCTGGAGGATCTTGAAGATGAGGTCTTGTTTGCGCAGGGCACTGGTGCCGGCAATTTCAAGAGCGCGGGCGAGCTTGCTGAGTTCAGCAATGCTCTTTTCTTTTAACTCGGAGATGGTCATGAGTACCTGAGTGGTTTCCATAGATTTTTGCGGGATGGGATGTTGCGAAGGGGGTGGTGCGGATTCACGCTGGAACGGGGGTGTGCCGAAAGCGGAGTTGCAGGGAAGATCGAGCGGAGGGACCTAAAGAGAATGGGAGTGATACAGCCTGTTGCGGAGTGAGATGCTTGATTTCGGTACAGCGTAGCAGAGGTGCATGAGGAAAAGTGCGGTCGCGCGACCGAAGTCGCGCGACAATCTTGGTTAAGCGGCGCGGCGCTCAGGCGTGGGGAGGGTATCCGTACCTGCTTCGGTCGTGGTGTCCATGGGCACTGTGTCCTTGAAGCGGTCGAGTACCTCGTTGGTGGTGTCCTGGAGGCGGGTGTTTGGCTTGTGCAACTTACGGGTGGCCTTGGAAGCGAGTTGGCAAAGCTTGTAGCGGTTGTTTACGTGCGTAAGAGCACCAAAGATCAGATCAGAGCGCATGGGCCATTCTCCTAGTGTGGGCGGGACTCCGGGCGTCATCGATGGATTACTTCTCTTTCCATGGATCGACTGTTCCTTCTATCGGATGCCCCGTGGTAGGCTGCGGCACGTTGCCAGAAGCAAACCAGGGTTACTAATTAGACGCGTTCGACGAGGCGAAGGCGCGACGAAAAGTTCCACAGGCTTCGTGCCTGTATAAGTCACAGCCAAACAATGACTTAGGCTGTAGTTGCACGAACTCACCTTGCCCCGTTCGGCCACGGGAAACCTCTCAACGATACTGAGACAGAGACATTTGGGAGGAGAGTCCGGATTAAAGTTGGCTGCGCCTGTTGATCGAAATCTGGCTATATCTCTCAGATTTAGAGAAGAAGCAGCATGGGCCCTATTACCTATAACTTGAACCATACCTCGTGCAAGGCTATGGGTCAATCCTTTTTTCGGGACATGTGGGGAAGAGGTTACAGGAAATGGAATTTTGTTCATATTGGGAAAGATTAAGGCCAATGGGAACGGTTATGACCAATAACTGCGGTCGAGGGTGCGGTATTGGATGGCCTCGGCGATGTGGGGAACGGTTATGGCGGGGGCACCTTCGAGGTCGGCGATCGTGCGGGCGACTTTGAGGATTCGGTCGTGGGCGCGGGCGCTGAGACCCTGCTGCTGCATGGCGCGCTCGAGGAGGCGCTCGGCGTCGGTGGAGAGCTCGCAGAAGGTGCGGATCTGTTGGGTGGTCATCTGGGCGTTGGCGAAGATGGCGCGGCTGGGGGCGCGGGAGGTGGGTTTGGTGCGGACAGGGGTTTCGAGGAAGCGATTGTGCTGGATCTCGCGGGCGGCGAGTACGCGTGCGCGGATCTCGGCGGAGCCTTCGGAGCTGGCGCCGCCGCGGAGCTCCTTGTATTGCACGGCCGGGACTTCGATGTGGATGTCGATGCGGTCGAGGAGTGGGCCGCTGACTTTGCTGACGTAGCGCTGGATCATGGGCGGGGTGCACATGCACTGGCGGGACTTGTCGTTGAAGTAACCGCAGGGGCACGGGTTCATGGCGGCGGCGAGCATGAAGCGCGCGGGGAAGGACAAGGACATGGCCGCGCGGGAGATGGTGACGGTGCCGTCTTCGAGGGGTTGGCGGAGGACTTCGAGGACGTTGCGGGGAAACTCGGGGAGTTCGTCGAGGAAGAGGAGCCCGTTGTGAGCGAGGGAGACTTCGCCGGGGCGCGGCACCATTCCGCCACCGATGAGGCCGGCGTCGGAGATGGTGTGGTGCGGGGAGCGGAATGGGCGGTGGGTGACCAGGCCCTCGTCGCGGTTGAGGACGCCGGCGACGGAGTGGATCTTGGTGGTCTCGAGGGCCTCTTCGAAGCGCAGTGGCGTGAGGATGGAGGGCAGGCGCTTGGCCAGCATGGTTTTGCCGGAGCCGGGAGGGCCGATCATGAGGATGTTGTGGCCACCGGCAGCCGCGACTTCGAGGGCGCGCTTGGCTACGTGCTGGCCGCGGACGTCGCGGAAGTCGGCCTGGTATTCGACGGCTTCGCTGAGGAGGACGGTGCTGTCGATGGAGAGAGGCTGGGCGAAGATGTTGCCTTGCGACGCGGAGTTGAGGAGCTCGCGGACTTCGAGGAGCGAGGTGACGGGGTAGACGTTGACGCCGGCGACGACGGCAGCCTCGCGCGCGTTGGCTGCGGGGATGATGAGGTTGTGGATGCCAGCGGCGCGGGCGGCGATGGCGATGGGCAGCATGCCCTGGACGGCGCGAAGGGAGCCATCGAGGCCGAGCTCACCTACGAGGACGAAGTCGGAGATGTCTTTGATGGAGAGTGCGCCGTAGGCCCCGAGAATGCCGATGGCGATGGGGAGATCGAAGCCGGAGCCCTCTTTCTTGAGGTCGGCTGGCGCGAGGTTGATGGTGATGCGGGTGGGGGGAAGATCGAAGCCGGAGTTCTTGATGGCTGAGCGGACGCGGTCGCGGGATTCGCGGACGGCAGCGTCGGGGAGTCCAACGGTGGCGAAGGTCTCTTCCTGCGTCTTGATGCCGGAGAAGTCGATCTCTACGTCGATGATGTGAGCGTCGATGCCGTAGACGGCGGCGCTGCGAGCCTTGAAAAGCATGCCTGATGATTCCTTGAGGCCGGTATTCGGTAAGTGTAGCACTGCTGCTGTATTTAGCTGAAAGCGCAAGTCTACAATCGGAGGGATGTTTGGCAAGGTGTGGCGATGAATACGAGTTTGTTTGAGCTGTTTAAGATCGGGATTGGACCTTCGAGCTCGCATACGGTGGGGCCGATGCGGGCGTCGCTACGGTTTGTGCGGGAGTTGGAGACGCGCGGACTCTTGAAACAGGTGGAGCACGTTGTGGCGGACTTGTACGGATCGCTGGCGTTGACCGGCGTAGGACATGGAACAGACCGCGCCGTGATGATGGGACTGCTCAAGGAGTCTCCGGACACTGTGGATTTGGACCACATTCAGGAACGACTCGATTTGCTGCGGCGGACACGCATGCTGTATTACGTGGGCGAGCGTGCAATCCGATTCGATCCTGAGGCTGATCTGCGGTTTCACAGGGATCAGATGTATCCGGATACGGGAGTGACGACGCATCCGAATGGGATGCGGTTTACTGCGCTGGATGAGAGTGAGAAGGTTGTGTTCGAGCAGGTGTACTACTCGGTGGGGGGCGGGTTCATTTTGTCGGCTGAGGAATTCGCGGCGGCAGATGGAGGGGTGAAGAAGCGCGATGTGCCGTATGCTTTTTCGAGTGCGGATCAGTTGCTGCGTTTGGGCGAACAGCATGGGTTGACGATTGCGGAGATGGTGCTGGCCAATGAGGTGGCGCTGCTGGGTGATCCGACGATTGTGCGGAGAATCGACCGGATTGTTTCGCCGCTGCGGCCAGGCAATGAGATGGCGCAGGTGGAGGAGTTCCTGGTGGGGGAGGAGCGCGTGAAGGCGGCGATCTTTACGCTATGGCAGGCGATGGCGGATTGCATCGAGCGCGGGATCAGGACGGAGGGTGTGTTGCCGGGTGGGTTGAATGTGCGGCGACGGGCTCCTGGTTTGGCGCGGCGGTTGGCGGCGATGGATGAGGTGGGGAAGACGCGCGATCCGCTGGCTCCGCTGGACAGCGTAACGCTTGTTGCGATGGCGGTGAATGAAGAGAATGCAGCGGGTGGTCGCGTGGTGACGGCTCCTACGAATGGTGCTGCGGGCGTGATTCCGGCGATCGCTTACTACTATGTGCATCATGCTGCGAACGATGTGAATGACGACGAGCGGAAGGCTGGATTGCTGCGATATTTTTTGACTGCAGCGGCGATAGGGATTCTGTACAAGGAGAATGCTTCGATCTCGGGCGCGGAGGTGGGGTGCCAGGGTGAGGTGGGTGTGGCGTGCTCGATGGCTGCGGGCGGTTTGGTGGCGGCGCTGGGTGGCGACAATGCGGCGGTGGAGGGTGCGGCGGAGATTGCGATGGAGCACAACCTGGGGATGACGTGCGATCCGATTGGGGGGCTGGTGCAGATTCCATGCATTGAGCGGAATGGGATGGGCGCGGTGAAGTCGGTAAATGCTGCTCGGCTGGCGATGAATGACCAGGGCGCGCATAAGGTTTCGCTCGATCAGGTGATTGAGACGATGTACCGGACGGGGATGGATATGCAGTCTCGTTATAAGGAGACGAGCTTGGCTGGATTGGCGCTGAATATTATTGAGTGCTGAGTCAGCGTTACGGCTTGGTGATACGACCGGCGTCGATCCAGCAGGTGGTCGGGATGCTGAGTTGGCCATCCACTGCATAGGTGTGGAAGTGGTTACGGAGATCCTGGTTGAAGGCGGGGAAGCGCGGGTTGGCGGGCTGGGGAGTTACGGAGAGAGATAACGTTTGGCCGAGGAAGGATTCCCAGTCTGCGATCTGTTCGCCGGGAATTTCTTCGTGGTGGCGATCGGCGGCGAAGATCTGGTCGAGGTTTTCATGCACACGGTAGCCGGCGCGAACGTGGGAGGCGTAGTCGGTGCCGTGGGTGGTGAGGAGTTGTTCGAAGTCGTGCGATTGCGGGTTCTCGTTTTTTGCACGGCCAAGGGAGACGAGAACAAGCCAGCCGTTCGGATGGAGGATGCGTTCGAACTCGACGAGGGCGCGCGGGATCTCAAACCAATGGAAGGCTCGGCCGGCGGCGACGATGGCGACGGAGTTATCGGGAAGGCCGGTGGCTTCGGCGGTCGCGTCGTGGACTTGCAAGAGAGGCCAGCGGGTGCGGAGCTCAGCGCAGGTGGTGCGCATCTCTTCGTTGGGCTCGATGGCTATCACTGGATTTCTGTTGGGGAGGAAGACTTCGGAGAGCATTCCGGTGCCGGCGCCGATGTCAGCTATGGGCCAGTCGGGTTGCAGGTTGCACCAAGTTTTGAGGCGGTCGAGGATGAGGGCCGCGGGATAGCGGAGCCGATAGCGGTTGTAAGTTTCAGCGCGTCCGGTGAAGCGCTCGATGCTGTTCATAGATTGATGATAGGGGTCGCTTGATATAGTGAGCGCATGGCTTCGTTGGAATCACAGAGTTCCGGTGTGCGGCCGCATGATCGGCGGCTGCTGATTTTTGTGCTGGTGAGTTTGTTTCTCGCGAACATTGTGCAGTGGGCGGTTTGCCGGACGCTGCACCGGGGGAATCCGGGAAACATGATCCCGGACTTGAAGGCGCTCTTTCATCTGCGGCAGTGGACGGATTCCTGGCTGCCGATGATGAAGTCGCTGGATTACTTCAGGGCGCATCCGACACTGCCGATCTACGACGCGAAGCTGTATGACACGCTGATCTACTCGCTGGCGAGCGAGCTGCCGCTGGTGGCGATGCGGAAGATTGGGATGAGCGACGCGGCGATGCTGCGCACGCTGGCGGTGCTTTCGTTCCTGGCGGTGTGGGGCGTGGCCGCTGTTTCGATGGTGATGGGGCGATGGTTGTTGCGGCGGCGCGGTGCGAAGTTGACGTGGCCGGCGGCGTTGGCGGTCGTGTTGGCTACGCTGGGATGTTATCCGTTGATTAAAGGATACTCGCTGGGCAATGCGCAGACGTTTTTGTCGTTCGGGTTTACAGTTCTGCTCTTGCTGTGGACTACCGGGCGCGAGCGATGGGCGGGAGTGGTTGCCGCGCTACTTGCGGCGGTGAAGCCGCAGTTCATTTTGTTGTTCGTTTGGATGCTGGTGCGCAAGCGGTGGGGTGCGGCTTGGGCGTTTGTGGCTTGCGGGGTGGTGCTGATTGCAGCTTCGGTGGCAGTGTTTGGTTGGCACAACAACCTGGATTACATTGGCGTGCTCGCGGGGTTGAGCCATAAGGCGCAGTCGCATTATGCGAACCAGTCGATGTTTGGAACAATCAATCGCATGATCTTCAATGGCGAGAATATTCAGTACACGCCGTATGTTTACACGCCCTATATTGCATGGGTGTATCGGGTGACCGTAGCGACGTCGCTGCTGCTGGTGGGATTGGTGCTGTTATACCCGTGGAGGAAGCTACGCGGATCGACGGCGGATATTGCGGCGATGGGAATTGCTTCGGTCGCGGCTTCGCCGATGGCATGGGAGCACCATTACGGGATCATTGTGGGGATTGCGGCGTGGGCTTGGTTTGCGCACGCCTGCTGGCTGAAGAAGCGGCCTTGGGTACTGGCGGTTGCGGTATTTTTATGCCTGAACTTTTTGCCTGCGTTCAACTATCTGGCGGATGTGCGCGGGTGGAATATCTTGCAGTCGTATCTTTACTTCGGTGCGTTGACGTTGATGGGATGGCTGATGCACCTGTCGCGGTCCTGCGCGGACGGCGACGGGCTTTGCGTGACGGAATAAGTACTGCGACGGACCCGGAGTGATATTTCTATGAGGCCATCGATGCACGCACGCTAACATGCTTTAACGTTCTAGGGCCATGGCTACGGAGTTGCCGCCGCCTAAGCAGAGCGCGGCTACGCCTTTGTGTGCGTCGCGGCGTTGCATCTCGTAAAGAAGGGTGACGAGGATGCGGGCGCCGCTGGCTCCGATGGGGTGGCCGATGGCGACGGCGCCGCCGTTGACGTTCACGCGGTCGAGGGAGAGGCCGAGTTCTTTGGTGACGCCTAGCGCCTGGACGCTGAAGGCTTCGTTGAGTTCGAAGAGGTCGATGTCGTTGAGTGACCAGCCGGCGCGGGCGAGAACTTTTTGAACGCCCGTGACAGGAGCGAGCATGACCCAGCGGGGAGCGACGCCGCTGGTGGCCTGCGCGCGGATGGTTGCGAGTGGCTTGAGGTTGAGATGACGCGCGCGTTCGGCCGACATGAGGACAACGGCGGCAGCGGCGTCGTTGACGCCGGGAGCGTTGCCGGCGGTGACTGTGCCGTCTTTTTTGAAGGCGGGTTTGAGCGCGGAGAGGGCTTCGAAGGATGTGTCGGGGCGGACGCTTTCGTCTCGCGTGAGAAGGATGGGCGGTGCGCCTTTCTTGGTTGCGATGGGGATGGGAATGATCTCGGCGTCGAAGCGGCCGGCTTGCTGCGCGGCGGCGGCTTTGCGGTGGGAGTTGAGCGCGTACTCGTCTTGTTGCTCACGGGTGATGGAATGCTTTTCGGCTACGAGTTCGCCGGTCATGCCCATGTGCTGATCGTCGCAGGCGCACCAGAGACCGTCGTTCACCATGGAGTCGATGGCCTGGGCGTTACCCATGCGGAAGCCCTTGCGCGCAGTCGGGAGGAGATAGGGTGCGTTGGACATGGATTCCATGCCACCAGCGACGGCGATCTCGGAGTCTTCGGCGGCGATGGCGTGTGCGGCTAGAGCGATGGCCTTGAGTCCGGAACCGCAGACCATGTTGATGGTGAGGGCGGAGACAGTGTCGGCGAGGCCACCGCGGAGTGCAGCCTGGCGCGCGGGGTTCTGGCCGAGACCGGCGGGAAGCACGTTGCCCATAATGCACTCGGTGACTTCGGCGGGGTCGATGGTGGAGCGCTCGATGGCCGCGCGCACGGCGATGGAACCGAGCTCGACGGCGGAGAGATGGGAGAGTGCGCCGAGAAACTTGCCTACGGGGGTTCGGGCTGCACTGACGATGACGACTTCGCGCATGGGGTTCTCCTGCATATACCGCGATGTTGAGGTTCAACCGCGAACGATGATGCCGCTGCGGGAACAACGTAGTATACGATGCGCGATCAATGATCAGCATGCGATGAAGAAGTGCGCCGGCATAAGTGTTGCGGAGAATTTTCATTCGAGCGAGAACAATGAAGCGATTGTGGGCGATGTGCCATGAGCAGCGGATGCGACATGATGGACGTGCCACTTGAGTATGTTGTTGGTGACGAATGTACTTCGCGTACCTCCGAAAAATTCGTCATGGAGCGCGCGACGGTGTCAGAAGAACGATGGGGGAGTGTTTGGGAGAGGGTGGAGCGGCTAAAATTTCGTTGCACTTGCTTCGTTTTTTTCTTGACTCTTCGACGCGAGAAAACTATACCTTCGTTAGCTGCTTCATATGCATGAAACAGCATCGATGTTCAACATCGAATGGGAGCGCAGGCAAACGCAACCAAGGCAAAGCATCAAAGCAATGGCAACACACTCAGGGAGCGCACATGATGCGCTCCCTGAGGTGTTTTTACGCCAGTGTTCATGCGGGTTTTCGAGGGGTGTTGCTGTTCGTGTGATCTGCGTATGCTGAGTACATGACACGACGCCGATGGATTTCTGATAGCCGAACTGAGACGACCGCAACATTGACAGGTGACCAAGCGGAGCACCTTGCGCGCGTGTTGCGAGCGCAGCCGGGACAGATCTTCGACGTGGTTGCGGGCGGGTTTTTGCACCGGGCGGAGATTGTGTCCGTGAGCGAGGACGCGGTGGTCTTCGCGCTGCATGAGGAGTTGGAAGCAGAGAGTGCGCTGCCGGTGCATCTGCTGATGGCCGTGTTCAAGTTCGATCACATGGAGTGGGGGATCGAGAAGGCGACGGAGTTGGGTGTGGCTCGGATAACGCCGGTGATTGCAGGTAGGACGGAGAAGCATCTGGCACAGGCTGCGGCGAAGCGCGTGGAACGGTGGAGAAGGATTGTGCGCGAGGCGGCGCAGCAGTCGCGCAGAAGCGATGTGCCTGAGGTGGATGATCCGGCGGCGTTGAAGGCTGCGCTTGGGATGGTGAGCGCGGAGAGGAGACTGCTACTTGCGGAGACGGAGCAGGAAAATACTTTGAGATTGGGGTTGGTGGGCGCGGAGAGTGTCGCGCTGGCGATTGGGCCGGAGGGGGGATGGACGCCGCAGGAGATGGCACTATTCAGTGAGCAGGGGTGGAAGCATGTGACGCTGGGGCCGAGAATTTTGAGGGCGGAGACGGCGGCGATCGCTGGACTGGCGGTTTGTGCGTCGATGCTGTGAGACGATTAAATTAAACAGCGACCAAGAAGTCTCGGTCGCTGTTTATTTCGGTCGATTGCGTTTAGCTGAACATCTCTTTGACCTTACTGAAGAGGCCGCGTGAGGTCGGGGTGTTTTCCAGGGAGATGGTTTCAGAGAGCTGTTTGAGGAGATCCTTTTGCTGCTTGGTTAGCTTGGAGGGGGTCTGCACGCGGACTTCGACGATGAGGTCACCCTTGCCATGCGAGTTGAGGTGAGGGACGCCCTTGCCGCGAAGTTTGATTTCGCGTCCACTCTGGGTGCCTTCGGGAACCTTGATGGTTTCGACGCCGTCGAGGGTTTCGAGATCGAGCTCTGTGCCGAGCGCGGCCTGTGGGAAGCTGATCGGGATGACGCAGTGGAGGTCGTCGCCGTCGCGCTCGAAGAACTTGTGGGACTTGACCTCGAGAACGACGTAGAAGTCTCCCGCGGGTCCGCTGAAGCGGCCGGCTTCGCCTTCGCCTGAGTAACGGATGCGGGTGTCGGTTTCTACTCCGGCGGGAACCTTGACGAGGATCTTGTGCTCGCGGGTGATGCGCGAGTCGCCCTTGCAGGTGAGGCAAGGAGTGCGAATGACGGTGCCGGTACCGCTGCAGACGGGACAAGTTCGCGCGACGGAGAAGAAGCCTTGCTGCGAGCGGATTTGGCCGCGGCCACCGCACTGCTGGCAGGCCTCGGGTTGCTTTGCGTTGGCGGAGCCGGTGCCGTGGCAGTCTTCGCAGGCTTCGGCGCGGCGCATGGTAATTTCGCGCTCAATGCCAAAGACAGCTTCTTCGAACTCGAGCTTCATGTCGAATTTGAGATCGCGGCCGCGTTGCTGGCGGGTGGCGCGACGGCTGCCGCCGCCCATGTTGAACATCTCGCCGAAGAGGTCGCCGAAGATGTCGTTGAGGTCGCCGCCCTGGAAGGGGCTGCCGCCGCCGGGGAATCCGCCTGAGCCGTTGACGCCGGCGTGGCCGTAGCGGTCGTAAGCGGCGCGCTTGTCGGCGTCGGAGAGGACCTGGTAGGCCTCGCTGCACTCCTTGAACTTCTCCTCGGCTTCGGGATTGTTCGGGTTGCGGTCGGGGTGGTACTGCATGGCGAGCTTGCGATACGCGGTCTTGATCTCGCCATCGGAGGCGGTGCGTTCGATGCTCAGAATCTCGTAGTAGTCGGTCTTCATCGTTGCGGTTGCCATTCTTGAATCCTGGTATGTGCGGGCGGTGTGTGCTCGCTGCGTTCTAGGGCTTGAGCCCTTGCTTTAGATAAGTATGGGTCTATTCGCTCTTCTGGGCGGAGTTACTGGCGATGCGAACCAGTGCGGGGCGGAGGAGTTTGTCGCGGAGTTTGTAGCCGCGGCGGATCTCTTCGAGAACCTGGTGGTCAGGGCGCTCCAGGGTTTCGATGCTGCCGAGAGCCTCGTGGATGCGGGGATCGAACTGCGCGCCTACGGCTTCGACGGGTTGGACGTTGAGGCCGCGGAGGGCGTCTTCCATCTGCTTGACGATGAGCTGAACGCCGGTGCGGAGTTGAGCTACGTCGCCTTCAGATTTGAGGGCGAGGGAAAAGTTGTCGAGGACGCCGAGGAAGGGCTCGACGGCTGACTGGATGGCGTAGTCGCGAACGTCCTGGCGTTCCTTGGCTTCGCGCTTGCGGGTGTTGTCGAACTCGGCTTGGAGGCGGGCGAGGCGGTCTTGTGCCTGGGTGAGCTGTAGAGCGAGTTGGTCGCGCTCGGCGCGGAGCTGATCGAGTTCGCTGCCGGTCTCAGGAGTTTCGGGGTTGGCGTCGTTGTTTGTTTGCATGGCTTCGTTAAGTTCGTTCTGTTCCAACTGTTCGGTGCTCATATGTTCTTCTTTCTTGCTATGGGAGTTGCGCGGCCAGCGCGCGAAGCGATCTTTCGCGGTCGTCATGACTGATCCTGTCTGCGTGCGTTCGCTTAGGGAGATGGTGGAGCGAGTTCACCGACATCTATTCGATGCAGAAGCTGGGCTACGTAGCTCACGGCATTGATGGCACTCTCGTAGTTCATGCGCTTGGGGCCGAGGATGGCGACGGCACTGTCGCCGGAGACCTGGGCGGGGGCTGCGATGAGGACGAGGCCGGCCATGCCGGGGTCCTGTTGTTCGAGGTTGAAGATTACGCGGACAGATTGCTCAGAGGTGTCGATGTAGGCGTTGAGGAGCTCGATGAGGCGCTGCTTTTCTTCGAGAGCGGAGAGGAGGGAGCGGAGACGGTCGCGGTCGGTTGGGAGTTGAGGGAAGCCGATGAGGTTGACGACGCCATCGATGTAGACGGATTGTTGCTGAACCGAGTCGGGAGGGACGGTGCGGGACCAGAGGTCATTTGCGTCGAGAGCTAGCTGGGCGTCAGAGAGCTGCTGGTAGACGGTGCGCTCGTGCTCGATACGGCGGGCTAGTTCGTTGCGGACGCGATCGATGTTCCAGCCGCGGAAGTGTTGGTTGAGGAAGTTCGCAGCGGTCTCTAGTTGAATGGAGGAGAGATCGTGATCGAGGGCGAGAACGCGATCGCGCACCATGCCACTGCGCGTGACGACGACGGCGAGGACGCGGCGCTGGGCGAGACGGCTGAAGTGGATGTGCTCGAGCAGGTCTGTGGATGCGGCTGCACCAATCGCGAGACCGACGCCGCTGGAGAGCGCGGCGAGGACGTGGGAGGTGCGCTCGAGCAGTGCGGATGCTCCAGCGATGCCTGCGAAGCTGGTGTCGATCTGCGTGTGCAGAGCTTCGCGATGCGTCTGGAGACTGGCGCCAGACGCGGTGGGGTGCGTTTGAGCGTCGGTGAGTTGACCCACGTAGAGGCGGAAGGCTTCAGCGGAGGGGACGCGGCCGGCGGAGGTGTGGGGTTGTTCGAGCAGGCCGGCATCGGCTAGTTCGGACATCTCGTGTCGGATGGTGGCTGAGCTCATGGTGTTTGCGAAAGCCGATTGCGCGAGAGTGCCCGAGCTGATGGGCTCGCCGGTCGAGATGTAGCTCTCGATGATGGCGGTGAGGATCTCGCGCTGACGGTTTGTGATGGGCTTGGCCATGGCTGCTGTGTGTAGATTAGACCGCCCGCGACGGAGAAAGGTCGCAAGCGGCTGGGTGTTACGAGATTTCGAGGACGACTTCTCCTTTGGCTGCGAGCTCCTGGGTGCGTTCGATGACTTTTTCGGAGATGGCTAGAAACTCTTTACCGCGGGCGGTGGCAGCGCCGGCGAGGGCGGCGGGAAGGCCGCTGTCGCCGCCGGTGCGGACCTGGGGATCGAGATCGACGGAGCCGAGGAAGGGTAGGTTGTACTGCTTGGCGGTCTGGTTGGTGGCGCCGGCGCCGAAGACGTCGATGACGGTGCCGTCGAGGAGGGTCATTTGCGACATGTTTTCGACCAGCCCGAGGACTTCGACGTTGACCTGATGGAACATCTCGAGGGCCTTGCGCGCGTCTTGTAATGCTACTGACGAACCTGTGGAGACCACTATCGCGCCGGTGAGGGGGACCGTTTGGACTAGCGAGATGACGACGTCGCCGGTGCCTGGAGGCAGATCGATGAGGAGGTAGTCGAGTTCGCCCCAGGCTACCTGCTGGAGAAACTGGCGGATGATCTGGTGGAGCATGGGGCCGCGCATGACCATGGGCTTGTCGCCGGGCGAGATGAGACCGATGGAGATGAACTTGACGCCGTGGGCGGTGATGGGCTCCATCAAGTTATCGGCAACGATCGTAGGTTGGCGAGTTGCCCCGAGCATGGTGGGAACGTTGGGGCCGTAGATGTCGGCGTCGATGAGACCAACGCGGTGTCCGAGCTTGGCGAGTGAGACGGCTAGGTTTACAGCGACTGTGGTTTTGCCGACGCCGCCTTTGCCGGAGCCTACTGCGATGATGTGCTGGATACCGGGGAGGCGTTGCGGAGCGGGCGATGCTGCTGCGTGTTGGTGTGACATGGTGACCTCTTCTTGATGGAGCGGGTGGTTAGAGATGCCACTCGGGCGTGAGGATGGCGCGGAGTTCTTTCTTGCGCAGGGTTTCGCCGGAGCGCATCTCGCGGCGGCGGCCGGCGTCTTCGTAGCGGCGGAGCTGGTGTTTGGTTTCAGGGACGACCTGGGGAACTTCGATGCGCTTGCCCTCTTTGTCGACGGCTACGAAGGTGAGGTAGGCGGAGGAGACGTGGCGAAGCTTCTGCTCGCGGACGTCTTCGACCATGGCTTTGACGCCGATCTCCATGGAGGTGCGGAAGGCGCGGTTGACGCTGGCCTTGAGGATGAGGAGGTCGCCGACATGGACAGGGGCGACGAAGTCGAGGTGGTCCATGGAGGCGGTGACGGTGAAGGCGTGGGAGTGGCGGCTGGCGGCCATGGCTCCGACGAGATCGATGAACTGCATGAGACGGCCGCCGAAGAGGTTGCCGAGGGCGTTGGTGTCGGCTGGGAAGATGATCTCGCTGCGCTCGGACTGGGAGGCGCTCACGGGGCTCGTGCTTGGACGTTCAGACATTCTTCCATTGTAATTGCTGCGTATTCCACCTTGGGGGCAATGAACGCTCGCGGGGACCTGGTTGCATCTGGAGGGAGTGTGCAGCATTCTAAGTGGATGGACAAGATTGCGATGTTGAGCGAGATTCTGCAGCAGAATCCGAAGGATGCGTTCGCGCGGTATGGACTGGCGATGGCCTATGCGGCGGAGGGAAAGATGGAGGAGGCGATGCGCGAGTTTGTCACTACGACCGAGTACAACCCGGATTATGTACCGGCGTATCAGATGTCGGCTCAGACGCTGGTGAAGATGGGAAAGTTTGATGAGGCGCGCACCCGGTTGCGTGCGGGGCTGGCGGCTTGTGAGCGCACGGGGAATACGCACGCGGCCAGCGAAATGGGGTTGATGGAGGATGAGATTGCGTTGTTGTGAGCGCGTAGTTTGTGATGGCTTAGTAACCGTTGGCCAGGAGGTAGGCAGGCGTTAGCCAGTCTTGGTGTTCGCTGATTCGCTTCCCTGCGGCATATTTTGCGAGGACATCGGTTTCGAGGTTCACGGGTGAGCCGGGTTTGAGGGTTCGCAGGTTGGTGGATCTGTAGGTGTGGGGGATGATGGCGATCTCAATGCGAGGGAGATCGACGTGCGCCACTGTGAGGCTGATGCCGTCTACTGTGATGGAGCCTTGCGAGATCACTTGCGAGGTGAGTTGCTCGGGGAGTTCGAGGGTGATGCGCCAGTCGGTGGTGTCGAGGTCGGAGCGGAGCGGGAGGATGGAGACGAGTTTCCCGGTGGCGTCTACGTGACCCTGGAC
>JBAVDD010000263.1:0-7964 GCA_049587035.1 Acidobacteriaceae bacterium | reverse complement strand
GCCCTGCAACGCGCCGCGGCCATCATGGCCCGCCTGCGCGCACCCGGGGGCTGCCCCTGGGACCGCGAGCAGACCTTCGACACCATCAAGCGCCACACCCTCGAAGAGACCTACGAGGTCTTCGACGCCATCGAGCGCCGCGCGTGGCCCGACCTCAAGGACGAGCTCGGCGACCTCCTCCTGCAGGTCCTCTTTTACGCTCAAATGGCCTCAGAACTGCCCGCACCCGATCGCTTCGACCTCCGTGACGTAGCTGAAAACCTCAGCGCCAAACTAATCCGCCGCCACCCTCACGTCTTCGCCGATGCCGTAGCCGCCGACCCCGACGCCGTTCTGCGCAACTGGGAGCAGATCAAACTCGAAGAGAAGAAATCCAAACCCGCGTCAACCTCGCTGCTCGACGATATCCCGCGCTCCATGCCCGCAACGCTCGAAGCCTCCAAGCTAGGCGCACGCGCCGCCAAGGTAGGCTTCGACTGGCCCAACCCCGACGGCCTCTTCGATAAACTCGCAGAAGAGACCGCCGAACTCCAAACCGAAATAGCCCACGCCGACACCGACAAGATTGAGGCCGAGTTTGGCGACCTGCTCTTCACCATGATGAACCTCGCGCGCCATCTCAAGCTCGACGCCGAGTCCGCGCTCCGCCGCACCAACGCCAAGTTCCGCACCCGCTTCGCCACAATGGAACGCATCAGCGGGGGAGCAACCCAGCTCCAGTCCATATCCTCTGAAAAACTCGAGCACCTGTGGTCACAAGCCAAACAAGCAACCCAAGCCGAACCCACTCCCGCGGAGACGAACAATTGAACTGGCACCCACAACCCGCGCCCGCCCGCATCCAGTCCTTCACCTCGCTCGAACAGTTCGACCAGTGTGTCTCACTCGAAGAAGCCGTCTGGGGCTACGATCCCGCCGACATGATTCCGCGCCGCATGTTTCTCCTCGCATCGCGCATCGGCGGCCAGGTCATGGGCGCCTTCGTAGACGACCGTCCCGAAGCCGTAGGCTTCGCTATGGCGATTCCCGCAGTCCGCAACGGCCATCCCTATCTCCACTCGCACATGGTCGGCGTCCTCCCGGAGTACCGCAATCTCGGCATCGCCCGCGCCCTCAAACTAGCCCAGCGTGAAGACGCGCTCGCCCGCGGCTTCGAACTCATGGAGTGGACCTTCGACCCCACCGAGATCAAGAACGCCCACATCAACATCGCCAAGCTCGGCGCCATCGTTCGTCGCTACCAGCACAACTTCTACGGACCCTCCAGCTCGCCGCTGCAAGGCGGCCTGCCTACGGACCGCGTCTACGCCGAGTGGTGGCTGCGCTCCAAACGCGTCGAGCGCGCGCTGCAAGCCGAAGCCCAGCCCTTCGACCCTCAGCCTTTCGATGTAGCCGAGCGCGTAGAAGTCCCCTCCGAGATATACGCCTGGAAGGCCTCGTCTCCCAATGACTCCGTCGCACGCTGCAACGCGCGCGACCTCCAGGCTCGTAACGCCGAAGCGCTGGAATCAGCCTTCGCCAACGGCCTCACTGTCCTCGGCTACCAGCGCAACGACCGCGGAGACGGCCAATACCTCCTCGGCCGCTGGGACGAGCATCACGGATACTAAACTTCTCCAACCCGATTCAAACAGCACGGAGTGACCCATGAAGATCGAAGCCATCCACCTTCGCGAAGTCCAGATGCCGCTTGCGCATCCCTTCGAAACCAGTTTTGGCGTCACCACCCGCCGCCGCATCCTCCTCGCCGAGATCGAAGCCGATGGCCTAACCGGCTGGGGCGAGTGCGTCGCCGGCGAGCATCCCTACTTCTCCGACGAACAAGTCGACACCGCCTGGATCATCACCGAGCAAGAGCTAGTCCCGCGCCTGCTCAAATCCGAAATCTCCTCCGGCCGCGACTGCCCCGCGCTCTTCGAGCAGGTGCGCGGACACCGCATGGCCAAGGCCGCGCTCGAAAATGCCATCTGGGATCTCGACGCGCAACAGCAGGGAATCCCCCTTGCTAAACTCCTCGGTGGCACGCGCGAAATCATCCCCTGCGGCGTCTCCATCGGCATCCAGCCTACGCCGGAGATGCTCATGCAGAAGATCGAGACCGAGGTCGCCGCCGGCTACCAGCGCATCAAGCTCAAGTGCAAGCCCGGCTGGGACGCGAAGATCTTCGCGATGGTCCGCGAGCGCTGGCCCAACATCCTGCTAAGCTGCGACGCCAACTCCGCCTATCGTCTCGACGACGCCGACCACATCGCGCAATGGGACCAGTTCAACCTCCTCATGATCGAGCAGCCGCTCTGGTACGACGACTTCTACTTCCACGCGCAACTGCAGCGCCGCATCAAAACCCGCATCTGTCTCGACGAGTGCATCCGCAACCGCCGCGACGCACGCGCAGCGCTCGAACTCGGCAGCGGCAAGATTATCAACATCAAGGTAGGCCGCGTCGGCGGCTTCACCGAAGCCATCGCCATCCACGACATCGCCCAGGAGTTCGGCATCCCCGTCTGGTGCGGTGGCATGCTCGAAACCGGCATCGGCCGCTCCCAAAACATCGCTCTCTCGTCGCTGCCAAACTTCTCACTCCCCGGCGACGTCTCAGCCTCTAAACGCTACTGGGCACAAGACATCATCGAGCCCGAAGTCACCGTAAGCCCCACCGGAACCATCACCGTCCCCACCACGCCCGGCCGAGGCTACGCCGTTCAGCCCAACCGCATCGAGCCCATCACCGTGCGCAGTCGAACCCTGCGCCGCGGCAATCCCATCACAGCCTAGCGCACGGAAATCTGCATCGCCAGCAGCATCCGTATGCAGTCCTGGTAGGAGAGCAGCGACGGCATCTGCCGAAACTCCGACGCGTCTATCACCGTGTTCTGCGGATAGTTCTTCACCATCAGCAACCTGGTCATCAGGTGCTCATCCAGGTGCGAGTACACCCAGTGGCCGTCAACGTTCGTCTGTTCCAACTCCATCGTGCCACCGGGATAGATTTTCGCCACCAATCCAAACCCCATATTCACCGGATGCAAAACACGCGCCTCAACCCGCGTCAGGTAGTGCGTCTGCGCATCGATCCACACCCGTCCCTCCAGCCCCGTCAAAGCCTCAGCGACCATAGTCGGAGGATGAAACGCTGGATTGGGACGGAAGTCGACCACAACCTGTAACCCCGCCGCGCCCTTAGGTTGCGGCTGCCCGGGAGCATAGCTGTAGATCATCGCCTGTGGCATCAGATTCACCAGCTTGATCACAGAGTCCCGCGTCTCGCTGTCGCGATTGTGATGTTTCTGAAAGTCATCCGGAGACGCAAGAGCTTCCGTCAGCCGTGAACGCTCCGCTGCGTCCTCCTTCGCCGTAATTGGCTCGCCATTGCGCTCCACCAGTCGAGCCACGTTCCCATCGCGGCTCTCGATAACCTCGCGCGTCGTGTCACCCTTCGTGTTCACCTTGCGCTGTTTATAGCGCAGCGGAACCGTGTCCGCTGACTCAATCACCTGAATCTCATTTCGCACAGCCTCTTCCGCCCACGACAATGCAGTACCTTGCGGAACTGCCTGACCAGCCTGCGTCGCCGGCGTCTGCGCCCGTATGATTGGCTGAGCTCGTGCAATGCCCCAGCCAGTCAGCAGGCACACGCCGGCCAGCCATGTTACCCCACTCTTGAATTCCAATGTTTGTCGAGTCATGAAAAAGCGTGTCTCAAGCGAAAGTTTGCCTCACTCTCTCGTTAGACGCAAGATTCGTCTCTCGCGTGAGTTGTGTCGTGCCCCCCGCCTTGGTTTATAGTCGGGCTTACTACTTGGGATGCGTGACGACCACGCTTCCTCGGCCGTGGAGAGGCCCTATCTTTATGATTCCGACCGAAGGTGCAACAGTCATTGGACGCGAAATTAAGTTTCGCGGCGAAATTTCCGGCTCAACCGATCTGCTGATCGATGGCCAAGTCAACGGGACCATCCGTCTCACAGGGGCTCGCGTGACCATTGGCGCAGAGGGTCGCGTCCACGCCACCATCTCCGCACAGGATGTTGTCGTAGCGGGCCTCATCGACGGAGAGGTCCGTGCCACCGGGCGCGTGGAACTGCGTGACGGCGCGACCATCCAAGGTGACGTTTGCGCCGCCCGCCTGTCCATCGAAGAGGGAGCAACACTTCATGGCGGTGTTGACCCGACTCGTGCTAGTGAGCCGTTTCCCGTTTAGTCCAGCGGGAACTCGAACCATCAGAGAAGCCGCGCCTGAGCTTCACGCGTGGCGGAGACGAGTGCAATGTTAGGTATCTTCAAGAAAGAGCGCGGATCCTCCGCTCATGCTTCCGACAGGCCACCGCGCCACTCGCGCGGCTGGATCGAGGTGCGAGCCTACCTAGAGAAGAATCCATCGCTGCGCGTGCTCGACTTCGGCACCACCTCGCCAGGCAATATCAACTACCTCACCTCGCGCGGTCACAGTGTCTACATGGCAAATATCGTCCAGGACGCAACCCGCCCGGAGTGGCTCAAGCCTGGGCAGCTTTTCGATTCCAAGGATGCCGAGCCCCAGTTCGATATAGATGGCTTCATCGCTGCCAACCTCGACTTTTCCGGTCGCGACTTTGACGTTATTCTGCTCTGGGACACAGCCAACTTTCTACCTCCAGAGATGGTGCCCGCACTTTTCGCTCGCCTGCGCAATGTGCTGCGCCCCGATGGCCTCGTGCTGGCCTTTTTCCACGGACGCCTCACCGGGCCCGAGACTGCCTTCGCCCGCTTCCAGCTTGGCGATGCCGATGAACTCGCCGCCCTCAACAGCGGAAACTTTCCCGTTCGCAAGGTCTATCAAACCCGTCAGGTCGAAACGTTTTTTGAAGGCTACAGCAGCATGCGATTCTTTCTCGGAAAAGACAATGTGCGCGAAGTAATCGCTGTCCGCTAGTAGAACGGCGCGCAACCGCTCGAGTGAAACCTTACGAAAAGAAAAAAGGAGCTAATCAATAGCTCCTTTTCCTTGGTCACTTATGCTGCGCGAGCTACTTCTTCGGCGCTACTTCCTTTTTTGCTGCAGCCTTCTTCGGAGCCTCTTTGCGGCGCTCCGCCCACCGCCGCTTCATCGCTTCCGCTATGCGCTTGCGACCTTCGGGGCTCAGGTTGCGTTTGCGCTTCGCCGGCTTGGACGCAGCCTTCGAGGCATTGGTGCTCCCCTTCGGACGCCCGCGCCGCGGCTTCACTACCAGGACACTTTCATCCAAAGCCAGTAACACCGCACGAGCCTGCTGTAGTGAGGCAATCTTTGCGTCAATCTCCGCAACGATCTTGCGAACGTCCATCGAGTACTTCCTTTCCATAGGTGCAGATCCATAAGTGCAGATCTCCACCATTTCCTGAGTCTTTCTGCAACACGTTGGATTCTATAGGTGAAATTCGCTATCCTGCAAATAAATCCGCCCTGTTTTTCTAATCGGAGCGCTACTCCCTCCCGTAATTGTTTTGCCTTTTCCATCAAATAACTACCAATATCTCGCGTTACATCCGTCACGAAAAAGTGATCGATGCCTCTCAATGCTAGACTCGTAACGATGCGATCGATTCCATTGCGGCTGTGGGCCTTCGCGCTGCTCTCTGCCATCTTGCAGATCCTGCCCTTTCCTATCGCCGGTCCCGTACCGTTCTGGCGCAGGCTATTCTGCTGGTTCTGCCTCATCCCACTCTTGTATGCGCTGCTGGAGGTGGGCTGCGACGGTAAGCCACTGCGCCTGTACCAGGCCGCCCTTCTCGCCTATGCTTCGGGTGTTCTTTGGTATGCGGGAAATTGTTACTGGATCTACCGCACGATGCACCTTTATGGAAATATTCCGGTCATAGCTTCCTTCGGAATTCTTATTCTTTTCTCCCTCTACCTGGGCCTGTATCTAGCGCTGTTTGGTGTTCTGCTGGCCGCACTGCGCAAATGTTTCTCGCGCACAACTGTCCTTCTCTGCGCCCCATTTCTGTGGGTAGCGGTAGAGTTAGCCCGCGCCCGCATCACCGGCTTTCCCTGGGACCTGCTCGGATATACCCAGGTCGATAACCTAACCCTCACACGCCTGGCCCCCTGGACTGGCGTAATGGGCATCTCCTTTGTAATCGCCGCAATAAACTCCCTTTGGCTCCTTCGCACTAACGCTTCTAAGCGTCACCTGCGTTACCTACCAGCCAGCGCAGCGCTGATCTTTGTAGTGGTCATCACCCTCGCGGCCCATCGCAATCAAAGCGATATCCTGGAACCCGCTCAGTCCGTCGCCACGCTCTTACAGGAAAATCTAACTGTAGGCAATGAGTCTCCGGCAAGCAGGGAAACCAAGCAGCAGATGCTCGCGTCCTTCTCGCAGCTTAGCCTGCATCCAACCACGCCACTTACACTTCGCGACCACCAGGTATTCGGTACCCCGCTCCAAACGCCGTCGCAGATCATTATCTGGCCGGAGTCTCCTGCTGATTTTGTCGACACAGATCCTATCCTTCGCCAGGCCGTAAGCTCTCTCGCCAAACAGGCGAACGCCGCCGTCATTGTGAATGACATAACTCTCGCCTACTACAAAAATGGCAGGCCAAAGCTGTATAACTCAGCAAGTTTTTTTCTTCCCAACGGTAGCTACGCCGGCAGGTACGACAAGATGCACCTGGTACCGTTCGGCGAATACACCCCCTACAAACCCCTCTTCTTTTTCGTCGGCAGCCTTCTCGACGGCCTTGATTTTATTCCCGGCACTCACAGCTCCGTCTTTACCGTTGGGGACAAAAGATATGGTGCATTTATCTGTTACGAATCCATCTTCGGTAACGACCTGCGTCACTTCCCACTGGAAGGCGCCCAGGTCTTAGTCAATATCTCCGACGATGGATGGTACGGCGACACCAGCGCCCCATGGGAGCACCTCGACATGGTTCGCATGCGCGCCATCGAAAACGATCGCTGGCTCGTCCGCGCCACCAACACCGGCGTAACCGCGGACATCGATCCCTACGGCCGCATCATCGCAACCATCCCACGCCACATCCGCACCTCCGTGCAGGTTCCCTTCGGCTTCCGCACCCGCATCACCTTCTACAGCCGCTACGGCGACTGGTTTGCGTGGCTCTGCGCAGTCGTCACTGCGCTCGCACTCGCAGCCGGCGTCTCCCTCAAAAGACGCACAGCCGAAACCCAAGTAAACTAAATTCATGCTGAGTGATTTAGAGTTTTCCTACTCCCCGGTCCGCGAAAAAGTACGCGAGCTGCGGGAGTATCTTTGACGCCCCCCGCCTCAAGTCTGAGTTAGCCGAAGTAGAACAAAAGATCTCCGACCCATCCGTATGGGCCGACGCAACGCGCTCACAGCCGCTCATGCGCGAGCGCAAGCGCATCGAAACCCTGCTCGCCGACGACGCCGAACTAGGCCGCCGTTCCGACGACATCGAAGCTTACTTCGAACTAGCCCGCGAAGGCGAAAACACTGAGCCCGATCTAGCCCGCGAGATCCCAGCGCTCGTCGAGTTCGCCGAGGCTCTCGAATCCAAGACCATGCTCTCCGGCGAAACTGACCCACTCAATGCCATCGTCACCGTGCACCCCGGCGCCGGCGGCACCGAGAGCCAGGACTGGGCCGAGATGCTTATGCGCATGTACATCCGTTGGGCTGAGCGCCAGGGATTTAAGGTAGAGATCAACGAGATCCAGGATGGCGACGAAGCCGGCATCAAATCCGCCACCTTCACCATCACCGGCGACTTCGCCTTCGGCCTGCTCAGCGGAGAAACCGGCGTCCACCGCCTCGTCCGCATCTCCCCCTTCGACTCCGCCAAACGCCGCCACACCAGCTTCGCCAGCGTCTTTGTCTCGCCCGAAATCGACGACACCATCGTCATCGACATCAAGGTAGAAGATCTTCGCATCGACACCTACCGCTCCGGCGGAAAGGGCGGTCAACACGTCAACACTACCGACTCCGCCGTGCGCATCACGCACCTTC
>JBAVDD010000262.1:0-5736 GCA_049587035.1 Acidobacteriaceae bacterium | reverse complement strand
CCTGCAGCTCACCCCGCGCCACCCATCCAAACACGTCCTCCGCTCGTCGCTCCAGCTCCGCCCGCGTACGCACATAATCCTTCAGCGTCGGCCGCGTCACATAGAGCGAACCCAACGTCGACAATCGAATCAAATCGAACGGTGGCACAGCCCCGCTCGAAGCTCCATACAACGCCAGCAGCCCGCGCGCCCGCAGACACTTCAGCGAATCCTCAAACGTCGTCTTCCCCACCGAGTCGTACACCACCGGCAAACCCTCCCCATCCGTCTGCCGCTTCACCTCTTCCACAAAGCTTTCGCTCGTATACAGGATCACCTTGTCCGCGCCAGCGCCTCGCGACAGCTCAGCCTTCTCCTCCGTCGACACGGTCGTCAACACCCGCACACTCTGTCCCTTGCAAACCAGCCGCTTGGCCATCTGCGTCAGCAGCAACCCAACGCCTCCCGCACCAGCATGAATCAATATCGTCTCACCCGCGCGAATCGCATGCGTATCATGCGACAGGTAATGCGCCGTCAACCCCTGCAGCAGCACCGCCGCCGCTTGCTGAAAGCTCATCCCCTCCGGAATCTTCAATAAGTCCGAGGCCGGCGCACAAGCAAACTCCGCATAAGTTCCTCGCGTCCCGTTCCAAGCCACGCGATCCCCCACCGCGAACCCGTTCACACCATCGCCCAACTCCGCGACGGTGCCCGCGGCCTCCTGCCCGGGTGTAAACGGCAGCTCTGCAGGGTACCGCCCCTCGCGCAGGTACGTGTCGATAAAGTTCACGCCAGCGGCTTCTATTTTCACCAGCACCCGTCCCGCTCCGGGCCGCGGCACCGGCAGCTCTACGAACTCCATTACTTCGGGGCCGCCCGTCTGCTTAATCTGTATCGCTCGCATAGTTAGTCCTATCGCCGATCTGTTACCGCAACCAGCCTATCGGCTCATGCTCTCTTCCGACGGCCGAATGCGCACAATGCGATCCACTGCATACGGCGTATTCTGCGACTGCGTAAAGAAGTGGCGCACCTGCAACTCGGCCAGCAGTCCCACCCCAATCAACTGGATCCCGGCAAGAATAAGTACGGCCGCCACGGTAAACAGCGGAGCATGCTCATCCATCACATTGTTGCCGGAGAACACCTTGTGCAGCAGCAACCAAGCTGCCATGCCGCCACCGCCCAGTACGCCCAACGCTCCAAATGTGCCAAAGAAGTGCAGCGGCCGAGTCATGTACTTCAGCAGAAACCGGATCGTGAGCAGATCGAAGAACACGCGGAACGTCCGCGAGATCCCATAGTGGCTCTTGCCCGACTCGCGCGCCGGATTCGTAATCGCCACTTCGCAAATGCTTGCGCCATACCAACTCGCTAGCGCTGGAATAAACCGGTGCATCTCGCCATATAGCGGAATATTATGAATCACGTCTCGCCGGTAGGCCTTGAACGTCGTCCCGAAATCGTGAATGTCCACGCCCGAAAGCCGGGCCATCATCCAATTTGCCACGCGCGAAGGCATCCGCCGCAGCACCATGTTGTCAGCCCGCTGAGCGCGCCATCCGCTCACCACGTCGTAGCCCTCTTCCAGCTTCGCTAAAAAAATCGGTATCTCTGCCGGATCATGCTGCAGGTCTCCATCCATCGCCAGGATGTACTCACCCGACGAGTGATCAAACCCCGCCGCCAGCGCGGACGTTTGCCCAAAATTCCGCCGCAGCTTCACCAGCAGCACCCGTGAATCCACCGCCGCAATCTCTTCCAGCAGCCTATACGTACGGTCCCGCGACCCATCGTCGACAAACACCAGCTCGAAGCTCGAGCCCACCTGCTCCATGACGCCTTTCACGCGGTCGTAGAGCTTGGTGACATTCTCTTCTTCGTTATGAAACGGCACGACGATGGAATACTTTGGCACGCCTCTGATCTTACGCTGGACCATGTGTATTTCTGTGTTTATCTATTGTTTACATTCGGCCGCGATACACTAAACAGAGTTCCGCAGCCGATCGCTTGATCCGCTCGGAAGCCTCCACCCCAAAGTGGCCCGGTAGCTCAGTTGCATAGAGCAGCGCACTCCTAATGCGAAGGTCGCAGGTTGGACTCCTGCCCGGGCCACCACAAAAATCCAATAAAATCAATGCTTTGCCTTGGAGGACGGATCGCCAGCATCCTGCGCATTTTCAAAATTGGGATATTTTTCCGGTGAATCAGATGCGATTAATTGCAGTCTTATGCGCCGACGTGTCGGAATCCCAAAGTGGGGTTATGCCGGAATGCGTTCAGCTTACGCAAATGCGACTTGCTTTCCGACACTCCCTTATCGCTCAGCACATACAGTCTTCAAAGGCTCAACCCGAGACCCATGCTCAACTCTTTATCGTGCGTGGGCGCTGGCACGATCTGCTGCTGAGGTAGGGCAATAGCATGTTCCGGCTTATGGGCGCTCTGATGCGAAACGTCATGGCCCAATGCCTTTGGCAACCTCTCCAGACTGTCTGTAAATATCTGCGCGTCCCATTGGCCACGCGAGATCGACACATATGCCATGCGGCTATTCAATAAGTCCTTCGCGCCAAGCTTCGTGTCCGCATGGACCAGCACTCGCTCTGCGGTTTGTCCCTGGCTGGAATGGCTTGTGACGGCATAGCAGGGATCCAGGTGAGGCAACCCTTTTACTTCGCACTCGACGCTGCGCCCACTGTCCAACTTCAACTGCATCGCGCCGTGCAAAGTGATGCTTTCGATACTTGCCAACTCACGGTTGGCAATCTTCAATCCGCGATTGGGTGCGGGGAACTGCACGCGACCACCCGCAGAAAACTTCTTCTTTTCGGCTCGGTAAGCGGAGACGCCCATCTGACGGCGTGGGTCGTAAGTAGTTTGCGCTCCAGTGCTGTGCAGAACGGTCAGGAGGTTCTCTTGACCGTTCACGGTAAGTACACGCGTATATTCTCCCTTGCCGATGCCGGTCTCTTTCGATGCCAGCGAATAGTGGAGTCTGTTAGGCGCGGATATAGAGACTAACAGCCACCCTCACTCTGGAAGGCGTTTAAGACTCTCTGCGAGCAAAATGGCTTCCGCAACTTCCCGCATGGACTTCCGGCGTTGACGGCTTTCTTTTTGCATCACTCGATACGCTTCATCCTCTGAAAGCTTCAGGTCACGCTGCAAGATACCTTTTGCCTTGTCGACAACTTTTCTTGATTCGAGCCGATGGATCAATTCTGAGTTTGCCGTCTCCAGTCGCGCACGCTCGACCTCCGCTCCGACCAAGGCGCCGATTGTGGAGAGAAGTCGGCGTTGCAGATCGGTATGAACGAAAGGCTCCTTGTGCTGTAAATTCAGAACGCCTACGACACGATTGGAGCAAAGTACCGGGACGCAAAGCATTGCCTCAAATCGGTCCTCTGGAAGAGCGAGGAAGGGGCTGAAGCGAGGATCTTCACTGGCCTTCTCGGAAATCGCAACGGGTTCGCGATGCTCGGCCACCCATCCCGTAACGCCCTGCCCCACGGACATCTTGAGCTGATCCAGCTCGTCTGAGTGCGGATTCCGCGATGCACGAAGAACTAGCTTGTCGTCTTCGAGCGTGTAGAGAAAGCAGGAATCGCAAGGAACAATCGCTGAGACGCAAGCAACGATCCGCGCAAGAACGACATGAAGTGGATCGGATGTAGCAAAGCTTCCGCTGATTTCCTGCAACACATCCAGCGAGGCAAGCCCATCTCGGAAGCCTGCCATTGTCGACGTTGACTGCGCTACCTGCTGAACATAGGGACGAGTAGAAGTGTTCTCCTCGACTACATTCTTGCGAGGTACGCCTTCGCCCGTATCAGATTGGTCAGTACCCTCTGAAGAGGTATCGGATGGCGGTGCAGGTGTACGCTTTGTCGCCAAGACTTTTCCGGCGTACTGTGCGGCCTCGTTGACCATAAAGCCCATACGCGGACGCGAGGGCTCAAAGTCGGGCTGAATATGATAGTGAAGTAACTCTTCAGTCGTTGTGGGACCAACAGAAACAACAGCGACCGATTGGAAGGCGTTGCGGAGTTCGTTTTCCAAGCCCATCTCGGCGGCAACTTGAAACAAATGAATTGCCTGGACTGCCGTCATAAACAGAACGACGTCTATTTCTCCGTCGATGATTTCTTGAATGCATGCACGCAAAGGCGCTAGATCTGTGGGCAAGCCCCACTGGTACACAGGCACTTTGATCACGGAGGCCGAACGGCTTACAAGCTCTGCAATCAACTCCGGGTTGGTCGCGCCATATTCCTGAACGGCGATATTCATCGTAGACAGGCGATCCCCATAGACCGCATCCATCTCTGCAAGAACTTGATGCCAAGTACTCGGTTCACTCGTCATTACGGCGACTGGGACCTTCAACTCCCTCAATACCGACAGCGGCTTTATGCCGCGCGCTACGATTTCACATCGCCGCATGGCATTAAGAATCAAATCCCGGTCGTATGCAGTGGCAAGAATCTCCATGACCTTGCTCACACCAACACCTGTGAGAAAGACGATAAGTTGAAACTCTCCAGCCAGCAGGCGGCGACCAAAGTCTAGACAGACGGTATTCGAGGAGAGAGAAATCTCACGCATTACCGGCACAACTAACGGGTCACCGCTATAAGTCCGGATGAGCTTTTCTACCTCACGGGCACGGCGCGACTCGAGCGAGAGCACCCGAAGTCCGTCGAAGCTTGCGTGCGGCATAATCCTCCAAAGACCTGAGCAGTTTCGCTGCAACAAAAAACCGAAAGCAGAGATTCTTTTGAATATACGCGTCACAAACTTCTTGCGCGATAGAGAGCCTGGCCTTATACTCTGATTCATCCACTGCATCTGCGCCCTGACTGCGCATTTCGAGTGGAGATGATCTACAGCCCGGCCCCCTGATGCGCCTGGCTTGTTCCCTGCAAAAGTTTTCGCTCCGCGACGAGCCTGAGGTCACCAGCTGCATGGTGGAGGCACTCTTGTGTTCGCGCTTGCCAGAACACCCCTCCATCCATACAAGGCCCGGAATCTTAGGATCGCTGCATGCCCTATTCGCAATGAAACGCAACCGGGGATGTGTCGATGATCCAAGCTGTAGCCACACAGGAACAACAAAGCGCCGAGTTTACGAAAGAACAAAAGACTTATCTGCGGACGTTCTTCGCAGAAGCCATGCCACGGTTGCCATTCGCTGGAAACTTGCCGTCAGGGGCGATCACAGCCGATCCAGCGAGCGGGGTGCAGAATCTTGCCGCAGAAGAGCCGCAATTCTGGAACACCCCTGTGAGTGACCTTTCACCCGAGGAGCTTTGGAAGTGCGAACGAAATCCACTCGATGCATGGGATGAGCTACTAGCTCACGCTCAAGAAGGCCGTATTCCAGATGCAGAGCACCGCTTCCGCTTCAAGTTTCATGGTTTGTTTTATGTAGCGCCCGCGCAGGATTCGTTCATGCTGCGTCTTCGCGTACCTGGTGGTGCACTAACAACCGAGCAACTGCGTGGCTTGTGCTTTATCGCAGACGAATGGGGCAATGGTCGTCTCGATCTGACTACCCGAGCCAACATCCAGCTTCGCGAATTTAGACCGACAAACATTGTGAATGTGCTCAATGCTGTGCGGAAGCTTGGGATGACCTCTCTGGGTACGGGCGCGGACAATATCCGGAACATCACAGCATCACCCATCTCGGGCTACGACCCCTCTGAGCTAATCGACGTTCAGCCCTATGCGGACGCACTGCAGAAC
>JBAVDD010000261.1:0-51874 GCA_049587035.1 Acidobacteriaceae bacterium | reverse complement strand
AGCCGGCGGTGGACCAGCAGCAGGGACCACCTCCGTCGTCGTCGCAGACAGCGCTGAATACTTTGAGCTTGAATGTGCAGTTCCATGAGATTCCGTTTACGGTGAAGGACCGGAAGGGAAACCTGGTTCCGGGGCTGACGTATCGCGATGTGCGAGTGTATGAGAACGGATTGCGGCAGCATATCACCTACTTTTCGTCGGACCCGCTGCCACTGTCGGTGGCGCTGGTGATTGACCAGAGCGTGACGCAGGACACGATGGAGAAGATCAATGACTCGCTGGCGGCACTGCAGGGGGCGTTTTCTCCGTATGACCAGGTGGCGGTGTTCACGTACAACAACGGAGTGAAGGAGCAGACGACGTTTACGGCAGCGCAGAGCGCGCGGCTGGGCGCGGTGCTGGAGCAGAGCAAGGGCTTGGGTCGTGAGCCGTTGATGGGGCTGTCGGGGCCGCTGGCGCATGACGAGGTGGTTAACAATATGCCGGTGGATGGAGTTGAGGATCAGGGGCATCAGCCGGGCAGCATGTCCTTCACGGTGCCGAGGGAGTACCACACGCTGAATGATGCGATCCTGGCGGCGGCGCAGGCGGTGGCGACTACGGGAAGGACTCCGGGGCATCAGCAGCGGCGGATTGTGTATGTAATCTCCGACGGCAAGGAGTATGGCAGCAAGGCCACGCAGAAGCAGGTGATCAAATATTTGCTGACAAACAATATTGCGGTGTGGTCGACGCTGGTGGGGCAGTCCTCGATCCGGGGCGTGGGCTTTCTGGACCGGATACACCTGCCGTTGACCATGCGCGACGATGTGCTGCCGAAGTACGCGGCGGAGACAGGCGGACAGACCGATCCGGAGTTCCGGCCGAAGGGGATTGAGGAGAGCTTCTCGAAGATCACCCACGAGGTGCGTGCGCAGTACACGGTTGGGTACAACACGCATGAGAGCCGGTTCAACGAGAGCTATCGGAAGACAGTGATCCGCGTGCTGCGGCCCGATTTGGAGATCATCTGCAAGGACGGGTATTATCCGTCGGCTGCGGACAACACACGTGCGCTACCGCCGCCGGCGACTGCACCGGCGCCGCAGTAGACCGATGGCGTTTGCGATCCACGAGAATGCGCTGATTGCGCTCACAGCCGCCGCCTTCTGGGGCGGCGGTGATTTTTCCGGGGGCATGGGGGTGAAGGCCTCGGGGGGACGCGTGCCGGCGGCGATCCGGTTTGTGATCCTGGCGCATGCGATCAGCCTGGTGGTTTTGGTGAGCATCCTGTGGGCGCGACACGCCGGGTTGCCGCATGGGGCTGCGGGGCTGTGGTCCGTTGCAGGGGGCGTTACCGGCGCGCTGGGTGTGGTGGCGTTCTATATTGCGTTGAGCCGGGGGGGGATGGGGATCTCTGCGGCGGTGAGCGGGTTGCTGGCGGCGGCGATTCCGGCGGTGGTGTCGAGTTGGATGGAGGGTGCGCCGAGCGGGTTGCGGTTGGCGGGGTTTGCGCTGGCTGGCGGGGCGATCTGGATGATTGCGGCGGGGGATTCTCCGGAGAGCAAGGGAGAGTCACGCGGCACGATGGCGCTGGCGATCTTTGCTGGCTTGGCGTTTGGGGTTTATTTTGTGGCGTTGAGGATGGCGAATCCGCTGGGGCTGGTGATGCCGATGGCGATTGCTCGTGCGAGCAGTGTGACGCTTTGCGCGGTGACGCTGGGGGTAACGGCGTTGATTGGTAGCGGGTCGCGGCTCCAGCCCAGGTCCGAAGATCCGAATCCTTCGACAGGCTCAGGGCAGCCTCTGGGGCACCCGATGGCTGGGAGATGGCCTGCGGTATTGGGGTGGGCTTGCGCGGTGGCGCTGCTGGATACGAGTGGGAATGTGCTGTTTATGGCCGCGACGCGGTTGGGGCGCCTGGATGTGGCTTCGGTGCTGGCGAGTTTGTATCCGGCGGGGACGATTCTGCTGGCGGCTTGGGCACTGCATGAACGGCCTACGCGGCGGCAGGGTTTGGGGATGGTGGCTGCGCTGGCGGCGGTGGTGATGATTACACTGTGAGGGTCATCAGGAGACCTCTATGTCCGCGAAGCAAGCAGCTTTTCTTACCAGCCGTGTGATTTCGTTGTGGTTGCTCTACCAGGGGCTCACAACCTTGATCCAGGTTCCGACAACTTTCATGTTGCTCAATTCCTTGCCCTTGCTGAAAAATGCGCCTGGGCTCAGCGGCATGTCCGCGAGGATTATCGCGGAGAGTTCTGCGCTGGCGCTACGAGGATTTGCCGATCTCATTCTCGCCATCTTCTTCTACCGCTTCGGTCCGTGGGTGGCGCGTTTTCTGCTGGGCGAAGATGCGAACGATGCTTAGGTCGAATTCATGCTGGGGATGCAGCACACGGGTAAGAATAAGCTGCAGGTTTCTCCACTACACCAAACGATGCGGTCGTTTGGCTTCCCGAGAGAGTAGTCCCAGGGGCTAAAGCCCCGATCGTGTGAGGCCGAAATGTCCGGGCTAAAGCCCGGACCTATCTCAGAAGCAAGGGCAAAGGCTTGAGTGTCCGGCCAAAGTCTGAGCCTCTTCTAGAAGCTGGGGCAAAGTAAAGAGCGACGACCGCGGGATGGGCGGGCGTCGCTCTTGGGGTGTTGGAGCGTCTGAGATGTGGAGCGTCCGATGCGGAGGCTTAGGCGGTGGGGGGCTTGGTGGCCTCGTCTGGCTTGGGGGTTACTACGTGAGCGGTGTCGGCGGGTTTTGCGTCCGCTTTGACGTCGTCGTTGATGCCCTTCATGCCCTCTTTGAAGCCGCGCAGACCTTCACCTAGACCTTTGCCTAGCTCGGGGAGCTTTTTGCCGCCGAAGAGAAGGATGGCAAGGCCTGCCAGGATGATGAGGTGCCACGGTTGAAATAAATCGCCCATACGAAGATCTCCCTGCTGCCGCGCCCGCGTGCTACGGACGGCGACGATTCATTGTCGCACGTTCCAAGCGCTATCGTCCGAGCGGGGAATGCCCGCAGGCGGGGTACTGGCTGGCATAAGTAGAACGCGGAAGAGGCGGAATTGGATGCAAAAGCTGGGCTGGGCGGGTGCGGAGATGCGAGACAGTATATCCTTGGAGAGACGCTCCGTAAGCGCCTTGGAAGAGGCTTCGCGCGGGCGCAACCTGATGGACCCGCGCTGCTCACTTGAGCCCGCCTACGAGGAAGATGCTGCAACTGATTACGAAAACCTTTGACTCTGCCACTCGCAAGGTGGCCTGCGCAACAACCTTGAGCATGACCCTGAGCTTGGTAGTGGGGCTGGGGATAGCTGGAGTGATTGGAGCACCGAACGCGATGGCGCAGGATTCGAGCTCGCAATCGCCTGCTTCCCAATCGAGCAGCCAGTCGAGTTCGCAGACGACTGCAGCGCCAGGAACCGTGGCGGTAACCAAGGCGACAGCGGCAGCGCTGGCTCCTTACACGGGACCGAAGTACGACAACCGGTGGGAGGTGTATGGCGGCCTTGCGTTTATGAACGGGCAGGCCGGGCAGAACCAGCCTGGCAAACGCTACAACATGGGCGGCGCCGAGGCCATGGGAACGTATTGGCTGACGGGCAAGCTGGGGCTGGCTGCGGACTATCGCTTTGGCGCCGGTACGACGCCGGTGATCAGCACCTTTTATAACCGCGTGGTGGTGATGCAGAACATCTTCTCCGGCGGCTTGCAGTATCGAGGACCGAAGAACCGCTATGCGGCAGTAGACTTGCATGTGCTGGGCGGCGCGACCGACGGCGACTTCAACTATGCGGTGACTCACTACCCTGGCGGAAGCCCGGTGAGCGCGTGCGCGGCGCAGCAGGGTGAGGGCCAGGTGGGTAACCTGGGACTGTACTGCAACCACATCGCGCCCTGGGGCGCTGTGGGTGGCAGCATCGACTTCAATGAGAGCGGTAAGCTGGCGATCAGGGTGCAGCCTGATTTGACCTTCGAACACTTTGGCACCGAGACGCGCGAGTACGTCGGGGTCTCGATGGGTGTGGTGTACCGGCTGGGACATCGGTAGAGGCAGGAAACAGGTAGTAGGTCGTAGGTAGAAAAAAGCGAAGGCCCTCCTTGAAGGAGGGTCTTCGCTTTGCTGCTTTCCTGATGAGGGTACGCGGCCTCATGCTGGTTTTATTTCCTGCTATTTATTCCTACTTCCTGTTCTTTAGGGTTGTAGGAATTCTGGGGAGACTGGGTTTTCGTAGGCGGAGTAGTCGCGGGTGACAACGGTCAGGCCGCTGGCGGTGACGAAGTAGTTTTTCTTGTCCTCGTTGGAGTCGTAGCCGATGACGGTGCCGTCCGTGATGTGGGCGTCGCGGTCGATGATGGCGTGGCGGATGCGGCAGTGGCGGCCTATGTTGACGTGGGAGAAGATGATGCTGGAGTCGACGTCCGCGTAGCTGTTGACGCGGACATCGTGGGAGAGGACGGAGTTGCGGAGGACAGAGCCGGAGATGATGCAGCCGGCGCTGACGATGGAGTTGATGCCCATGCCGGTGCGGCCGGGTTCGCCAAAGACGAACTTGGCGGGCGGGTATTGGTAGGCGCGGGAGCGCATGGGCCAGGACTTGTCGTAGAGGTTGAAGGTGGGGGCTACGGCTGCGATGTCCATGTTGGCCTCGTAGTAGGCCTCGAGGGTGCCGACGTCTCGCCAGTAGAGGGCACGCTGCTTGTTCTCGTCGACAAAGTTGTAGGCATTGACTTTATAGCGGCCGAGGAGCTTGGGCAGGATGTCGTGGCCGAAGTCGTGGCGCGAGTCGGGATTTTCGGAATCGCGGACCAGTTCGGGAAGCAGGACGTCGGTGTTAAAGAGGTAGATGCCCATGGAAACATCAACCATGTCGGGGTTGAAGGGCGAGCGGATGTCGGTGGTCTTGGGCTTCTCGACGAAGCCGGTTACGCTGCCGTTCTTGGCGACTTCGACGACGCCGAACTCGGAGACCTTGTCGGGAGTGATGGGGAGAGTTGCGATGGTGACGTCGGCGCCGGAGTCGCAGTGCTGCTGCTTCATGCGGGCGTAGTTCATCTTGTAGATGTGGTCGCCGGAGAGGATGAGAACGAACTTGGGTTCTTCGGAGCCGATGGAGTAGATGTTCTGGAATACAGCGTCGGCGGTGCCCTGATACCAGCTTTTGGAGACGCGCTGCATGGGGGGGAGGATCTCGATGAACTCGCCGAGCTCGGTGGCGACGACCGAACCCCAGCCTTCGCGGATGTGGCGATTGAGCGAGAGCGCCTTGTACTGGGTGAGGATGTAGACGTGGCGGAGGTCGGAGTTGATGCAGTTGGAGAGGGTGATGTCGATGATGCGGTACTGACCGGCAAAGGGAACAGCAGGCTTGGCGCGATCGCGAGTGAGCGGAAAGAGCCGCTCTCCAGCACCACCTGCAAGCAAAACGCCTAACGTATCTCTCATGATCCAGCTTCCTCGAATGGCTGTGCGACAGAGTGTCGCGTGCACTCTTGCTCGGATGCAGGTTACGGCATCCACGACGCCCGAGAGTATCAGCGGAGAGAAATTCTTGGCAAATCGAGGGACGAGCTACGAGCCCGGAGGAGAGTCTGCGCCTGTCGATTCAGGGCCATCGGCTGTTGCGGATTCGTTCTCCTCGGTGGAGATGCGAAGAGACTTGAGGAAAGTGAGATCGTTACGGGTGAAGGGGCCGCCGGTCGCGTCGCCGACATCGTCGACCTCTGTGGGTTCGGCTTCCTCTTCGACCTCGTTGAGGCCGATGGTGGCTTCGAGCATCAGGAGGACATCGAACCCCTGCTCTCGAATCTCGCGGACGACGCCTGAGATCTGATCGGACTCGCTGACCGACTCGTGGATCGCTTCGCCCAGTTTCTGGATTAGGTCTTTGACCTGCTGATTCAATGCCACCTCCCCGTCGTAGAGAAACAAGTGTTTCGAGAGAAAACTTGCTTCTCCGATGCTGGAATGCCCATCCCACGCATTGGGTATTCCCTGCCAACATCAGCGGGAACGGCAGCTGCGGGTACATTACTTTGCTATTCCAAGATTACGCCGACTATGCGGTGGACGCCAAGTGGAGATACGACTTGGAATCAGGAAAGATTACCAGAAGTCCGTTGAAAACTACACAAACGTTGGATTGTCTTCGGAAGAGTCTTCGTCGAGATAGTAGGTGGGCTCGCACAGCGGCTGCGAGCGATTGGCGTTCCAGACCAGAAATCCAGCGGCCGCCGCCGCCATGCCACCGATGAACCAGACTAACTTTTTCATACCGTGCTTCCCTTCTTCACCATTATCAACCAGATCGTTGCGGACGTTCTCTGCCAGACCGCACTGGATCATTTATCGACCGGATCGAGCTGGATGTTATCCACGATCGTACAGGGTGGATGTCCGCGCAGAACGTGCGGAGGGAGGATGGGATGCGTTGAGAGATGATGGATTGAGCTATTGCTGGAGGCTGGTTAGACGACGGTGTGGTGGTCGGCCCAGGCATCCTCCAGGCGGTGCGCCAGCGCTTCTACCGGCTGGACGGAGGTGCGATGCCAAACCAGGAAGCCTACCGTCGCTGCTGCTATGCCACTCACCAAAAAAATTAGATTCTTCATTCTTGCCCTTTGTCTCCTGGCCTGAGTACGTATGCCGTGAGAGGTTGGATGCAGGAGAGGGCGATGGGGTTATGTGGGGCGGTGGCAGCGCGTTTGGACAGCGCGCGAAAGTACACTGGACGATAGACTGGGAGCTATGGACAGGGTTCGTTTTGGACGCGCACTGGGGTACGGAGCACGCCACGCGGCGAAGACGCTGATGCAGGCGGCGGACGCGGCGACTACTCCGGGTGCGGCCGGCCCGGCGATCAAGGCAGCGAGCGCCCCGCAGGTTCAGCAGGCACGGCCTCGACCGGCTGTCGTGACCGAGAGAGTGGCGCAGACCGGGCGCACAGCGGCTGCAGCCACCAAGCACGCGGGGAAGCTGGGGCGATCGATCTGGACACCGTTGGCGCGGTTTTCCGGCGTGGTGTGGCTGCAGGTGACGGGGTTGTTCTTTGCGCTGATCGCGATGTTTATGTTCCAGGGTGCGTGGAAGGACCGCGCTGCCTTGCACCTGCCGTTTGCGTCGCCACGCGGGAGAGAATTCTGGGGTCTGGCTGCGGCCTTTGTGGTGTTCGCGTACTTTACCGTGAGCAACTTTGTGCGGGCGTATCTGAAGGACCGCCGCTGAGTGACGGCAGCCCGAAGGATGCTTGTGCGATGAGCGGCCGGTGTGGTTGTGATGTTCGCCCTGGGTGGTTGCGGTTTGATATCGTTTGACTGGGTTGCGGGAGGCGCGAGTACAGGCGCCGCAGCCTAGAAAAGGCAGACTTTCCATGACTGAAACGAGCACCGCCGTTGCCCCTTCCCCGCTGCGCAAGACAGCGCTGCATGCAACCCACCACAAACACAAGGCGCGCATGGTGGACTTTGGCGGATGGGACATGCCGGTGCAGTATCGCGGGCTGATCGATGAGCACATGGCGGTGCGCACGGGCGTGGGCGTGTTTGATGTTTCGCATATGGGCGACATTCAACTGCGTGGGCCTAATTCGACGGCCGCGGTGCAGAAGCTGTGTATGAACGACGCGAGCAAGCTGCAGGTGGGGCAGGCGCACTACTCAGCGATGCTGTATCCGAATGGCACGTTTGTTGATGACGTGATTCTGCACAAGCTGGGCGAGAACGACTACCTGATCGTAATTAACGCAGGGACGCGCGAGAAGGATGTGCAGTGGGTGCGGCAGACCCTCGGCGGGATGAGCGGATTGCACATCACCAACGTGAGCGACTACTACACGCAGATCGCGATCCAAGGACCGAAGGCCATGGCCACGCTGCAGAAGCTGACCCCCGTGGACCTTACGCCGATTAAGCACTACTGGTTTACGTGGGGGCAGGTGTGTGGGCTGCACAATGTGCTGATTGCGCGGACGGGCTATACGGGCGAAGACGGGTTCGAGATCTATGTGCCCAGCGACGAGGCTACGAGCGCGCGCGTTTGGAGTGAGGTGCTGGCTGCTGGTGAGGAGTTTGGGATTATGCCTTGCGGGCTGGGCGCACGAAATACGCTGCGGATGGAGGCGGGGATGGCGCTGTATGGGCACGAGATCTCAGACAGCCTGAATGTGTGGGAGGCTAACCTGGGCCGGTACTGCAAGATGGATAAGGGAGTGGACTTTGTGGGACGCGAGGCTCTGGCGGCGGTGCAGGCGGAAGGCGGGCCGAGTAAGCGCCTCGTCGGGTTGGAGATGGTGGAGCGCGGGATTGGACGCGATGGATACCCGGTGTTTTCGCTCGAGGGCGAGCGGATTGGTGAGATCACTAGCGGGTCGCCGTCGCCGTTTTTGAAGAAGAATATTGCGCTGGCGTATGTACCGATGAGCTTTGTCGAGGTTGGGACTGAGGTTGCGGTTGAGGTTCGCGGGCAGAAGGTGAAGGCGGTGGTGGTTCCGACTCCGTTTTATAAGAAGCCGAAGGTTGCGGCTGCGCCACAGCCGTAAAGAACGTGCAGAAGTGGCGGAGCTTTTGTGGGGGATGAAACGCCGGATTCGACGTTCGCTTTCCACCGCTGGCCTGCCTACAATTGAAGGGTAATCATTTCTAATCAAGCACCACCCAAGAGGAATCATGAGCTATCCCGAGAACTATCGTTATGCCAAGTCGCACGAGTGGCTGCTGCTGGAGGGTGACACGGCGACGGTCGGCATTACTGACTATGCGCAGGAGTCGCTGGGCGACATTGTGTTTGTGGACCTGCCGAAGGTGGGGCAGGAGATCGAGGCCGGTGCTACGTTTGGGTCGGTCGAGAGCGTGAAGGCTGTGAGCGATTTGTATGTGCCGGTGGCGGGAACCGTGACCGCGGTGAACTCTGCGCTGAATGATGCGCCGGAGACGATTAATACCGCGGCGAATGAGACGTGGATTATTAAGCTGGCGGTGAAGGGTGCGCCGGTGGATGGGCTGCTGAGTGCGGCGGACTATGAGAAGTTTGTGGCCGAAGAGACCGGACACTAAACGAGCGTTGTTGCAAGAGGGATCCTACTATGCGTTATTTGCCGAAGTCGCCGGCTGACCGCGAGGCGATGCTCGCTGAGATTGGCGTGCCTACGATTGAGAGCTTGTTTGAGACGATTCCTGGGGAGTACCGGCTGACGGAGGATTTGAAGATTCCTCGGCAGCATTCGGAGTCGGAGATTTTGGAGCGGTTTCGTGCGTTTGGCGCGAACGTTGCCAGCGGCGATGCGGCGGAGTTGGCTGCGCTGCCAGCGGCGAAGATGTATGCGAGCTTTCTGGGTGCGGGAGCTTATCGGCACTATCGGCCGGTGATTATTGATTCGCTGGTGCAACGTGGGGAGTTTCTTACCAGCTATACGCCGTATCAACCGGAGATTGCGCAGGGAACGCTGCAGGCGATGTTTGAGTTCCAGACGATGATCTGCGAGCTGACCGGGATGGAGATTGCGAACGCATCGATGTATGACGGGTCTACGGGCGCGGCCGAGAGTGTGCTGATGGCTTGCCGCGTGACTGGGCGGCAGGGCGCGGTTGTGGCGCGCACGGTGCATCCGGAGTATCGAGAAGTGCTGGCTACCGTGACCAAGCATCAGGAGATTCCAATTACTGAGGTTGGGTATGTCGGCGAGTCTGGGCGCGTGGATTTGGCGGCGCTGGACGCTGCGATTTCGGATGAGACGGCTTGCGTGTTGATTCAGTCGCCGAACTTCTTTGGGACGATTGAGGATGTTGCTGCGATTGCAGAGATTGCGCATAAGAAGGGCGCGCTGCTGATTGTTTCGATTGCCGAGGCGGTTTCGCTGGGGATTGTGAAGGCTCCGGTGGAGGCGGATATTGTTTCGCTGGAGGCTCAGAGCTTTGGCGTGGCTGTGGGATTTGGCGGGCCTTACTGCGGAGTGATTGCTTGCAAGGAGAAGTTCCTGCGGCAGATGCCGGGGCGGCTTGTTGGCGAGACCAAGGACACGAATGGCAAGCGCGGATTTGTGCTGACGCTTAGCACGCGTGAGCAGCATATTCGGCGTGAGAAGGCTACTTCGAATATCTGTACGAATCAGGCGCTGGTTGCGATGATGGTCACGATCTTTATGACCGTGTATGGCAAGGAAGGGTTGCGCGAGTTGGCGGAGCAGAATCTTGCGAAGGCGGCTTACTTGCGGAAGGCTCTGCTGGATGCGGGAGCTGCGACGAAGTTCGATGGTGCGGCGCGGTTCCATGAGTTTGTGCTGACTACAAAGGACTCTGCCCACGCGCTTCATGCGAAGTTGCTTGAGAAGCAGATTATTGGCGGGCTTTCGCTGGCGAAGTGGTATCCGGAGCTGGGTGAAAATGCGACGCTGTGGTGCGCAACGGAGTTGACGACCAAGGCGCAGATGGATGCTGCGGCTGCGGTGCTTGCTGGTACGCGTGAGCTCGTGGGAGCGAAGTAGCGATGGATATCAGCGCGATTGAGGGACAGGAGTTGTCGGCGGTGGAGTTTGTTGGCGACTATCTGCGGCTGCGCTTCGATGGTCCGATGCTGACACTTTATGCGTGGCCGCATATCCTGCTGGCGGACTTTTCGATTGCGTTTGGGGAGCCGGAGTATCGGAATGCGCTGTGCGCGCAGATTGGCGAGATGGTCGCGAAGGTCTCGCTGGAAGAGTTGGAAGCTCTGACGGTGGAGTTCGAGTCGGGCACCGTGATTGCACTGAGCTTGCGTGAGGAAGAGTTGGATGGGCCAGAGGCTGGGAGTTACTCGGCCGATGGTAGCGGGATGGATGAGGAGGAGTTTTAAGTGATGGCTGGCACGGCTCGTCCCATGACCCGCAGGTTTCGCAAGCGCATGCTGCGCAGTGCCGCGTTCGTCTTTGCGGTGCTGGTAGCAGTGTTGCTGATTCTTGTGGGTACAGTCGGGAATAAAGTCTTTTTCGTAGCTGCGGCGGTGCTGATCCCTGCTGCGGCGCTTACGTTCAACTTCATGCAGCGGCGGGCTTATGCCGCCGAGCAGCAAGGACTCAAGAGGTAACTCGCTTATGTCAGAAAAGTTTATTGGTACGCCGCGCAAGGCGACGACACATGTCAATCAGAACGAGGACTTGATGTTTGAGAAGTCTTCGGCGGGTAAGAAGGGGTATCGGCTGGCGCAACTGGATGTGCCGGCGGTGGATGCGGCTGCGCTGTTGGGCGATGCGGTGCGGACGGATGGGCTTGGCGCCATGCCTGAGCTCTCAGAGATTGAGATCATTCGACACTTCACGCGACTTTCTACGTGGAACTATGCGATTGATCTGGGGATGTATCCGCTGGGGTCTTGCACGATGAAGTACAACCCTCGGATCAATGAAGCGGTGGCGCGGCTGGAGGGGTTGGCTGAGGCGCATCCCTATCAGCCGGAGGCTTTGAGCCAGGGCGCGCTGGGGATTATGAAGTTGCTGTCGGAGTGCCTGATCGAAATTACGGGCATGGATACGATTACGCTGCAGCCAGCGGCGGGCGCGCAGGGTGAGTTTACTGGCATTCTGATGGCGCGGGCTTATCACGAGGCTAAGGGGAATGCGCGGAAGAAGATTATTATTCCCGACTCGGCGCATGGGACGAACCCGGCTACGGCGGCGATCTGCGGGTATGAGGTTGCGAATTTGAAGAGCAATGTGCTGGGGATGGTGGACCTCGCGGAGCTGGAGCGCATGGTGGATGAGGATGTTGCCGCGCTGATGCTGACCAACCCTTCGACCATTGGTGTGTTCGAGAGTGACATTCACAAGATTGCGGACATACTGCATGCGAAGGGCGCGCTGCTCTACATGGACGGCGCGAATATGAATGCGCTGTGCGGGAAGACGCGGCCGGGCGATTTTGGCGTGGATGTGATGCACCTGAATCTGCATAAGACGTTTTCTACGCCGCATGGCGGCGGTGGACCGGGGTCGGGGCCGGTGGCTTGCAAGAAGATTCTGGAGCCGTTTTTGCCTACGCCTATGGTGAAGACCAATGCTGATGGCTCGCTTGGGCTGGAGTATAACCGGCCGCAGAGTGTGGGGCGTGTGCGTGCGTGGTATGGCAACTTTGGGATGTTCATTCGCGCGCTGGCTTACATTCTGGCCAACGGGCCGGATGGTCTGCGGCAGACGACCGAGGATGCGGTGCTGAATGCGAATTACATTCGCGCCAAGCTGGATGGGGTGTTTGAGCTGCCTTATAAGTCGGCGTCGCTGCACGAGGTCGTGTTCAGCGATAAGCTGCAGGCGAAGAATGGCGTGAAGACGGGCGACATGGGCAAGCGACTCATCGATTATGGGTTCCATGCTTATACCGTCAGCTTTCCGCTGGTGGTTGCGGGCGCGATGATGATTGAGCCAACGGAGAGTGAGAGTCGCGAGGAGCTGGATTTGCTGATTGATGCGCTGAAACAGATTGCGCGCGAGGCGGAAGAGAATCCTGAGCTGGTGCAGACGGCTCCGCATACGACTCGGATTCAGCGGCTGGATGAGACTACGGCGGCTCGAAAGCCAGTGCTGCGGTGGAAAGCTCCGATTGCTAAGACGGAGCTGACACCGGACACCGCCGCGAAGGAGTGGTAGTGGGGGACAGCGAGGATGGTCGGAAGGGATCGCCGTTCTATCGGCATGGAGACGTGTTCTATGCGCGCGGCGCGGAGTTGGAGCGCGAGGAGTTTATGCGTGGCGAGGCTCGGGGGCGGCTGGCTGTGGCGCTGGATGTTCTGACGGATGCGATGGTGCTGGTGGGACAGCATGGGGTGTACTGCAAGAGCGAGCGCAACCCGGCGCTGCCGAAGATGGATCTGCAGGCGGTGCTGGCGGGGATTGGCGGGGCGAAGGAGCTGGTGGCCTCGGCGCTGAGCAAGCTCAACGACGAGGCCGATGCCAGGCGTAGGAAGAACGAAGGCTGATTGCTTCGTTGATTCCGTTGCAGATTACTTTACAGCTTCGATCTTGACTGAGACATCGGTGGTTTCCCACTTTACGTGCAGCTCGGTGGAGTGCTTTTTGGTGTGTTCGAAGCTGATGGTCATGTCCTCTTGCGGCGCAGACATCTGGGCGTACTGCATGGGTGTGCGGCCGAGGTCGTCACCCTCTGGATAAGGGATGCCCCACTCGCCGGTCTTCTTGCTGACGATGAACAGCCAGGGTGTGCCGGGAGCGGCGGGCAGCGTGTCGAGCGTGTAGCTGCCGGCGGGAACGGTAAGGTCACCGATCTTGAGGTTTCCGGTGGTGACGAAGCTGGTGGCGGGGTTGGCTCCGGTGCGCCAGGGCTTGCCATACGGCACAAGGGCGCCCATGATCTTGCGTCCGCGCATGCGGGGCGAGTTGTAGTGGATGGTGATGTGCGCGCCGTCGAGGGAGACGTCGGTCATGGCAGCGGGGCTGGCCAGCGGCTTGGAGGACTTGGTGTGCATCTTCATACCTGCCATCTGTGCGGATGCAGGTGTGGAGACGCCGAGGGTGGCGGCGAAGGCGAGCGCGAGGGCAACGGTGGTACAGCGGGCAGGGTTTCTCATGGCTGATATCGTACTCCCAAGGGGTTGATTTGGGACACGGGTTGTTGCGGTTGCGAGGGTTTCTGCTAGGCTAGAAGCATGCGCCCGTAGCTCAGCTGGATAGAGCGGCAGCCTCCGAAGCTGTAGGTCAGAAGTTCGAATCTTCTCGGGCGCACCATCGACATTGAGGCTATTGGATTGAGTAGCAAAACACCCCCACCTGGACGAGCGTGGGGGTATTTTGCGTATGGGTTGATGGCGTAGGACGCTATTGGGGGGCGGCCTCGTCGTAGAAGTGGTCCATGTCGGCGTGGAGCATCTTGAGGGCCTCGACGTTGAGATAGACCATGTGGCCGGCGGGATAGTAGCCGAAGTGGACGTTGCCGCGCAGAGAGGCGGGGAGTTCCATGTGAGCCAGATCGAACTCGGTGATGAAGAACGGGGTGGCGAGGTCGAAGTAGCCGTTGGCGGAGAAGACCTGGAGATGCGGATTCTTACGGATGGCATCGGCCAGGTCGACGGCGACGTCGGGCATGGACTGACCACCGCGGCCGAAGCCTCTGGAAGAACCACCGGAAGGCTGGTGGTGCTCGTCCCAGCCACCGGTGGCGCCGGGGGTGCGGGGAGCGTGGAGATCGTAGTTTTCGTTGGTGGTGTACTTCAACTCGGTCGCCAGGTATTCGTGAAAGGCACCGACGAACGCGCCGCTGATGCCGGTGTCGGATGGATCGTAGCCGGGGTTTTCGCCAGCGGCATCAACGTCGGAGCCTTCGAAGCGAGCATCGTAGCGGCCGAGAATCTGCTGGTCGCCCAGCATGAGCTGCTTGCGGAAGCGGGAGGCCGAGATGCGGAGGTCGGCGTCCTTGACGTACTGGACGGGGAGACCGGTGAACTGCGCAACTTTCTCAGCGGTCGCGTCGAAGTCGGCCGGTGAGATGCGGTCGCCTTGCATCAGGGCGTCGGCGTAGGGGCCGGCGGCAAACTTGCGCGCTTCGTCTACCCACGCGGCGAGAGGCATGGTCTGCGGCACCTTCTTGTGGTACCAGGCGATCGCGGCGTAGGAGGGAAGATTGCCCCAGTACCCGGTATCGTAGCCGGGAATTTCGACGCCGTAGTTGAGGATGGAAGAGAGCAGCGTGACACCGTTGAATTCGATGCCGTCGTTGTTGAGCAGGCCGACCAGACCCGCGGAACGGGTGGTGCCGTAGCTCTCACCGAAGAGGAACTTCGGCGAGTTCCAGCGCTGGTTGAGCGTGATGTAGCGGACGATGAACTTTTCGAAGGCGTGGAGATCCGGATCGACGCCGGTGAGCTCCTTGGCGGTTCCCTTGTCGACGAGGCGGGAGAAACCGGTCAGCGGAGCGTCGATGAAGACCAGGTCGGACTTGTCGAGCAGGCTGTATTGGTTGGGCACCCATTCGAATGGCGCTGGCTTGGAGGCGTCCGGGGACTGGGTGACGACGCGTACCGGGCCGAGCGAGCCCATGTGGAGCCAGATGGTGGCCGAGCCGGGGCCGCCGTTGTAGAGGAAGGTGACCGGGCGGGTCTTAGCGGGAGCGTTGTCCTCGGTGTAGGCGACGTAGAACATGCTGCCGATGGGCTTGTCGTCATCGCCTTTGATGATGAGGGTTCCGGCGGTGGCGGTGTAGTGGATCGGACGGGAGCCCGCGGTCCAGTCATGCTTGGTCTCGACCTTGGTTTCGATCGCAGGGGCGGGAGATTCTTTTTGATCGGAGTCGTTGGACTTCGCGCTGGACTCCATGGAGTGGCGTTGATGGCCCGTGTTCGGAGCGGTTGATGGTGCATCCTGGGCGACGGCCGCGCGTGCAGAAAACAGCGCAAACACAAGGAGGGCGGGTGCAACGTGAAGCCTGCCGTGGAAGGACAAGAGACCTCCGATTAATGCTGAGAATGGACGTTGGACGACTCTACCACGGATAAAGACGCAGACACGACCCGTTTCACCTGAACAATTTCAGCGAGGGGCGAAAAAGGCAAAATTCAAAGCAAAACAGAAGAATGTCGGAGCGATGCAAGCTCAACATCTCGCAGGGGAAACGACGGATCCGGAAGCCGCTGCGCGACGGCGAAAGATCCATTCGCGCGCTTACTTCTACTTACGAAGAGAGCTGCACCGTGCTACAACAATCGCATGCACAAGAATCTCTGTCTCACCCTGGCCCTATTCGCGCCGGCTGTTCTTCTGCAAGCCCAGCGCCCGGAACACTCTGCCGCAGCGTCCGATACGCCACCCCCCGCAATCTCAGCGCGCACGGCCAGCATGACCAACATGCCCGGCTTTTTGCCGCTGCACTGGGACGCCAACACTGGCAAGCTTTATCTTGAAGTCCATCTTGGCGCAGACGGCAAGTCGAAGGAGATTCTGTGGACTAACTCGCTGCCCTACGGCACCGGGTCCAACGATCTTGGCCTCGATCGAGGGCAGACATCCGAAGGCAGAATCGTGCGCTTCGAGCGCGTTGGTCCGAAGGTGTTGCTGATCGAGCCGAATGAGGCGTTTCGGTCTTCGTCGACCGATCCTAACGAGCAGCTCACGGTTCACCAGTCATTCCCGTCCTCCGTTGTTGCTGGCTTTACGGTTGCCGCGCAGTCGCCTGACGGAGATGTGATGGTGGACGCTACGGACTTCTTCCTGCGCGATGTTCACAACGTCGCCGAAACACTCGCGCGTTTGAAGCAGGGTACGTTTCACGTCGACCTTAGCCGCTCCACGATTGACCTGACCAGCACCAAGGTGTTTCCGAAGAACACGGAAGTGGATGCCATGCTGACGTTTGTCAACGAAGGCGGGGGCGGGGCGAGCGGGGCTGGACGCAGGGGTAACTACGTCGCTGAAGTTACTCCTGATCCGCATGCGATGACGCTGCATGAGCACCAGTCGTTTCTGGAGCTACCGGGGCCGGGCTTTACTCCGCGGCGGTTTGATCCGCGAGCTGGCTACTTCCCGATGTCCTATCGCGATTACACGGTGCCGCTGGGCGATGATCTGGATCAACAGTTCATCATTCGTCACCGCCTGATTAAGAAAGACCCCAACTGTACTCACAGCTGTGAGGCCGTTACTCCTATCCAGTATTACGTTGATAATGGCGCGCCCGAGCCAATCCGCAACGCGCTGCTGGAGGGCGCGCGGTGGTGGGACCAGGCCTTCCAAGCCGCGGGTTGGGCGCCGGGAACCTTCAGGGTCGACATACTACCCAACGGCGCGGACCCCATGGACGTGCGCTACAACATCATCCAGTGGGTGCACCGCTACACCCGCGGCTGGAGCTACGGCGCTGCGATTACGGACCCGCGGACCGGCGAGATCATCAAGGGCAACGTCACGCTGGGTTCGCTGCGCGGACGGCAGGACTACCTGATCGCGGAGGCGCTGCTGAGCCCATTCGTGAGCGGCAGAAAGATCACGCCGGCGAACGATCCTATGTTGGCAATGGTGCTTCAGCGCCTGCGCCAGCTGGCGGCGCACGAGACAGGCCACACGCTCGGGCTCTCGCACAACTTTGCCGCGTCGGCGTTTCCGCATAACGATGTGGACGAGACGATCTCGGTGATGGACTATCCGCATCCGTACATCACGCTGGATAAGAACGGCGTCCCTGACCTGTCGCACGCTTATCCGGTCAACATCGGCATCTGGGACAAGGTTGCGATCGACTATGGGTACCGGCAGTTCGCGCCGGGGCAGGACGAGCACGCAGAGCTGAACAAGATTCTGACGGACAGCGAAAAGACTGGGCTGATCTACATCACCGACGAAGACGCGCGTCCCTTTGGCGGTGCGCACCCGCATGCTCACTTGTGGGACGACGGTACGGACCCGGCCGACGAGCTGAACCGCATTCTTACGATTCGCACAGCGGCCCTTGCGCGCTTCGGCGTGAATGCAATCAAGCCAGGTGAGCCGCTAGCCAAACTGGAAGATGTGCTTGTCCCACTGTACCTGATGCACCGCTACCAGACCGAAGACGCAATCAAGGAGATCGGCGGGCTCGACTACCGCTACAACCTGCGCGGGGATGGTCAGATGCTGCCCGAGATCGTCTCGCCGGTCGACCAGCAGAAGGCGTTGGACGCGGTGTTGAAGACCATCTCGCCGGAGACTCTCACGCTACCTGAGTCGCTGCTGAAGATGTTGCCGCCGAGACCGCCCGGACTGCCTCGGACGCAGGAGTCGTTCCCGGCAGAGACGCTGCTTACCTTCGATCCCGTTGCGACGGCTGAATCCGCCGCTGACAACACGTTCCAGGTGCTCTTCGATCCAGCGCGTGCGTCGCGGATGGTGCAGTACCACATGCGTCTCAATGGGTCGCTTTCACTCCGCGCGATGATGGAAGCTGTCTCGAAGGCGACGGCGGAGCGTCCGGAGAGTGGCCACTCGATGTCCTCCGAAGTGGAGCGCGCTGCGGAGTTTCGCGGTTTGGAGTGGATGCTCGCGCTGGCCGTGAATCCGCAAGCGTCGTCGCAGGCTCGCGCTATTGCGCTCTACCATGTCGATGACCTGCTGAAGCAATGGACCACGGAGGCGAGGCCCACCGACACAGCCGAAGCCATCCACCGGGACGCGATGATCAACCGCATCCAGGAGTTCCAGCGCGACCCCGCGAAGTTTGTTCCTGCCAAGCCGATCGAGGCTCCTCCCGGGATGCCGTTCGGCGACGACGGAAGCTACGACGATGCAGGGTACTAGCTGCGCTGCGTGGCCGAAACGTTGGGCGCAAGCCTCCTTGCGAACTTGACAGGGAACGGGGAGAGCATTACAAACCTACTACACAGCAACACAGCGTATATGAGGGGCTCTGGCTCCTCAATCCCTTCACGAGGCACTTTGCCATGCGTCGATTTGCTATCGCCTTTCTGTCGGTTTCCCTTGCCGCAATCGCTGCTGAGCCTACGGCCACTGGGCCGTTGCGCGGCTATACTGCTGCTCACTCCACCGCCGAAGTGGCCTGGGAGCAGAAGTTCCGCGCCATACCTGATGAGGCCAGGCTGCGCGAGAATATGCGGAGGCTTTCGGCGCGACCGCATCATGTGGGCTCGCCCTATGACAAGGACAACGCGGAGTGGCTGCTGGCGCAGCTGAAATCTTTCGGGCTGGATGCAAAGATTGAAGAGTTCTCGGCGTTGTTCCCCACGCCGAAGTCGCGGGAGCTCGTGTTGCTGAGCGAGCCGAAGTTCATTCCGAAGCTGGAGGAGCCGACGATTGCCGTGGACCCGACCTCGGGCCAGAAGTCGGAGCAACTGCCCACGTACAATGCGTACTCGCGCGACGGAGATGTGACGGCGCCGCTGGTGTATGTGAACTATGGGGCGCCCGCAGATTACGTGAAGCTGGCGGAGATGGGCGTGTCAGTGAAGGGAGCGATTGTGATTGCGCGGTATGGCGAGACGTGGCGTGGGATCAAGCCCAAAGTGGCTGCGCAGCACGGCGCCGTCGGCTGCTTGATTTATTCCGACCCGAAGGACGACGGCTATTCGCGCGGTGGTTCCTACCCTGATGGTCCGATGCGTCCGCCTGACGGAGTTCAGCGTGGCAGCGTGATGGATATGCCGGTCTATCCGGGAGACCCGCAGACGCCGGGCGTCGGCGCCAAGCCGGGAGTGAAGTTGATCCCGCTGGACAAGGTGCAGACCATCACGAAGATTCCGGTGATGCCGCTCTCGTATGCGGATGCGTTGCCGTTCCTTCGCGCGCTGGGCGGCCAGACCGTTCCGGAATCGTGGCGCGGCGATCTGCCCATCACCTACAGAACTGGGCCAAGCAAGGTGATGGCACACTTTGCGATCAGCTTCAACTGGGACCGCAAGCCGCTCTACGACGTGGTCGCGACCATTCCGGGAGCAACGCTTCCCGGCCAATGGGTGATCCGCGGCAACCACCACGATGCGTGGGTCAACGGAGCCGGAGACCCGATCAGCGGAACCAGTGCAGAGTTGGAAGAAGCACGCGGCCTGGGCGAGTTGCTCAAGCAGGGATGGAAGCCGCAGCGCACGATCATCTACTGCTTCTGGGACGGTGAAGAGCCCGCGCTGCTGGGATCGACTGAGTGGGGGGAATATCACGCTGACGAACTGCGGGAACACGCGGTTGCTTACTTCAACTCTGACAGCAACGGAAGAGGATTCTTCCGCGCGGGGGGTTCACACTCGCTGGAGAACTTCATTGACAATGTGGTCAAGGACATTCAGGACCCGGAGACAGGGATGTCGGTGTGGAAGCGTGCGCACCTGGCGGCTGAGCTTCGCCCTTCGGCGATGGAGGCTCCGATGAGTTCCCGCAACCACAACGACACGCCGATCGGGGCTCTGGGTTCGGGCTCTGATTACACTGTCTTCATTGATCACCTGGGGGTTCCCAGCGCGAACCTCGGCTACGGCGGCGAAGACCAGGGCGGCGGCCAGTATCACTCGGTCTATGACGACTTCTACTGGTATACACACTTCGAGGACACGACCTTTGCCTACGGGCGGGCTCTGGCGCAGACCGCCGGAACGATGATGATGCGCATGGCCGACGCTGATGTGATTCCTTACCAGTTCACCGACCAGGCTGGCACGGTCCACGACTATGTGACCGAAGTGGAGAAGCTGGCCGTCACCATGCGCGCGCAGATCAAACGGCAGAACATCAACATCGAGGACGGGGCCTACAAGGCGATCGCCGATCCGAAGAAAGTGATGGTGCCGCCGACAGTCGAAAGCGTGCCGCCGTACTTCAACTTCGCTCCACTCGATCAGGCGTCAGACGATCTTACGGCGGCCGCGGCGGAGTATGAAAAGGCGTTTTCAGCCCACGGCGACAGCGGCGATAGCGCCGTTGATATGCAACTGGTGCGCGTCGTGCATACCTTGACCGATCCCAAGGGCCTTCCCAACCGGCCGTGGTTTGAAAATATGGTGTATGCGCCGGGCTTCTACACAGGGTACGGGGTGAAGACGCTGCCGGCCGTGCGTGAAGCGATCGAGCAAAAGCAGTGGACGATGGTCGACGTCGAGATCGAACGGACGGCTGCAGCGATTGAGCGAGAAGCAGAGGCGCTGAAGGCTGCCACGACTATGCTTGCGAAGAGCTGATGCGCTAGAAGTCTCGCGCTCCGCGCGCGAGACAATTTTATGTTTCAGCTTGTGGAGAGGAGTTCCTGGCTGCGATCGGGCCACGTGTCAACACTGCGCATCAGCCCCAGGCGTCCACGGTGATCGTGCGTGTGCCTTCGCGGGCAAAGCATTGGAGCAATTCGGCGGTGGCCTGGACGGTGGCGGTGCGGTCCACGCCAATGCCCTGCTGGTGACCGTCGTGGAGAAGGATGTTGGCGCCAGTGTGATGCTGACGTGCGCGCTGGCGGCCGCGCTCGACGTTGGTCACGATGCGTTGGTGCGTGATGGGCTGCCAGTCGTAGCCCATGGCGTTCCATTGCACGAGCTTTAGGCCGAGTTCTTCGGCGGCACGGAAGACCGCGGGGCGGCGCGCGCCGTGGGGCGGGCGGACGTAGTGAATGGGAGCGCTGATGGTGTCTTCGAGGGCGCGGTTGCAGTCGCGCAACTGCTCGCGGATGACGTGCGAGGACTCGAAGCTGAGCCAGGGGTGCGTCTGCGTGTGGTTGCCGATGAGATGGCCGGCGGCGTGGACTCGGCGCACGATCTCCGGACGCTCACGAACGAAACGACCAATCATGAAGAAGGTGGCGTGTGCGTTGTGGCGGGCAAGGACGTCGAGGAGCGCGTCGGTGGCGACGTCGTTGGGGCCGTCGTCGTAGGTGAGCGCGGCTTCTGCGGGGTCGTTGCCTGCGACGATGGTATGGCCGAAGAGCTGCGAGCCGGGACTGAGCGCGGCGTAGGTGAGAGTGAGGCTGGCGGCGGCGGCGAGGACAGCGGTTGCTGCAAGGGAGAGTTCGGCTGCAGTAGGGGAGCTGAGCGCGCTGGTCATGCTTTACTTCTTCAGGAGTCCGAGGACTTCTTCGGCGTGGCCTTCGGGCTTGACCTTGTTGAACTCGTGGATGAGCCGCTGGTCAGGACCGATGACATAGGTGGTGCGCTCGATGCCGCTGACCAGCTTGCCGTACATGGTCTTCGGCTTGATGACGCCAAAGCGGTTGCAGATGGCCTGATCGGCGTCGGCGAGCAGGGGGTACTGGAGGTCGTATTTTTCGGCGAATTTTTTCTGCGCCTTAACGGTGTCGCGGGAGATGCCGAGGACTACTACGCCAGCCTCTTGAAGTTTCTTGAAGTGATCGCGGAATCCGCAGGCCTCGATGGTGCAGCCCGGGGTGTCTGCCTTGGGGTAGAAGAAGAGCACGACCGGCTTGCCGGCAAAGTCAGTGAGGTTGACGGTATTGCCATCCTGGTCGGGCAGGGTGAAGTTTTCTACGAGGTCGCCGGGTTGCATGAGGGAATCTCCTGGGGCGGTTCGAGGTGGCGAGCAGCGCGGCTGCGCGCCGGACTGGACGAGCGAAGCTAGGCAAGCACGGTCTGGCGAGCTTCGTCGTCCACGATAACCTGGTTGGAGGCCGCAATAGACGCCGAGGGCGGGAAGTACGCGTTGGAGACGTACTGGCCGAGCATGCGGTGGGTATTGAAGAACGTTCCATTGATGGCGATGCAGTGACGGCGCAGACGGGCCCAGTGAGCCTTGTCTGCGAAGAGCGGAGCGACCGAGTTTTCGAGCTTATCGTAGACGCGCTCGGCTTCAATGCCTTCGTCCTCGGAGTTTTCGATGGCCCAGCCTGTGATGTTCTCTGCGCAGCCTTCCACCCACCAGCCGTCGAGCACGCTTAAGCTGGGAACGCCGTTGAGCGCTGCCTTCATGCCGCTGGTGCCGGAGGCCTCGTAGGGGCGCAGCGGCGTGTTGAGCCAGACGTCTACGCCGTTGGTGAGCTGTTCGCCGAGGTCCCAGTCGTAATTCTCGAGGTAGAGGATGCGGAGTTTGCTGGACTCGAGCTTCGCGGCGACCGAGAAGATATCGCGGATAAGGCCCTTGCCCGCGTTGTCGGCGGGGTGCGCCTTGCCAGCCATCAGAATCTGCAGGCCGCCGATGCGATTTGCGATCTCGATGAGGCGCTCGGGTGAGTGCAGGATGAGGCTGGCGCGCTTGTAGGTGGCCACGCGGCGCGCGAAGCCGAGGGTGAGGACGTTGGGGTCGAGCTCCGTGCCGGTGCGCTGCTTGACGGTGGCGAAGAGACGCCGCTTGCTGTGCACGTGCGTCGCTTCGATGACCTCAGGCTCGATGCCGTAGACCGAACGAAAGTACTGGTTGTCGTGGCGCCACTCGGGGATCTCCTCGTCCAGCAGCTGCTGGAAGGGTTGGGAGAGCCAGGTGGCCGCGTGCACACCGTTGGTGATGGAGTGGACGGTGTACTCGGGGAACATCTGCTGCGAGACCTTGCCATGCAGCATGGCTACGCCGTTGACGTAGCGCGAGAAGCGCAGAGCGACGTAGGTCATGTTGAGCAGATCGTTGTGCAAGCAGCCGAAACGCTCGATGGTAGCAGAGCGGTCGGCGCCGAGCACCTGCATCATCTGGTCGAGGCCGAATTTGTCGTGGCCCGCGGGCACCGGGGTGTGGGTGGTGAAGACGCACAGCTGCTTGACGGCTTCGGCGTCGGCCTCGGTCGCCGTGCTGAGGGGGGACGGAGCGACGCGGGATTCGAGGAGGCCGATGGAAAGGAGCGCAGCGTGGCCTTCGTTCATGTGGCAGACTTCGGGCTCGCAGCCGAGGGCGTGCAGAAGGTGAATGCCGCCGAGACCGAGGATCGTCTCCTGGCAGAGACGGTAGTAGGTATCGCCTCCGTATAGGTGGTCGGTGAGACGGCGGTCCCAGGGGTCGTTGCCTTCGACGTCGGCGTCGAGAAGAAACACGGGGATGATGTGGCCGGTGACGCCGATGACATCGAAGCGCCAGGCGCAGAGGGTGATCTCGCGGCCCTGCATGATGATGGTAATGGTCTGGTCCGCGGGGGGAAGCGTGGTCTCGGGCGACCAAACGACGTCGCTCTCGGTTTGTTGGCCGGAGGTGTCGAGGTGCTGCTCAAAGTAGCCGCGGCGGTGCACCAGCGAGATCGCAACCAGGGGCACACCGGTATCCGCCGCCGAGCGCAGGGTATCGCCCGCGAGCATGCCTAGACCGCCCGAGTAGGTGGGGAGGGTCTTGGCAAGGGCGATCTCCATGGAGAAGTACGCGATTTTACGGCTTGAAATATCGAAAGATGGCCGGAGGGGCTGGGCGGGAGACTGCTTGGTGGGTGTAAGACTCATGGTTTAGGAAAGATCCTCGGTAAGAACACGAACAGGAAATTCATCGGCAAACGGGGGCTTCCAATCAGCTGTTTTGCGGATTGGACTCCAAATGCCGACAGAATTTCCTGCACCCTTAGTTTACCAAGGTTCAAATAGGGAAAGTGGGAAATGAACCGATTTTGGCACGGTACTTCGAGGTACTGGCTAACACTTTCGTCGCCTGAAATTCCGGCGGCGGCTAAGTGCTTTTGAATCCGAACTTCGTTGGTGGCGACGGCCGTTAAGAGGCAGGTGGTAAGCCCACCTTGAAGGCGAGGGAGAGTAGCACCGCGACGAAGTAGAGGATGGTGGTGGTTGCCATCGTGGAACGGGTGGCTTTGCGGAGGGCTTCGATGAGCAGAACGATGAGGCAGAAGACGGCGGCGAAAATGATGCCGTCGGCGATCAGAATGTGCGTGGAGCTTACCTGGAACTTGATCAGCGGCAGAAGGCTGAGGAGGCCGCTGAGCCAGGGCGCGTAGCCGCCGACCAGGAGCCGCACGACATCCCAGTAGCCGCCGATGCCAAGAAGGAGGAGATAGACGGCGAACTCGAAGACGGCAAGAACGATGCGTTTGATCAATGTGGACTCCGGTGGGTTGTGGTGACGGTGATGAGTGTAGCAGCGCGGGGGTGCCGCGCGATGGATTCGCGATGGATTAATGTTGCGCGGCTTCGAAGGTAGCGAGGCGCTGCTCGAGCTCCCACTGTGCGGCGGCTTTTTCGTTGGCGTCGAGGAAGGCTGCGCAGGCGGTGGAGGGTTTGCTGGTTGCTGTGATCGAAGCTTCGCAGACGGGCTTGCGGTGAGCGAAGTCGTCGGATGTGGCCCAGAGGCTTTCGCCGTGGAGGAAAGCGTGCTCGAGCGAGGTGCGGGCGGAGCGCTTGAGGTCGAGATAGGTGAGGCCCTGCTCTTCGACGCCACGGACGTACTCGTGGGTGAGATCGATGCGGGAGACTCCTTCGTCGTCGGTGGAGAGAGCCCAGGGGACGTGCGCGGCCATATAGGCGTGAAGCGGGTGCGCGCTGCCCTTGATGCCTAAGATGACGGCGTTGGAGGTGAGGTTGATCTCTACCATGATGTGCTTGTTTGCCATCTCCTTGAGGAGGGCGGTGGGGTGGTCTTCGTAAAGGACGTCGACGCCGTGGCCGATACGCTCGGCGTGGCCGAGGTCGATGGCCTGGCGGATGTGGAAGCTGAGGCCGGCGGGAGGGACCATGCCGGGCGCGAGTTCGCCGGCGTGGAGTGAGATGTGGACTTTGGGGTAGACGCTGTGCAGGTAGTCGAGCATCTGCATCTGGAGGTGGTAGTCGCGCATGGAGAGGTAGCCGTCTTCAGGCATGACGAAGTTGATGCCGACTACGTCGGGGTCGGCGGAGGCTACTTCAAAGCCGAGGAGGGTTTGCGCAAAGACTTGTTGGGGGGGGAAGCCGCGCAGGACCTGGTAAAGCCAGTGAATGCGAACCTCGCAGGCAGCCCCATATCCATGGTTCCCTTCCGGGCTCGGCGGAAGCGGGGGGTCGTCCTTGCATGTCTCCAAAGACTCGCGCTGCGTCTCCGCGTTGGCGAACTCCTTCATGTCGGTTGAGACTTCATCGCGGAGTCCAGCGGAGAGGAGTTGGCCGCGCAGTTTCGCTAGTTGGTCACGGGAGATTTCGGTGTCCGCATCTTCGGGCCAGCCGATCTTGTAGCCGAGGGCGGCGGCGTGTGCGAAGGTCGGCGTCTGCATGATCTCGAGATACTGCTCGTTCTGCGCGGCGGCGCGGGTGGCGACCTCGTCGAGCCACTCGCCGGCATCGGACTTGATGCCGCTGAAGCGATCGAAGGTGGAGAAGAACTGGTCGTGGCCGTCGATGCCTTCGGTGGGAACGAAGGCGCGCATGGAGAAGCTATCGACGAGGTCGTCGTAGAGCGGCTGGTTGTGCAGCGCAGATGCAGCGGTGACTGCGCCAGGGCCACAGTCATTGGGCTTACTGTGCTCGGGGGCGACGAAACGGACGGCGTCCTGGCCATGGGGTGTGGCAGGCGTTCCAGGATCGACGGAGGCCACGCAGAGACCTTCGCGGGCGGCTTCGGCGATGAAGGTTTCAGCGTAGACTGCGCCGGAGAGGTGCATGTGCAGGTCGGCGCCCTTAGGGAAGGGCTTGAGAAAGGCGTAGAGTTCGCCAGGGCCCATTTTCGCGGCGTCGTCGAACGCGTGGGTGGCGCGGGCTTCGCCAGGGGTGAGGGTGGTGGCTCGCCTGGTTTGAGCAGACGCGCAATAGAGTGCTGTGCCGGCGAAGAGAGTGAGAGCGATTCGAGCGTGGTTCATGCTCCGATGCCTTTCGGGTGCTTTAAGTTCTCCCCGGTGTTTTGAGTTCTCCAAGGATACCGCAGGCCGGTGGGCGGTTTGGCGCGAAAGCCGAGTGATTGCTATACTGAGGTTCGACGTTCTCGAAGGCCCCGTCGACCGATGGGTCCGAAATTCCCTCCCCCCACAGGCAGGCGAAGTTGAGACGCACGAGCCCGGCGGGCGATCTTGGCTGCCCGAGGGGCGCGCTCGCGCGGAAAACTGCCAAGGCCAGATAGCTCAGTGGTAGAGCGCGGCCCTGAAAAGGCCGGCGTCGGCGGTTCGATCCCGTCTCTGGCCACCACTTCAACAACTTAGCGGCGCAGAGATTCTTTCATCCGCCGAGCAGATTCGCACGATGGGAGCGGATACTCTTTCTCATCGCTGGCCATCGATCACTTGACGCAAGAGACACCCTTACTTATCTTCCCCGGTTTGCTGCATCTTGCCGGAGAGGTAGCTCTCGTAGGCTGTGAGGTCTAGCAAGCCGTTTCCGCTCAGGTTGAAGACGATTACTTTTTTCTGATTTTCCTCACGACACTTGACTGCTTCGTCGATCGCAACGGCGATTGCGTGTGCCGACTCAGGCGCGGGAACGATGCCTTCGGTTCGCGCAAACTGGACTGCCGACTGGAAGACCTTCAGCTGCTGGACCGCGACGGCATCGATGAGGCCGAGCTTCTTGCAGTGGCTCACCATGGGCGACATGCCGTGATAACGCAAGCCCCCGGCGTGGATGCTTGGCGGCATAAACGTGTGGCCGAGTGTGTGCATCATCAGGAGCGGAGTCGTGGCTGCGGTGTCGCCGAAGTCGTAACGCAGTTCGCCCTTGGTCAGCGACGGACAAGAGGCTGGCTCCGCGGCGATGATACGGTAGTTCTTCCCTGCCTTTATCTTTCTCTGGATAAAAGGAAATGCGAGGCCAGCGAAGTTGCTGCCACCGCCGGCGCAGCCGATGATCACGTCGGGTTCTTCGCCTGCCATCTCCATCTGCAGGATGGTTTCCTGGCCGATGATGGACTGGTGCAGACAAACGTGGTTCAGCACGCTGCCGAGTGAGTACTTTGTGCCGGGATGCGTGACGGTATCTTCGATGGCTTCGGAGATGGCGATGCCGAGACTGCCGGGGCCGTTCGGACCTTCGGCGAGCATCTTGCGGCCGAATGCTGTTTCGTTGCTGGGGCTGCTGTGCACGGTGGCCCCGTAGGTGTGCATGAGCAGCTTCCGGTAGGGCTTCTGTTGAAAGCTCACCCTAACCATATAGATGGTGCATTCGAGCCCGAACACGCTGCAGGCATAGGCTAATGCCGATCCCCATTGTCCTGCACCGGTTTCCGATGCGAGCCTTTTGGTGCCGGCGAGCTTGTTGTAATAGGCCTGGGGCAGCGCGGTGTTCGGCTTGTGACTGCCGGCCGGGCTTACGCCTTCATACTTGTAGTAGATATGCGCGGGAGTTTGCAGCGCCTTTTCCAGCCGCACAGCGCGCAGGAGCGGAGTGGGGCGATAGAGCGCGTATGCATCCCGCACGGGCTGCGGAATCTCGATGCTCGACTCCGGGCTCATCTCCTGTGCGACGATGCTCTCGGGATACAGCGCAGTCATCAGGTCCGGTGTGACCGGCTCTCGCGTGCCGGGATGCAGCGGAGGAGGTAACGGTTCAGGAAAATCGGGCAGCAAGTTGTACCAGTGTGTCGGCATCTCTTCGCCGCGAAGCAGAAACTGTATGTTGGTGCTCAAGCATCACCTCATCAATGTCGAACAGTTCTCGGCGGTTTTGTGTTGTTCCAGATGTCGCGGAAGATCAGCCACTCGCCGTTTTTCTGGCGTTTGTAAACGAGTATCCCTTTGCACGTCCAATAGATGGTCTCGGTCCCGTCCAGTTTCTTGTCAACCGCAGTGTCGATCCCCTCGTCGAAGCCATATTCGCCCAGAATGAAGTTCGCGATTGGGACCTTCTTCCAGTGGGTCTTGTAGGTCCCGAAGTAGCCCGCCACCCACTTCCGAATATTGGCGCGCCCTGACACGATTGGGCCGTCTGGCTGGAGGATCTTGGCACCCTTGTCATACATCGCCATCACCTTGTCGGTGTTGTTCGAGTTGATGGCGGCTTCATAGGCTTTGTGAGCCCGTAAAAGTTCCGGATTCAATTTTGTCTTCGACTTCTTTGCTGCAGACACCTTACTCATGATTGGATCTCCAGGCTGGTTTCAAGTCTTGTGATAAAGCCTAAATGGAATGATGCATTGCCAAACACTATAGCGCAGATCTGCCGGAAGTTCTTAGCTGGCTGCTGTGGCCCAGCTTTGCAAAGGTTGCGAGGTGAGACTATCGAGCAGTGCCCTCGCATCCATAACATCCGGCGTATCGACGCCTTCGGTGAACCAAGCATAGACAGGCAAGAGCAGCTCTCGCGCGGTGTCACGCTGGCCGCGCTTTGCCATGAGCGACGCCAACGTTGTCGCGCAGCGCAATTCCCATGACCTTGCATGCTGCTGATTTGCGCACTCGATTGCAGCGCGCAACTGAATCTCGGCCTCATCGTCACGCTTCAAAAGAATAAGGATCAAACCCTTTGTGCGCAAAACCTCAGCGAGCCAGAGACGCTCCTGCCCGGAAGGTCGATTGATCTGCTCAATGCATTCGTCGATGCGATTCATTGCAGCTTCCAGATCACCATCGAGCGCCAGCGCGCGGGCCAAGGCAGCTTTTACCAAAGGCACACGGATGTTTCCGCCTGTCTTCGTCCAGCGATCGATCCCTTGCGTGAGGAGAGAGATCGCCTGGCGTGGACGTCCATTTTCTAGTTCCGCGATGCCCCTGGCCTGTGGCACGGAAACCTCATTGATGAATGCAAGGCCTTGCTCCTGGGCGAGGCGATCCGCTTCATCCACTTGCCGGAGAAAGGGCTGAGGCTCGCGCCGGTAGGCAAAGACGTAGGAGCTGAACGTCAAGGCCCAGACAAGTCCAAAGGGCTGGCCATCCGCATGTGCATGCGCTACCGTTCTTTCGCTCAGGGCGCGGGCCTCGTCCGGCAAGCCCAACATCCACATCAACTGGCAGCCATAGACTTCGACGAACGTCCGTATGTCGTGCCCCGTTACCTCAATCCATCTCTCGGCGTTCATGGGATCGTATAGCTCGATGACACGATCAAAATGCTCGCGGGACTCAAGCAGCCGGCCACCGAGAAAATGCTGAATCATGGCGGTAGCGTGCCCGATCATTCGCAGATCGATGTCACCGGTCTGCTCGCCCTCCTTGAGCAACCGCTCAACCCAAACGAAGGAATCGGCAACACGGCCCTGAGTGATCGTATGCGTCCAGACCCACCAAATGGCGGACAGAAGACTCTTTCGGTTGCCTTGACTCTCGGCCAACCGCAGGATCATGGTCGCGTTCTCACCCACCTCAGGAGCGGCCCATCCATGCAACCCAGTCCATGCACCGTTGAGCGGTTCACGGATGGTGAGTTCGAGGGCATCGCGATCGCTGGACGGGGGGAGTTGATCAATCAGCGACAGCCCGCGCGTGAAATGAGCGACCGCTTCCTTCAAAGCAACTCGCTCGGCGGCAAGAGTGCCAGCCTTGCGCCAGAGCGGGACTGCCTGAGCGAGATGGCCCGCCTGGGTATGGTGATGTGCCAACCACTCCGGCGCCTTGATTACGCGATCAGCGAAATCGCGTTCGATGACTTGCGCAATTCTGGCGTGCAGTTCATGGCGCCTACTCTTGAGCAATGACTCGTATGCAGCATCCTGGACTAGTGCGTGTTTGAAGGTGTAAGTAGCTGCGGGCGGAGTTTTGAGTTGGGTGAGCAGCCCGGTATCGACCAACGCGGTGAGCGATGACGCGAGCATGTCGGCAGGGACCGACGAGATGCGCTCGAGCAAGTCGTAGGAGAACTCGCGCCCAATGCAAGCGCCAATCTGGGCAAATTCTTTTGCGGGCCCGAGGCGGTCGAGGCGAGCCATCAGCGAGTCTCGCAGCGACACCGGGATCGCGAACGCAGTCAGTGGGCCTTGCAAAACATATTGGCCACCTTGCTCGCGCAGCAAACCGGATTCGAGAACCGATCGAGTCAACTCTTCGACAAATAGCGGCACACCGTCCGTGCGGGTAAGAATCTCATCGAGGACCTCGGGCGGCAACGGCACACCCCGGGTTACTTTGTCGATAAGTTGAGCGCCCTGCTGCCTCTCAAGTCGAGTGAGCGTCAAGATGCTGACATCGGGTTCGCCCGCCCACACGGGTTCGTATTCGAGCCGGTGGGTGATTACGAGCATGATAGGGAGGCTCCGGACCTTTGGCGCCAAAAGCTCGAGAAGCTCCTGACTCGTAGGATCGATCCAATGAGCGTCCTCTACGACCATCAAAACGGGTGCTTTTCGAGCAAGCGCTTCAACCTGACCAGCCAAGACTTCGAGCGTCTTCTCTTTCTGGCGTTGCGGCGAGAGTTCGAGCGAGGGGTAGCGGCCGGCAGGAAGCGAAAGCAAAGCTGCGAAGAGTGGCGCTGCTTCAGCGACGATCACCGGGCCGCCAGTAAGAGTGCCTTCCAATTTCTCCAATCGCTGCTCGGTTGAGTCAGCTCGCGCAAAGCCGGCTGAGAGCTCGATGTGTTCGATAACAGGGTATAAGGGCGAGTTGAGGTGGTAGGGCGAGCACTGGTAGTGTAGGGCTCGGTAGCGGTTGGTGACGTACTCGCGCAGCCTTTGCGTGAGACGCGATTTGCCGATGCCTGCCTGTCCGCCAATGAGGATGATCTGTCCTTCGCCGCTGCATGCCTGCTCCCAGCGACGCCCCAACAACGTCATCTCCCCATCTCGTCCAATCAAGGGTGAAAGGAGATTTGCGCCGTGGTTTGCGCTGAATCGGCCCTCTGTTCGACGCGCTTCGTCAACCCTCCACAGTTTGATAGGTTCCGCGAAGCCCTTCAACGTATGCTCGCTCAAATCGGTAAGCGAGAAAGTATCGCCCAGGAGGCGCCTTGTTGATGCCGCAATGACGATTTCGCCGGGGCCCGCCAGGGATTGGAGACGGGCGGCGAGATTGGGTGTTTCTCCGACTGCGAGTGCGGCATCGGCGCTTCCACCCTGCGAGGCCTCACCGACGACGACCGGACCGGTCGCGAGGCCAATACGCACAGCGAGCGGCTTTGCGGCATTGATGGTTTGCACGGCCTGCACGATTTCCAACGCTGAACGCACGCACCTCTCCGCTGCGTCCTCATGCGCGGCGGGCCAACCGAAGTAGACCAGGAGGCCATCGCCGAGATACTGGGCCACGTATCCTTCGTAGCGCGCCACTGCGTCGCTGCAGGTCTTGCGGTACGCCTTTATCAGCGCGTTCAGCTCTTCCGGGTCCAGGCTTGCAGAGAGAGCAGTGGATCCAACAAGGTCGCAGAACATTACGGTCAACTGACGCCGTTCGCCAAGTGAGGCGGCCACTCGCGGCGCTTCTGTTTGGGAGCGCTGTGCGACGCTCCGCCCCCTGCGCTCCGCGATGGCGTTGAGGATCCGCTTGCGGGGACCGAATGGAAGTCCTAGTTCCTTCAGGTCCGCTTCCGTCAGGATCTCAAGAACCTTCATGTCGACTTGATTTTCGACGAGGATCGGCTCGAACTCCGCCAGATCGTTCGCCTTTAACCAATCGCTTAAGGTTTGGGACATGCGCCTCCGTTCTGTAGCCATAGGCACGTCCGCACACTGAAAAAACGGACCTTGGGAGAAAATCAAACGTGCAATTCTGAAGCGCTCGCGTACAACCACAGCCTGCATCGTCGTGGGTGACCTGGTGCAGTCATTCTGCTCGGCAGAGCCACCGGGGTGCCCTCGTGCATCAACTCGATGATTGAGTATAGCTCGATAAATTCTGGAATTTCCTGGTTGGATCGGGCTACCGATCAACCGCTGCTTTTGCAAGCAGGCTTGAAGGTAAGTGACCCAGCAGGATTTGACGGATGATCTTGTCGTCTATTTTTGGGAACATTTTCCGCTGCAACTCGGTGCTTGGCGGCTTTACTCCTCGAGTAAAATCCCCTTGCGAAAGAGCCAACCGGCGACTGAGATGCCGGATTCGAGCGAGATACTGTCTGACCAGGAAGCCGCGAGTTCAAGAATCGTGGAAGGGCCTTTGACGCGCTTCAGCAGCGCGGCTATCTCGTGGGGGCCCACCCAGGCAACCGGACTTTCCAGATTCGGATGGCGCATGGCGGACTTGACTGTGACGAAATCTCCTTCGAGACAAGACGCTTCAACGAAACCCAATTGCCGGGATAGCACTACTCGTTTTGCAAGGAGCGTGCGAGGATCGATGTCAACGCGGGGAAGACCAGGGTCTTGCGGTTCGAGGCTACCGGCGGCTCGATCCTGCCAGAATTTTCCTTTCATCCGTGCAGCTACAGTGCCATAGTGTGCAGCCGCCCAACGGCGGTGGTGCTCCGAGGCTTCACGCAAACTCGACTTATAAAAGCGCATCGCAGCATCGGCTGACTCTGGTCTATGCAGCAACGTATTTGCAACGATCGCTGCTGACAATGCCGTCTGAATGGCCTTCTGAACTCCACTTGAAGAGATGGGATCGATGGCTAGCGCTGCGTCCCCGACGCGAATACTGTTCGACGTAACGCATTCCTCGTCGAGCCAGGGAGTCGCATCGCAGGTGCGGACGGGCCCAATCAGCTTGTGACCGCGCATGCCGGTCATGATTCCGGACTTGCCCAGCAGTTCGAGGAACCGCTCATGCAATGTTGCCCGCCGCGCAGTGCGGAAGTGATTTACGGCAACGAAGACGAGCGTGTTGTATGTGCCGTCGGGAAGGCGAACGCCCCAGTACCATTCATCGGCACCAGCTTCGATGCGCGGCTCGCGGGGAATAGCGGCACCGCGCCAGTAGCCGTACAGAGCAACGGTGCGGCATCCGGTACGGACTCGCGATCGATTGTTCTGCGACGAACGGCCTGTGGCGTCCGCGATAAAGTCTGTAGAGATTGTCTCCACTGCATTCGCGGTCTTGACCTCGAGATCCCAACGTTGGCCTATACGGGCGTACTTCATTACCCGAGCGGGTTGGCGCACATGCACGCCTAGCGCCTGTGCGCGCATGAGAAGCAACTGATCGAAATGACCGCGATCTACAAGCAAGCCCTGCTCGCGCGGATCCTCGCGAACGACTGCTTCGCCATCCCATTTGACGTGAACATTGCGCACTGGCGTGAACCCGGCGCACTCAACATCCTTACGAGCCCCTGTTACCTCAAGCAGCGGGAGCACGCCGGGGCTCAGCGATTCGCCGAGATGCGCGCGGGGGAAGCGGGCGGCTTCGACAAGAGAAACTTCGTGGCCTAGTTGCGCCATTCGCGCGGCAAACGTGCTGCCCGCAGGGCCACCGCCCATTACGCAGATTGTTGCCATGCCGTTGCCCGGTTGGAAAGAAGCGGTTCGAGACGAATCCAAGTCTCCAGACAGAAATGGAGCCAACCTCGAATGTAGTCGCAGGCTGGCCGTCCACGGTGGATTACCTCGTGATGGCATCCTCCACCGCAAAGGTAGCGTGCCCAGCAGTCGCGGCAAGGTTCCTGGCGGTGTACGTGGCGTTCTGTCAGCCACTGGGTTTGCCTAATCAAATCCAGGCCTTCGGTGAGCGATCCCATGGCGCCGGCTTCATCGCCCACAAAGCGATGGCAGGCTGAGAGATCGCCGTCGGCGGAAACTCCCAGGTAACCGGCGCCTGCCCCGCATGGATAGGGGCGATGCGTGCCACGCTCAATTTCGCGCATCGCATTCACCATGTTGGCGAAGGGATAGGGTTGGCCCGCGAGTGTGCGACGCTCGAACTCACGGCCGCAGTCGATCAACTCACCGAGCATTCGCTTCAAATCCGAGCTCTGCATCTCTCCCTGGCCGCTCGGCGAACTCAGCATCGGCGCGAAACCTACGCTGTGAAAACCGGAGTCGATAAATTGATCGAGCGTTTTTCGCAAGTTGAGATTTGCAGGAGTGACGGTAACGCGCGCCGATACCTGCATGCGCTTCTGGCGCGTCAACAGGGGCTGCACACGGGTCATGATCGCATCGAAGCTGCCAGTGCCGCTCTTATAAGGACGCAGAGCATTGTGGACCTCGCGCGGGCCGTCAAGGCTAACCGTCACAGCAAAACCGTGGGTCTCAAAGAAGTCCGCATCCTCTTCGGTGAGTAGCGTTCCATTGGTGGTGATGGAAAACGTGATGGGGATGGAGCGCTCAGAGGCTCGTTTTGCCGCATGACGTGTGGTGGCCCGAAGCACGTCCCGATTGACCAGCGGTTCTCCGCCCAGAAACGCTAGATTCAGTTTCGCGCCAGGCCGCGCACCATCGACCAGCAGATTCACCGCGCGTTCGGCGGTCTCCAGCGGCATGTTCTTCGCCGGACTGCCGAACTCCCCTTGCTGAGCGTAGCAATACGTACAGCCGAGATTGCACTTCTGCGCTATCGCGAGGGAGAGCGCGTGAATAGGAGGGGGAGCAAGGGGAGTATCGTCGATGAGCGGCGCGCCGGCCAGCCCAACTTGCTTGAGCAGCAAGGTTATGTCGCTTTGGTCATCGTGATCGATTGCGGTCTGGAAGCTGCGAAACAGACTCGCCTCCGCGTCGAAGAGGCGGCTCCCGTCGGCGACGAAGAGATGGTGTCCCTTGATCGTTTGGAGCAGATGAACGTCGACAGCCTTCGGTGCTGAGGCGGCCATGCAGCGCTCGGCATCGGCGATGCTCATGACATCTTCTCCGACTTCGACGCGCTGGATTTGGACTTGGAGTCGGGTAAGTCTTTGCCACCGACCTGGAATCTCAACCAGCGCTCCCATTCGTCGAACAGTTCGTCATAGAGAATGAGCCGTGAATCCGCGTAGTCGTCAGGCACATAGTTTCCTGTGCGCTTTTTCTGGAGCCAGTTGTCTCCCTTGGTGAGTCCGTTGTGCGCGGGTTCGGCGTTGATAAAATCTGGCCTGGCGGATGCCCAGTAGTAGCACGAACACTCTCGATAGTCGTTTTGCCACGGGGAGCAGAGGCCCTGCGTCAGTTCGCCGGGATCTGCCAACGCGGGCGAGATGACGGCTGAATTTTTTTCGAAAAAGTGCCGGACTTCTAGCTGAACAGTGACATAGTTCTTGGGTTTATCGATGCAGACTTCGTGCTGATCCTGTGTTTCGGTGAGATCTTTGGTGAAATCGCAAAACACGGTCTTGCCTTGCTGGGTGCTCAGTATATAGGCGAGCGCGTTTGACCACTCAAGTGGCGCGCGACCGTTCGGATTTACTGGCGTGGTCAAGAGAATTTTTCCATCCGGATCAGAGGGCGCGGGGCCCCAGATGGGCGTGGTCATGGGATATCCGCGCTTGTCCGAGCGTTTGAGGCGCACTCGCATGAGACGCTGATTCTTCAATCGCCGCAGCGCAGGGTTTTCGATATCCACGACCAGGTTGTCGTACTCACGAAGGACGACACCCTTGAACATGCGACGCCAGACCGCCCTGAAATCGACTTCTAAGCCGGGGCAACAGTTTGCCACCGAAGCCACGGGCCGCGAACTCAGCGGATTGCCCGCCGCTTCGTAATGCAATTGAGCCGAAAGGTTGAGCGGAGTCAGAAGATCAGGGCCAGGCGCTTTAATATCTTTAGCCGCATGGAACATAGCTTGTTCGGCCACCGTGCGGATGGAATCAATCTGCCGCCAGGTGAGCGCGAGGTAGCTGTTGTCGGCACCGCACATCAGCGCGGGCATCTTTCTCCGTCCGCGATCGGTGAAGTCAGCGACCTGATCGGGACGACGCAGGAGATTGACAAACCATGGGGCAGTCCCGGCGCGCAGTGACGCATACACCTGCTCATGCAGGACGAGGATCGCGAGCGTATCCACCGTTCCCGGAGACATGATGGGCCGAATCGCGCGTTCTGTGTCTGCCGCCTCCTCTTCGGGCATGGAATCGAGCGAAAGTGCTGAGCGGCCGTTATAGTTGTTGCCGTTGAGGAGAGCGACGTTCATGAATCGAACGGTTTCATAGGCGCGGCGGATGATGTCGGAGGCGCGCTCGCGTGTGACCTCAAACGGTTCGTCGTCCGATACCTTGGGTCCGTACAGAACTTGCTCGAGATCGTCGGCCAGCGTGCGCACGAAGAGCGCGTCCGGGATAAGGGCCGGTGGTCCCGCGCAAATCCTCGCTGTAGCTTTCAAACTCCTGCCGTTGGGTAGCTTGAGCCGAACCTCGACAAAGCCGTCGCAGGAGTCGTCAAGGTAGCCGCGGCTGATGGCGATATTGTTGTTCAGCCAGGATGGCGCGGGCGGCTCGATGGCGTACAGGGACGGTGGCAATGTCTCGTTTGCAACCGGAGGCCGCGTGGGATCTCCGAACCCGACCCAGCTCCCTTTTGTTTTGTCGTAGACGGCGCGTTCCGGCGGAATCACTGAGTCGGGACGGTCACCGGGCTCTTTGGCGGGGCCATAGATGTGTCCCTTCGCGGGCGTAAAGCGCAGGCGGATCCCTGGGAAATCTGCGGATGGCTTAATGCATCGAACGTTCCCGAACTCAATAAATTTGTCTCTGGAGACGAAGTGCTTTGAGCGGCCGCGGAGGACCTGGGGCTGCTTGCAATCGTTGAACCAGCCGGTGTCTGCAGCCACCAGATCATTTTCGTCCCCGGTACGGCGGACAACTTTGCGATTCGCCACGCGCGCGCGCCAGGTGATCTCCTTGAAACCTAGACGCTGACTGGCAAGGAGCTTGGGAGTGAGGGGTTCGAGTGTTTCCTCGCCATTGGCGTCGATCATGATCGCCCATACCTCTAGGAACGGCGCCACGGGGCGAATCTTCGAACCTGTCTTGAACGCGATGGCTGAGGGCCTTCTCTTATGAACGACCCCCGTCGCTTCATCCACTCTCAGGCTCTCTTTCGCCTTGATGCTGCGAAAGTTTAGCGGATGTTTGGGGTCGTCTACGGTGGTGTAATTGTCGAGCGGTTCGTCAGCGGAACCGAGGCGGCCAATGGCAAAGGGCGGCAGAATGCGCAAACCGCGGATCGTCTTTGCTTGTGCAGCTTTCGGCCGCTGGGCTTTTGCGCCGGACTTGCCGCTGCTCTTGCCACCGGCGCGGTTGCCAATCGGGGACTGCTTCTTCGAAAGAGTCATGACGTATACCTTTCCGTCGAGCCAAGTCCGACAATGATTCCCTCGATCCGCTCGATTCGTTCTTGATCCAAATCAAGGAGCGCCAGAAGGAACGTCTTGTTTTGCGGTATGCGCTCTTTAGGCAGAATCTCGTGGCATAGCTGGCGCGAGAGGCGCAGCAGGTCAAGATGTTTGCACCAGGCATCGATATCAGCCGGCGGCAGCGCATGATCGTGAGGCAGGTAAAAAGGCGGCCCGGCGCGACGGGGGTCTTTCGGGTCGTCGGTGAGGGGCATTTGCACGAGTATGCGCGAGATCGTCTTCAGGTTATACATTTCACTGAACACGCGGGGTATGGATGCGCCGCGCACGCTTGGTTCGTCGGGACGCGTTTCGCGGGCCAGGCGGAAGACATGCGTCAGGCAAAAGAGCAGCATACGATACCGGATGTTGAATAAAACCGCCCAGTCCTGGGAGTGTTTGGCTGAAATATAACTCTTGTCCCCTTCCTGAACCGATGGGTTGGTGGGTACGGGGAGCGCCCAGCAAGGTTTTCCGTGCTGCTCCTTCTCAATTCTGGAAAGTTGTCTGTACATTTGGATCAGCCGGTCGAAGTGGGACTTTTCGATCTTCGGGTCGCTGCCCAGCCATGGTCCCTCACCCTGAATGCTGACTGCCATGAGCGCATCGACCGCCTGCGTGCGGGTTGCGATGGGTTCGACCAGAACGGTCGCGTGGGATTGATTTTCTTTCTCCGGCGCATTGATCAGGTTGCCTTGAGGATCGAGCGGCCGTGGATTGGGCTTGTAGCCGCGTCCCCAATCGTCCCATGTAGCCTGAGATTGAAAGGATTCGCCCCTCAGATCGTAGTCGGGAATCTTGCCTTCGTCGCCCATCAGCTCAATGACTGCGCAGTAGAGATCCCCCACGGGAAGAAGCGCTCTTGCAGGGTCCCCTTTTAAGCCGAGGTGCTGCATGGCGAGATTTGTAATCTCCTCTCTCTCTTCAAATTCATCCAGGTCATTCATCTCCGCGAAGACGTAGCAGGCCAGAGAACCTCTTGTCAGCGGCTCGTACGCGAAGAAAGTGACATTCCACGGATATTCGCCGCGCGCGAAATCGACGTCCTGACCGAGGAATGTGAGTACATTTTGCACCGTCATGAGGTGTCCCATCTCTTCACGGGCGACCGTCAGCAGCGTCTCCTGCCATTGGTGAACAGTGGGGCGATATTTCTCGGGAACCTGTGGCCCGCCCAGCGAGTAAGCAGCATAGAGGTACTGCACCATGAGCTCATGCTCGAGCGAAGAACCGAGGCGCAGTAACTGGACCAGGAAGCGCAGCCACGACATGTCTCGATTGCGGCTGACGTTGTGGGCCGCAAGGTTATGAAGAGCCTGGTCGAGCTTGCTTTCCTCCGGCGGTTCGCCGATTTGCACGGGAAGCTTCATGTAAAGGGTCTCCAAAGCTGCCAAAATCCTGGCGGCTTATGGTAGCTATCGAGTTGAGTTCTGTCCAACGATAGAGCGGTATGCGGCTTTGCGGGTGAATCTATGAGGATGGTATCTGAAGAAATCAGATCGCACGCATCGTATATAGAATTGAATCAGCATAAGACCTTTAGAACGCGGTTAACGTCTCGCAACCTAGAGGCGATGGAGCCATTGTGGAAGTCCTGGGGCGGGTTTTCGCCGGATATCGCGTAGATGAATTGCTCGGCAAGGGCGGGATGGGCGTTGTCTATCGCGCTGTCGACCTGCAGTTAGGCCGCAATGTGGCGCTGAAGTTCGTGTCGGAAGAGTTTGGCGAAGGGGGAGACAACCGTTCGCGCCTGTTGCGTGAAGCCAAGGCCGCAGCCAGCCTGAATCATCCGAACATTTGCACGATTTACGCCGCAGGTGAAGCGGAAGGGCAGCTCTTTATCGCCATGGAGTACCTGGAGGGCTCGGATTTAAGGCACCTGGTCAGGCAGGGAGCGCTTCCCTGGGAGCAAGCGGTTTCCATTTGCAAGCAGGTCGGGCGCGGCCTTGAAGAAGCGCACAGCAAGAACATCTTTCATCGTGACGTCAAGAGTGCGAATATCTTCGTCACGCGCAATGGCGCCATCAAGCTACTCGACTTTGGAATCGCAAGTTGTGTAGTTGACCCCGATGTCACGCGAACCGCTGGATTTGTCGGCACGCCCAGCTACATGGCTCCAGAGCAGCTCGACTTTGGCGCAGGGGATTTTAAGAGCGATATCTGGAGCCTGGGCGTAGTGCTCTACGAGATGCTCACCGGGACGCTTCCCTTTGGGGGCGACGGCAAGCCGGCACTCTGGGCAATCGTGACGGAGGCTCCGACCCCGATTGCATCGATGCTGCCAGAGGCTCCGCCCGAACTGGACAAGATCATCTCCCGCGCGTTGGAAAAAGATCCGAAAGACAGGTACGCCACCATCACGGAGATGATCGCGGATCTAGACCGCGTGGGTCGCGATAGAGGTGCACGCATTACCCAAACGTTCACCCATTTTGGCAAGGCGCGGGTTCGGACACCTGTTCGCGTGGAACTACGCACGATTGCGGTGATGCCCTTTGTCAACGTGAGCTCTGACCCCGCCGACGACTGCATCTGCGATGGAATGGCGGAAGAACTCATCAATGGCCTCATCAAATTGGAGGGAGTTCGAGTAATCTCCAGCAGCACGTCATTTCAATGCAGAGGAACCTCTCTCGATCCACGGGAGATTGGCAGCAAGCTGGGAGCGTCGCACCTGGTGAACTGCAGCTTGCGCCACTCCGGAAACCAGGTTCGTCTGACTGCACAGTTGACCAACACGAAGGACGGCTATCTGCTTTGGTCGCAGCGATTCGACGCGACCATGAAGGATTTATTCTCGCTGCAGGACGAGTTGAGCATCTCGATCCTCGAACCGCTACGGGGCAAGCTAACCGTTGCCGATGCCACCAGGCGAGTGAAGCCGGCAACTGGAAACGCTGCCGCGTACGAGTCCTATCTACGGGGACGCCATTTATTCAATCAGCACACGGGCGAGGGCCTCGGCGAGGCGTTGGAATGCCTCGTACGAGCAAGCGAACTCGACCCTGCGCAGTCTCGTTATCATGTCGCCGTGGCAGAGTGCCATGCTCTACAGGAGTGGTACGGGATCGAAGCGACCGGTGACGCGATCCCACGCGTGAAGGCGGCGCTGGAGACTGGGCTCGAACTTGAACCGGACTCATTCAACGCGTTGTGTTTGCTGGCTACTGTCCAGGCTGGGTATGACTGGGATTGGAGTACCGCCGAGCACACGTTCCGCCACGCACTAGCCGCCGGCCGCGGTTCCGGTTCAGTGTGGTTTCACTACGCGCTTGATCTTCTTACTCCGCTGGGACGGATGGAAGAGGCTTTGGATGCCTGCCAGACAGCGTTGGGGCTCGACCCGCTCTCAGCCATTACCTGCACGGCTCTGGGAGGATGCTACTACCGGATGCGCCGCTGGAAGGATGCCGAGGCAAGCCTGCGCACAACGCTGGAGCTGCATCCAGGTTTCGGACACGCCTACTGGTCTCTCGGGCGTGTGCTGCTCGAGCTAGGAGAAACGGACCGGGCCTTGCAGCAGTTCGATGAAGCTCTTCGGATCATGGGGCCGTCTCCAGAGGCGCTCGCGGAGCTGGCGTATGGCCTGGCGCGCACGGGACAAACAGACAAAGCCCGCCAGATTCTGGAGGAACTGGATTCCGTTTCCGAACGTCAGTTTGTGTCTCCGCTTAATTACGCGCTGGTCCATACCGGTCTCGGAGATCGCACTGCGGCAATCGCTCAACTGGAACGCGCCTTTGAACAAAGGGCGCGCAGACTGATGTGGATCAGCGCCGATCCGCGCTTCGAGCCGCTCCAAGAAGAGCCTGCGTTCCAGCAGTTGTTGTCTCGGATGGGGTTGGGAAAATCGTAGCCAGGTGCGATCAGCAAAGCCTAGCCGCATCACGGCTTCTTTGCGACGGCCGGCGGCGGTTCCTCCACGCGCAGGATCTTGTCGGCAGGCACATTCGTCAGCACCTGCTTGATGCCTGAAGGCCAGTCAATCTCGATGCGCTTCACAACGGCGTCTGGACCAAGCCCAAAATGTGCGCGCTTGTCGCTTGATGAGAGATAGCTGCCACAGGTGGAGACCATCTCGTACTGCTCACCGCGCGTGGTCTCTACCGTGATCTCCGCGCCAATGCCATCGTGGTTGGATGTATGCCCAACCAGAAACAACGACATCCAGTGGTTCGCGTTGACGGTCTCGTTGTGCAGAATATGGGCCTCGCCATCGTTGGTCGTCACCACGGCATCCAGGCGGCCATCGTTGTCCAGATCGCCAATCGCCAGTCCCCGCGACACCCAGTCTTGTTGAAACACCGCACCGGACTGATTGCTGATGTCCTCAAAGATCCCCTTACCCATATTGCGTATGAGCAGCATGGGCTCGCGGTAATGAATCTCTGGGAAGGTGAGCTGCACGTTGTCCTCATCGTGCCCCTGCGCCACGAGGATGTCCTTCAGCCCATCATTATCGGCGTCGAAAAACTGCACGCCCCAGCCCGAGTACTGCGACGTAATCCGGGCCAACCCTGAGCTGTAGGTTGCGTTCGCGAACGTGCCATCGCGGTTGTTGTGATAGAGCGCGTAATGCTCATGCGCAAGATCCGTCATCAGCAGGTCGGGCCAGCCGTCGTTGTCGTAGTCCTGAAAGGCGATGCCCATCCCCGCGAAGGTCTTGCCGTCCTCGTTCGCCGCAACCCCTGCGTTCAAGCCAACCTCTTCAAAGGTCCCGTTGCCCTTGTTGTGATACAGAAACTCGAACATCGAATCGTTCGCGACCGCGATATCGACCTTGCCATCGCGGTCGTAGTCGTTGATCGCAATCCCCAGGCCTTTGCCCGGCACGTTCAGCCCCAGCTTTTTAGACTCCTCCGTAAAGTGGCCGTTCCCGTCGTTGTGGAAGACCAGCGCTGAGATCGCCGGAAACAGGTCAGGGTGGCAGTATGCGCGATACCCCGGGCGGTGGTCTCCGCACCACACGTCCTCAAAGTTCCAGCGCGCGTAGCGCAACACCACCAGATCGAGCTTGCCGTCGTTATCCAGGTCCACCCACGCGGCTGACGTGTACCACGACTCTCCCGGCGCGGTATCCCCACCCGTGCCAGAACTTGCCGTCACATCCGTGAACGTGCCGTTTCCATTGTTGTGGTAAAGGTGGTTGCCGCCGTAAGCCGTAACGTACAGGTCCTCATAGCCGTCATTGTCGTAATCCCCCACGGCAACGCCCATGCCGTACCCGACGCCCTGCAGCCCGGCTTTCTGGGTCACGTCCTGAAAGGTGCCATCTTCCTTCTGGTGGTAGAGCCGATTCCAGCCCTGACTCCCCGTCTTCCTGGGGATCGTTCCCGGGAGAGTCGGATCATTCAGCGGCGCGCCATTCACAAAGAATAGGTCCAGCCGGCCATCGTTGTCATAGTCGAATGCGGCAACCCCGGAGCCCATGGTCTCAATCAGGTATTTGTGGCTGGTGTGCGAGGCGACCCCGGTGAAGTGAACCCCATCCTTCGCCGTGGCATCCATAAAATAGGCTGCCGGAGGAGACTGCTTCGCGGAAGACGTGGCGCTCGGAGATTGCGCCAAAGCGCTCCCCGCCAACGCAAACGGCAAGAGCACTGCGAAGTTCCTGAATCGGTCCAGCAGCCCTGCACCATCCATCGCAGAATCATACCGAATGCACTATATTCATGTAAGCCTTTACATGAATGGTAGCTCCTTCGCTATACTTCTCGGTGTTTCCGATGCTCCTATGAATATCAAGGCTGTAGCGAAGCTCGCGAACGTATCGACGGCCACCGTGTCCCGCACCATCAACGGTTCGGCGAAGGTGAGCCCGCGTACAGCCGAACGCGTCCACAGAGCCATCGAAGAACTCAACTTCTACCCCGACACCAACGCACGCGCGCTGGGCTCGGGCCGCAGCAACCTCTTCGGCCTCATCATCTCGGACATCACCAATCCGTTCTTCCCCGAACTGGTGAAGTCCTTCGAAGACTTCGCGGTGGCCAATGGGCAGGAAGTGCTCATCGCGAATACCAACTACGATCCTGAGCGCATGAAGCTCTGTGTGCGCCGCATGGTGCAGCGAAAGGTGGATGGAGTTGCGGTCATGACTTCGGAGATGGACGAAGGTGTGCTCGGCGACTTAAGCCGCCGCCACATTCCGCTGGTCTTCCTTGACTCCGCCAAGCCTGGCCCAGGCGTCAGTTGTGTTCGCATCGACTACACCGCCGGCATCGACGCTGCTGTCGACCACCTCTTCAAGCTCGGGCACCGCCGCATCGCCTTCATCAGTGGCCCCATGCGCCTGGCCTCCGCACGCGTTCGCTACAAGGCCTTCATGGAGTGCGCCGCCCACGACCATCTGGACCGCAACCCGCACCTCATCGAAGAGGGCAACCACCAGGTCGACGGTGGCCACGACGCCATGCGGCTGATCCTGCAGTCCGGAGCGAAGCCAACCGCGGTACTCGCCTCCAACGACCTCACCGCCATCGGCGCCATGGGCGCGATCACGGAGGCCGGACTCCGCGTACCGGATGACATCTCCGTCGTTGGCTTCGACGACATCCAGCTCAGCGCCTTCACCATGCCGCCGCTCTCCACCGTGCGCCTGCCCCGTTCCGAGATTGCGAAGAGCGCCTTCAATGCCCTTCTGAGCGCCATGCAGGCCGACGTCCCCAAGCCCATCCCCGGCAAGGAGCATCTCATCCTTCCGATCTTGGTCGCCCGGAAATCGACAGGTCCCGTCCGCAAGAAGCGATGAGTTCCATGCACCGAATTGCTACAGACCGCATAGCCACACTCCAAAGGACCTCTCGTGACACCTCTACTGCGCCGGAAACTTCCTTGCCTTGTCCTCGCTTCCATGCTTGCGCTTCCGCTTAGCCTCGGCGCGCAGGAGAGCAAGACCATCCACTTCGACCCCGCCACCAAAGTCTTCCGCATCGACGCGAGCGGTACCACCTACGCCTTCGGCGTCAACAACGCTGATGAGCTCCAGCCGCTCTTCTGGGGACGCGCGATCGCGGCGATCGACGACCTTCCAGCAGCGCACACCCTCCCCGAGGTCGCCTCCTTCGACGGCCCCGGCACCGTCACGCAGGGCGAGTACAAAGGCTGGGGCGGCGAGCTCTATCTGGAACCCGACCTCAAGGTCACCTTTCCCGACGGGAACCGCGACCTCGTCTTGCATTACGTCTCGAACCACATCGAAGGCGACACGCTCACCATCCTCACCAAGGACATCGAGCGCGACCTCAGCGTCGAGCTCCGCTACACCGTCGATCCGGCCACAGGGATCATCGGCCGTTCGGCTACCATCCACAATGGCACCAGCGCGCCGGTCATGATCGAGGAAGCTGCCGCTGCTACCTGGAACCTCCCGCGTGGCACCGACTACACCCTGAACTACCTCACTGGCCGCTGGGCCGGCGAAGACCAACTCCAACAGCAGCTCATCAAGCCCGGCGAGACCGTTTTGCAGAGTCGCCGCGGCTCCACCGGTCACCAGAACGATCCCTGGTTCGCCATAGAACACGGCCCCAACACCGACGAGGACACCGGCGACGTCTGGTTCGGCGCCCTCGCCTGGAGCGGCTCCTGGCGTATCACCATCGAGCAAGATCAGCTCCAGCAGATCCGTGTCACCGGCGGCTTCAACCCCTTCGACTTCGGCTACAAGCTCGCCCCCGGCCAGTCGCTTGAGACGCCTGTCTTCTACGGTGGCTACTCCCACTACGGCCTCGGCGACGCCTCGCGTCTGCTGCATCGTTTTGAGCTGACAAAGATCCTCCCTCAGGCCCCCGACCCGCGCCCGCGTCCCATCCTCTACAACTCATGGGAGGCCACCGGCTTCAACGTCAACGAAACTGGCCAGGAAGCCCTCGCCGAGAAAGCCGCCTCCATTGGCATCGAGCGCTTCGTCATGGACGACGGCTGGTTCGGCCAGCGCAAAGTCGACAACGCCGGCCTCGGCGACTGGTACGTCAACCCGCAAAAGTTCCCCCACGGCCTCAAGCCGCTCATCGACAAGGTCCACTCCCTCGGCATGGACTTCGGCCTCTGGGTCGAGCCCGAGATGGTCAACCCCGACAGCGACCTCTACCGCAAGCACCCCGACTGGGTGCTCAACTTCACCGGCCGCCCCCGCACCCAGGAGCGCAACCAGCTCGTCCTCAACCTCGCCCGCCCCGACGTCCGCGCCTACGTCTTCCACTTCCTCGACGAGCTCGTCAGCCAGAACGACATCGCCTTCCTCAAGTGGGACTACAACCGCAACTGGACCGAGCCCGGCTGGCCCGCCGTCGCGCCCGACATGCAGAAGCAGGTCTACGTCGCCTACACTCGCAACCTCTACAGCATCCTCCAGGAGCTCCGCGCTAAACACCCCAAGCTCGAAATCGAGTCCTGCTCCGGCGGCGGTGGTCGCGTCGACCTCGGCATCATGCACTACACCGACGAGGTCTGGCCCTCCGACAACACCGACCCCTATGACCGCCTTAGCATCCAGGACGGCTTCACCTACGCCTACACTCCCGGCGTGATGATGGCCTGGGTCACCGACTCACCCAACTGGGTCAACGACCGCACCACCTCGGTCACCTACCGATTCCTGTCCTCCATGCAGGGCTCACTTGGCGTCGGCGCCAACCTCAACAAGTGGACGCCCGAAGATTTCGCCACCGCGAAGGATCTCATCACCGCCTACAAGGGCATCCGCGAAACCGTTCAGCACGGCTCACTCTACCGCCTCATCTCCCCACGCGACGGCAGCGAGGCCTCGGCCACCGAGTCCGTCTCACTCGACAAATCGCAGGCCGCCCTCTTCACCTTCCTGCATTCAAGCACAATGGAGTATCCCTACCCACGCGTCTTCCTGCGCGGCCTCGACCCCGCGAAGACCTATAAGCTCACCGCCATCTCCGGCAAGGTTGCAGCCGACACCCCCAGTGCCGCCTCCGGCGCGTACTGGATGAACCACGGCATCCACGCCGAGCTGAAAGGCGACTTCCAGGCCGCCGCCTTCCACTTCGACGCCGAATAACATCCACCGCGCCGAACGGAGCGAAGAACCTGCTCTCGCGCGAGCGAAGCGCGCGCTACACCGCCTCCATCTGCGCTCCTGTCACCTTGATCTCCACACTCTTCGTTCCCAGCCGCGGATGCTTCGCCGTTAGCCTCACAAGCCCCGGCGTCTCCTTCGCACGAATCCAAACCGCAGCCGTCCCTCCAATCAGCGCAAATGGGTTCTCCCCGATCAACTCCGCCGGCCCTTCCAGCGTCATCACAATCGGATCGTTCGCATAGGTACGCGTGGCACCAAACTCGTCAGTCACACGCAACACCACGCGCGTCGTATCCGCGCCATCGGCCACCAGCGCCGTATCATCCGGCAGCAGCACGAACTCGCGATCCACGCCACTGCCCGAGAGCGTCTTCGACCCCACCACCTTCCCGCCAATCAGCCCATCGATCCGCAGATCGCCCCAGTGGAAGTCCATCTTGCTCACGTCGAACTTGTTCTTCTCAATCACAAACGGCGGATACTTCAGGTTCGCGAACTCCTCATGGTCCGGCCCCACCGTCGCCACCTGTACCCACGGCTTGCTAGGGTCGCTGCGCTCGCGGGCATAGAACTTCAACTGCTCACAGTTCGAGCACACCACAACCTTCGAGAAGCCCACAGACTCATCGCTGTTGGCCCAGTGGAACGCCGGCTCAATCACGATCTCCTCGCTCGGCTCGCACTGACTCTTATAGAACCCCGCCGCCGGCTTGTTCTCGCGGAAGATGTCCGTCACGCCGTGATAACAGATCCGATCACCCGCGCCAAAGTTCGAGTGCGTGTTGTAGTCGAACGCACACCACCCGATGCCGCCAGCATACTGCGGGTCGCTCGCCAGTTGGTTGTGGATGCGCGCATGGCGCAGCGTATGCTCCCTCTGACGTTCGTCGTCGTCGGTGGTCTTCGTCGGATACGTGTGCCCCACAAACTCGGTATTCAGATACCGCGGATGGTTCGGCTTGCGCAGTGGGAACCCGAAGTCATTCATCGTCATCACGTCTTCCAGCAGCTCCGTGTCGTACAGGTAGCGGATGCCACCCGTCTGTCGCGTCGTATCCAGCGCGTGCGACAGCGCATTGGTCCGCGTATAGAAGCTGTGGTCGTCCTGACTCTCGTTAATCCGCACGCCCCACAGCACTACGGACGGACGGTTCCAGTCGCGCCGCACCATTCGCCCCACGTTGTCAATCGCAATCTGCTTCCAAGGTTCCGGCCCTATATGCTGCCAGCCGGGAATCTCTTCCAGCACCAGCAGCCCAATCTCATCACAGCGATCCAGGAAGTGTCGCGACTGCGGATAGTGTGACGTTCTCACAATGTTGCAGTGCAGCCCCGTGCGCAGGATGTCGGCATCCTTGCGCTGCGCGCGCGCCGGCATCGCCTGCCCCACAAACGGAAACGTCTGGTGCCGGTCCAGCCCGCGCAGCTTCACGATCTTCCCGTTCAGCTCAAAGCCGTGGTCAGTGAACGTCGCCTCGCGGAACCCGATCCTCCGCAAGTCCTCATCGATCCTCTTGCCGCCCTTCAGCAGCGTCACATGCACCGTATACAGATGCGGATGCTCCAACTCCCACAGCTTGATCTCGCCCAGATCTGTCAGCGTCACCGTCACCTTTGCCGGATCGCTGGTCGTCTCCGTGCTCGCATACACTGGCGCGCTGTTGTCCGGGTCCATCGCCGCATTGGGATCAGCCGCTCCCGTCACTTTCGCGCGCGTGGTCCCTTTGGATACGACCCTCTCGCCCTCGCGCAGTTCAAACGCAAGCTCCAGATCATCGGCCACCTGCCCTGCCAGAAATACATCCACATCCAACGTCGGGCTACCCGACAACACATCCTTCGGCCGCGCATGAATATTGTCGATATACGTCGGCGACACTACGCGCAGCGCTACCTCGCGATAGATTCCACCAAACGTCATGTAGTCGATCTCATACCCGAACGGCGGTATATCCGGCCGCTCGGTCGAGTCCAACTGCACCACCAGCACATTCTCCGCATCGTGATGCAGATGGTCCGTCAGCTCGAACGAGAACGGCGTAAAGCCTCCCTTGTACTCGCCCAGCGGTACGCCATTGATCCACACGGTCGAGGCCGTCATCGCGCCCTCGAAATCTACGAACACGCGCTTGCCCTTCGCCGCTGCAGGCGTCCGAAACCGCCGCCGGTACGTCGAAACAAACTCATAATCCTTGTCATCGAAGCTGTGCCACGGCATCCGGATATTGCTGTGCGGAATCACCACCGTCTCGAACCCTGCATCGTTGAACGCGACCTCATGCGCGCTCTCCACCTTTTCAGCCTTGTACCGCCACTTGCGGTTCATCGGCAGCACAGCGCGGCCCTCGCCGCCGATCGTCTGGCCAAAACCTGAAACCCCCGACAGCGATGTGGCCGCCACAGCCGCACCCGTCATCTTGATAAATTCACGTCGTTGCATTCATCGTCTCCACACAGGCCCTGCGCCCGAATAATCTGGTTGCGGCGGATTCGTCCGCTTGACAGCACTCCATACTAAACGCCAAAATCGCCTGCATGTAAAGGCTTACATTTGGCGCCGCCACGCCCTTCCATCCTCACCTACAATCGACTTGCCGCTAAGTTCGCAATCAGAAAGACTTCCATCTATGAGCGTCATCCTCGCCCTCGATCAAGGCACCAGCAGCTCTCGCGCCGTTGTCGTTGACGGCGGAGGAAACCTCCTCGCCGTGGAGCAGCGCGAGCTCCCGCAGATCTACCCGCAGCCCGGGTGGGTCGAGCAAGACCCTGAAGCCATCTGGTCCTCGCAACTTGCCGCCATCCGCGCCGTCATGGCGCAACTGCAGCTCACCGCAGCCGACATCGCCGCTGTTGGCATCACCAACCAGCGCGAGACCACCATCCTGTGGGACCGCGCCACCGGCCAGCCCATCTTCAACGCACTCGTCTGGCAGGACCGCCGCAGCGCGCCGCTCTGCGATCAGCTCCGTGCAGCCGGTCATGAGCCTCTCTTCCAGCAAAAGACCGGCCTCATCTTCGACGCCTACTTCTCCGCCAGTAAGATTCGCTGGCTACTCGACAACGTCGAAGGCGCACGCGCTAAAGCCGAAGCCGGCCAGCTCTGCTTCGGCACCGTCGACTCCTGGCTCATCTGGAAGCTCACCCGCGGCCAGAACGGCGGGCCCACCCACTGCACTGACGTCACCAACGCCTCCCGCACTCTGCTCTTCAACATCCACACTCTCGACTGGGACGATGAGCTCCTCCGCATCTTCGATATCCCGCGCAGCCTCATGCCGAAGGTTGTACCTTCCAGCGGCGCCTGCGCCACCATTGGCGATTTACTGCCCGGGGTTCGCATCTGCGGCGTCGCCGGCGACCAGCAGGCCGCGCTCTTCGGCCAGATGTGCTTCCGTCCCGGCATGGTTAAAAATACCTACGGCACAGGCTGCTTCATGCTCATGCAGACCGGCGAAAAGCCTGTCGCCTCCACCAACCGTCTCCTCACCACCATCGCCTGGCAAATTGGCAGCAAGACCGAGTACGCGCTCGAAGGCTCTGTCTTCATCGGCGGCGCGGCGGTGCAGTGGCTGCGCGACGGCCTCGGCATCATCGGCTCTTCGGCTGAGATCGAACCCCTCGCCGCCTCCGTCCCGGACAGCGGCGGCGTCTACTTCGTCCCTGCGCTCTCCGGCCTCGGTGCGCCGTACTGGGACGCTGAAGCCCGCGGTCTCATCGTCGGCCTCACGCGCGGCACCACTCGCGCTCACATCGCTTACGCCACCCTCCAGGGCATCGCCCTGCAGGTCACAGACATCCTCACCGCCATGCAGGCCGACTCTGGCATCGCCATTCACGAGCTCCGCGTCGACGGCGGCGCTTCCGCCAACCAGCTCCTCATGCAGATGCAGGCCGACCTCCTCGGTACACCCGTCGTCCGCTCTGGCACGCCCGAGTCCACCGTACTCGGCGCAGCCTTCCTCGCTGGCCTCGGCTCGGGCTACTGGAGCTGTACCGAGCAGCTCGAATCCCTCTGGACGCGCGGTGAATCCTTCACGCCCGCGCTCGCTCCCACCCAGCGCGGCGCACAACTCTCCCGCTGGAAGGAAGCCGTCAACCGCTCCCGTCATTGGGCAACGGAAGGCGCGCGATGAACCGTGAACGCTCGTTGCGCGTCGCGATGAGCGAAACTTCCCCCTGGGACGTTCTCGTGATCGGCGGTGGCGCGACCGGCCTCGGCTCCGCGGTCGACGCTGCCTCCCGCGGCTACCGCACGCTGCTCGTTGAGCAGGCCGACTTCGCCAAGGCCACCTCCAGCCGCAGCACCAAACTCGTCCACGGCGGTGTCCGCTACCTTCAGCAGGGCAATATCTCGCTCGTTCTCGAAGCCCTGAAGGAACGCGGGCGCATGTTACGCAACGCTCCGCACCTGGTCCGCCGCCAGTCTTTCGTCATCCCCGCCTACGCGTTCTGGGAGGTCCCCTTCTACGGCGTTGGCCTCAAGATGTATGACGCTCTCTCCGGCTCCTCCAGCTTCGGACGGTCGCACATGTTGGGCAAGTCCGCCGTCCGCTCCAGGCTTCCCACTGTGGTCGATCGCAACCTCGCCGGTGGCGTCGAGTACTTCGATGGTCAGTTCGACGACGCCCGCTACGCTCTTGCCCTCGCGCAAACCCTCGAAACCCTCGGCGGCACCGCACTCAACTACACCTGCATGGTCCGCCTCCTTAACACGAACGGAAAGCTCACCGGCGCGGTCCTCCGCGACGAGGAGACGGGCAATGAGTTCGAGGTCCACGCTAAGGCTATCCTCAACGCGACCGGCATCTTCACTGATGAAGTTCGCCACCTCGACGATCCAGGTGCTGCGCCGATCCTCAGTGTCAGCCAGGGTTCGCACTTCGTCCTCCCGAAAGATTTCCTCCCCGGCACCAACGCCCTCATGATCCCCAAAACCAAAGACGGTCGCGTCCTTTTCGCGATCCCTTGGCACAACCACGTCGTCGTTGGCACCACCGATGACGGTGTCCCCGCGCCCGCGCTCGAACCCCGCTCCATGCAGATCGAGCGCGACTTCCTCCGCGAGCACATTGAGCTCTACTTCGGCCGCAAGCTCAAGGACGATGATGTCCTGAGCGTCTGGTCCGGCCAGCGTCCGCTCGTCCGCAAGCAAGGCGCCAGCAGCACCGCCGCGCTCTCCCGCGAACACACCGTGCTCGTCTCCCCCTCTGGCCTCGTCTCCATCACCGGCGGCAAGTGGACCACATACCGCCGCATGGCCGAGGACGCAATCGACATCGTATCCAAACGCGCCTCACTGCCGGAGAGCCCCTGCCGCACCGCGGACCTTCACCTCCACGGCTGGATCGAAGAACCCGACACCACCAGCCACGCGCTCGCCCCCTACGGCAGCGACCTGCCCACCATCGACGCCCTCGCCGCCAGTTCACCCGCACTCGCGACGCCGCTCCATCCGCGCCTCCCCTACCGTCTCGCTGAGGTCGCCTGGGC
>JBAVDD010000260.1:0-4503 GCA_049587035.1 Acidobacteriaceae bacterium | reverse complement strand
CGATTATCTTCGGAGTAGTCCTCTTATTCTCCGCTCTCTCATCCTTTCGAAAGTGGCCTGAACCCGCGTTTGCGGAAGAAAAAGAATCTTTAGGAACCAAGTTGGAGCTTACGGGCACGTATCCAGCGCCTGAAGGAAGTCACCCGTATACAGCTCAGAACGTTCCGCTGGGCTTTGGCATTATGTTTGGAGCAGGTACGCTCTCCGGTCTGTTGGGAATTGGTTCTGGTGCTGTCAAGGTCCTCGCCATGGATCAAGCCATGAAGCTGCCGTTCAAGGTCTCGACGACAACAAGTAACTTCATGATTGGAGTAACAGCCGCGGCCAGTGCTGGTATCTACATGGCACGTGGCTACATCGATCCAGGGATTGCATTCCCTGTGATGCTGGGCGTCCTAGCTGGCTCGCTTCTAGGGACACGTATCTTGGTGAGAGCGCGCGTAGGAACATTGAAGAAACTATTTGCGCTCGTACTGATTGTGCTTGGATGCGAGATGATTTACAGCGGTATGACTGGAAGAATCTGATGCGAATACCTACAGATCACGAAATCGACTTGTCTGTTGCCGCAATGTTGCGCTATGGCGTGACGACTGCCGCAATTGTTGCTGCAGTCGGTGGATTGGTGTATTTGCGACATCCAACTCTGCCCGTACCTGATTATTCTCATTTCCACGCGGCAGGTCGATCGCTTCAAACTCTTCCTGGAATTGTGAGTGGGGCCTTTCATCTCAAGCCTCGACACATCATCCAATTCGGTATGGTCCTGCTGATTGCGACTCCGGTTGCACGGGTCGTGTTCTGCCTCATAGGCTTTGCAAGACAAAGAGACCGCCTGTACGTTCTGATCAGTTCCACCGTCTTGCTGGTCCTGCTATACAGTTTGACGAAGGGTGCTCACTAGGCATCCACTCGCTCGCTTTGATTCGCTCTCCGTCTGACGCAGGCACTTAGCATCTGGAACCAGCCAGTCCCTTTGGTCATTCGTCTCATCTCTAATCTTGGTAGACTAGAAGAATCGATTGCACGCCACGAGCGCTTATAGAACGTCTCTGTGATAAAGTCGAATGGTTGTCTGATAATCAAGCGGAGAGATGGCCGAGTGGCTGAAGGCGCACGCTTGGAAAGCGTGTATACCGCAAGGTATCCAGGGTTCGAATCCCTGTCTCTCCGCCACAACTTATTAAGAACCACATGATTATCTGAAACCCGGACAACACCTGCCCCATAATCAATAGTTCAACGTGGACACATGAACCCTGGTTCAATGGGATGCTATTGGGCTTTGTCGCTCCTCAGGAGCACGTCTGGCTACCATAATCTCTTTGCAGAGAGACGATTCCCTTCCTCGATGACCGGGCGTGGCCATAACAGAATGTCAGCCAACAACTCGGGGAGCCATCGAAACTATCCAGCGTTGATATCGATGGATGCCACGCTTAGCCTCCTACCCTATGTCTCCGTTACGCGGACGCAGAGTGAATATCTACATTTCTCGTACGGCGTCTGCTTCGCTCTATCGCCTGACCAACCACTGTATGGGGCCGATGATTCCCGAGGACAGAGGGCGCTCGTTGGGTGGCAGACGGATGTTAGTTTTTGCGACGCGCTGTGCTACGGGTAGGAGGGCATCCGCTGCCAGGCGGTTGAACCAGAGATTTGTGACCCGGATTTCGATGGAGTTCACGCCAGGATGTGGCGGCCGTGTCAGGCATGCCCTGTAGGGTTGCGCCCAGACGGTGATGGGAGGTGCGTTGTTGAGGGAGACGTCGGCTACCTCGCGGATGCTGGTGAACTGTAGACAGAGCTGGTCGCTGGCCGCGAGCGGTGGGGCGAGGAACGTGGCGCGATAGGTTGCGGTGCCGGAGAAGCCCGCGAGGCCTTCACCCCAGGTGGTCCAGTCGGTGAGGGTTGAGGGAGTGAACACGTGCCGCGGGGCGCCGCGATTTGGTTGGAAGTTGACGGTCCATCCGCTGCGGGTTGTGAAGCGAAGAGTTTGTACGGTGCGAGGTTCGGGCTGCAAGTGCTGTGCGCCACCGGAGGCAAAGATGATTGCGGCGGTTCCATAAGGCGGCAGCGAGAGACGTAGAGTTGTGCTGTTAGTGCTTTGTGCGCTGGGAGTGAGGGCGTAGCGCTCGCCGGTCACCATGTTCCAGAGTTGGGGCGCGCCGGTGGCGCGAAAGGTTGCGGTGAAGGTGCGCGGCGTATCGTAGCCGCTGCGTAGGAAGTAGATTTCGGAGGCGGCGTTGCGGCGATGGATGTAGTCGATGTCGTTGCGGCTGTCTGCGCCGAGTGTCGCGCCCGCATCGATCGCGACATCGGGCACAATCTTCATCTGGCGGAGAGCGGCGTGGGTGTCCATTGTGCAGAAGACTCTGCCCGTGGCATATGGATGCTCGCCGCTGGTGCAGCCTGACCAGATGCGGACGATGATGCTTTGCAGTTCGTGCTGCGCTTGCGGCAGGGTGTTGCCGGTGGTTGATAGAGGAGGTAGGGAAACTACTGCTCCGCCGGCTTGCAGGAATTGCTCGACACGATGGAGCACAGGAAGTGAGACGCGGCGGGTTTTGGGCAGCGCTAGGACCCGCCAGTGAACGCCGCTGGGACCTACAAGCTGCGCACCTTCGATGCGGATGGTGTGAAGGAGAGCGTCCTCGTCGGTGACGTCGTAGTCGTAGCCGGGAAGAACGTGGGCGGGGTCGTCGGCTTTGAGGCGGGCGAAGTTGGGGACGTTGTCTCCGTAGTAGTAGAGGACGTCGTCGACGGGAGTGGCGTGCTGCATGAGGAACTGGGTGCGGTTGAGGTAAGCGAAGAAGGCGGCGGAGTCGGGCCACCAGGTGGTGTTGGGATTGAGGTGGGTGCCGGCGAAGTACTCCTGGCCGGGAAGGCCGGCGCTGGCGGGGCTGGAGGTGAACTCGTGCCAGACGAGGCGGTTCATGCCTTCGGTGACGGCCATGTCAAAGGTGGGCTTGAGGTCATTGGCGGGCGACTCTGACCACTGCGGCCCGATGGAGGTCTCGCCTTCGTCGGCGGCGTAGGGCTGGCCGTAGATGTCTGCGGCGCTGGCGGCTTCTTTGACGAAGAAGCGCTGGTCGTCATAGCGGCGATGCCGGTTGAGGGCCCAGAACTCGGTCTGCGGCATAGCGGAGTGACGGAAGGTTTCGAGGCCGTCGAGCGGTGCGGCGTGGGGTCCGCCGGTCTCGGCCTCCACACCGAGACCAAACTGCGCGGCGCGTTCGGCGAAGAGGTCGTCGTGGTTCTGGACCACGAGGTCGGCGACGGTGCGGCGGAGGTCGGTGAGGAAGCGCGTGGAGGTGGAGCGGTCTCCGAGGATGCGGCCGACGATGATGGGTAGGTAGGGGATGGGGTCGTAGCCGCGGCGGCTGCGGAACTCTTCGCGGAAGCCTTCGGTCCAGTTGGTGCCGCCTACTTCCCAACTGTCGGTGGCGAGGTACTTGAGGCTGTGATAGGGTTTGGCGGCTAGGAGCAGCGGCTGCACGTTGGTGTCCCAGTAGTCATTGAAGGCTTTGCGGCTCATGTAGTCGATGACGAGGCCGTTCCAGGTGTCGCTGGAGGTGGAGACGGTTGCGCCGGAGTCGGTGTAGCCGACCCGTAGGATCTCCCACTGCCCTGACGGCAGGTCTAGATGGACTAGGTTGTTGGCCTGGAGCGGGAGGACGCGCACGTCGGAGATGGCGGCGTCGGCGTACGTAGAGTCATGCTGGAAGGTGGTGTGGCCGCCGTCGTTGAGCATCGACGAGGCATCGTCCATGTTGAAGCCGAGGTCGGCCGCGGCGACGCGGTTGAGGAGCGCGGGTGGGTAGACGCGGTCCTGCGGTAGCCAGTCCTGCGAGTCGAGGTCTTTGCTGGAGTTTGGGAGTTGGGGCGCGAGCGCGGAGCCGTGATGCAGCGGATATGCGAGCACCGCGATGTCGCGGTAGAAGTTGTTGGTGGTTGGTGGGAGGGGGATGCGGAGATCCTGCGGATGGCCGCCCTGGACGTCGAGGCGGTCGAAGGTGATGAGTTTGGAGGCGTCCTGTGGTGTGACGCTGGGGCCACCGATGTTCCAGCCACTGAGGATATTGAGGGTGACCTCGAGGCCTAGGCGGTCGGCTTCGCGGAGAGCGTGGAGGTAGAGTGCGGTCCATGCGGGCGAGCCGAATTTGGGTCCGGTGGGCACGGTTGCGTTGCCGTCCTGGGAGGCACCGTCGGCGTCGACGAGGATGACGCCGCCGATGCCTTTGGCCTTCATCTGCTCAAGGTCGCGGGTGATGGTCACCTGGTCGGTGTTGCCGTTGAGCCACCACCAGTAGCAACGCAGCTTCGCTTCTGGTGGCGGGTTGCGGAAGCCTGCTTCAAGCGCTGACATGGTGATCGGCGGACGATTCACTGGCTGCTGAGATCGACCCATCGATGTCAGCAAGAGAAGTCCGACGCCCACCCGCGCACGGTACGAATGCATTCTGTGTCCTTAGGTCCCGTTTGATGAAAAAGAACGGCAAT
>JBAVDD010000259.1:0-14057 GCA_049587035.1 Acidobacteriaceae bacterium | reverse complement strand
CAACAGCAAGAACAATTGCAGATCCCTGCGGGATGACAAACAAAAATTGTGTCAGAGCCCGCGGTTGGCAGTGGGAGCTGCGGTTGGCGTTAGATGGCTCGGTTGATGGTGGCGCGGCCCAGGTATTGGGCGGTTTGGCCTAGCTCTTCTTCTATGCGTAGGAGCTGGTTGTACTTGGCGATGCGGTCGGTGCGGGAGGCTGAGCCGGTTTTGATCTGGCCCGCGCCGGTGGCTACCGCGAAGTCCGCGATGAAGGTGTCTTCGGTTTCACCGCTGCGGTGCGAGATGACCGAGGTGTAGCCATTGCGGCGGGCTAGTTCGATGGCGTCGAAGGTTTCGGAGACGGTGCCGATCTGGTTGAGCTTGATGAGGATGGAGTTGGCTGCGCCTTCCTTGATGCCGCGCTGGAGGATCTCGGTGTTGGTTACGAAGATGTCGTCGCCTACCAGCTGGAGTTTGTTGCCGAGGCGCTCGGTTAGGAGCTTCCAGCCTTCCCAGTCGTTCTCGTCGAGACCGTCTTCGAGCGAGATGATGGGGTATTGCCGGATCCAGTTCTCGTAGAAGTCCACCATCTGGGCGGCGGTTTTTTCGGTCTTGTCGGACTTCTTGAAGACGTACTTGCCTAGCTGCTTGTTGTAGAACTCGCTGGAGGCTGGGTCGAGCGCGATGGCGATGTCTTTGCCTGGTTTGTAGCCGGCTTGCGTGATGGCTTCGAGGATGACGTCGATGGCTTCTACGTCGGATTTGAGGGACGGGGCGAAGCCGCCTTCGTCGCCTACTGCGGTGTTGTAGCCCTTCTTCTTCAGGACTCCCTTGAGGGTGTGGAAGACTTCGGCGCCCCAGCGGAGGGCGTCGGCGAAGGTTTCCGCGCCGACGGGCATGATCATGAACTCCTGGAAGTCGACGTTGTTGTCTGCGTGCGCGCCACCATTGATGATGTTCATCATGGGCGTAGGGAGGATGCAGGCGTTTGCGCCGCCTAGATAACGGTAGAGCGGGAGACCGAGGGCTTCGGCGGAGGCGCGGGCGCAGGCCATGGAGACGGCGAGGATGGCGTTGGCTCCGAGGTTGCCCTTGTTGGGCGTGCCGTCGATGGCGATCATGGTGGCGTCGATTAGCTTCTGGTTGCTGGCGTCCATACCGGTTAGTTCGGGGGCGATGGCGGACTCTACGTTTTCTACTGCCTTGAGGACTCCCTTGCCGAGGTAGTGGGTCTTGTCGCCGTCGCGGAGCTCTACGGCTTCGTGCTCGCCGGTGGAGGCTCCGGAGGGAACGGCGGCGCGGCCGCGGATGCCGTCAGAGAGGATCACGTCGGCTTCTACGGTGGGGTTGCCGCGGCTGTCCAGGATTTCACGGGCGTGGATGGAGACAATTTCGGTCATTTCGGTCCTCGATCTTTTTTTGTTGCTTTGGGTTGGGCGCGCGATGCGGTGTTGCAGACGGTCCTGCAGGGAGGGGCGGCGGTCTACGGCGATGGCGTTGCCGGTTGCGCTGGAGATTGTGCCGATGAAGTCAGTCATTTAGGTCAATTGCTTTATTGGAGCTTGTTTCAGGTCCCACAGGGGCTAAAGCCCCTCGTTTTATCTCCGCTGTGCGGCACGACTGAAGTCGTGCCCTGATACAAAACGCTGTGCGGCACGACTGAAGTCGTGCCCTGATACAAAACGTTGTGCGGCGCGACTGAAGTCGTGCCCTGTTACAAAACTTGTTTTTGAAACACACTCTAGTAGTTTCATCCGTCGTTTCTTCGTCCCACCGGTCTCATTTTAGCAAAGCGCTGGCGCTGGCTTTCGATGGTGTTGAGCGATTGCCGCATTGTTTCGGCGAGCATGGTTAGGAGCTCGTCGCCTTCTTCGCGGGTGGCCAGGGGCATGCGGAGGCTGACGCGGGTACCGCGGCCAGGACGGCTTACGATGTCTACGTTGGCTTCGTCGCCGTAGAGGACCTGGATGCGCTCGCGGACGTTGCGCATGCCGATGCCGGAGCCTTCGCGGACGAGGCCGCTGACGGGTGCGGTGGTGGGACCGCCGGGTTCGATGCCTACGCCGTCGTCTTCGATCTCCAGGAGAAGGCGGCCATCGGCGATGCGGCTGCGGATGGTGATGGTGCCGCCGGAGATGCGGGGTTCCAGGCCGTGCTTAATTGAATTTTCGATGAGGGGTTGGAGGAGCATCGAGGGGACGATGATGTCGAGGGTGTCGGGGGAGATTTCTTTGACTACGTGGAGCTTGTCGCCGAAGCGAACTACTTCGATGTCGAGGTAGTCGTCGGTGAAGTCCAGCTCTTCGCTGAGAGGGACGAAGGCGTCGCGGTCGCGGAGGAGGACGCGAAGGATGTGGCTTAGCTTGACGATCATCTCGCGGGCCAGGTCGGGCTGGGAACGGACCAGCGAGGCGATGGAGTTGAGAGTGTTGAAGAGGAAGTGGGGATTGATCTGGCGCTGCAGGGCTTCCAGGCGGGCTTCGAGGAGGAGACGGGATTGCTCTTCGAGCTTGTGCTCAATGCGGACGGCGTTCCAGATTTTTAGCGGGATGCCGACGACTACTGGAGCGCAGGCGCAGATTGCGATCTCCATGAGCCAGGACGGGGAGCGGAGCGCGAAGTAGCTATGCGGATAGAGGCGCGAGAGGAGGCTGGCGGCGAACTGCGTTGCCATGATGAGGGCGAGGAGAATCATCTGGCGGTCGATGTGGGGCCAGGTGACGGTGCGGCGGATCCAGCGATAGAGGCTGAGGTCGATGAGGGGGGAGAAGGTCCAGATGTTTTCTTCGCCGGCTACGCGGCGGTAGGCTCCGAAGATGGCGGCGACGCAGAGGTTTGCGGGGAGGGAGAAGAACTCCTGGTGGGCTAGCGCGGGCAGGGAGAGGGCGGCTCCGCCGACCATGGCGGCCCAGGGGCCGAGGAGGAGACCGAGGATGGCTGTGGTTTGGAAGGAGATGTCGGCGGCAAGGAAGTTGGGGACACGGACGCGGACAAGCACGCCGAGCATGGTGGGGATGCAGATCCAGGCAAGCAGGTGGAGGGTTTCGCGGGTGTTGCGGTGCTTGAGCAGAAGAAGGCGTTTGAACCCGCTGGAGCGGGCCAGCGAACTGGCTATCGCCGCGGCTACGCCTAGCTCGACGAGGAGGGTGATCCAGATGAGTTTGGAGTCGCTTGCATGCACGGTTTAACTTTACTCGGGTCCTTCGCGGACGGCGAGAGTTGGGTGGGGTTGGAGGAGATGATGCGAAGAATTGTTGGGATTGCTGCTTACAGACTTCGTGAGATTTGTAAGGAGAAGCCGTCTTTTCGGTACTAATCTGGCGCCAATGTGTGCAATGGCGATTTGGCGCTAACCGAGGAAGCGGTTCTGTTGCTCCAGATTTCAGAGTCACGACCTCGGCACTTGGCATCGATCCGCCGTTTGCCAAATTGATTCGGGGTAGCTGGTGTTGCTAAAGTTGTCGTCATCTTCGAAAGCGAGAGGCATACATGTCAAAGGTTCGTGTCGCGGGATTTGGTCTTTCGTTGGACGGCTTCGGAGCGGGGATAGAGCAGAGCCAGGACGATCCGCTGGGCAAGCGCGGTCCAGAGCTGTTTCAGTGGTACTTTCACACCAGAACTTTCTGCGCCATGGTTGGAAAGGAAGGCGGATCTATCGATGTGGACGACGCGTTCGCACGGCGGGCGATGGAAAACTTTGGGGCTTTCATCCTTGGCCGCAACATGTTTGGTCCGGTCCGCGGCCCATGGCAGGACGACTCATGGAAGGGATGGTGGGGGCCCAATCCGCCATATCATGCGCCAACCTTTGTTTTGACGAACTACGAGCGTGAACCTCTGGTGATGGAAGGCGGAACGACCTTCTACTTTGTCAGCGGCGGAATCGAAGAGGCGCTGAAGCTCGCGAAACAAGCAGCGGGCGATAAGGACGTCAAGATTGGAGGCGGTGTCTCCACCGTGCGGCAGTATCTGCAGGCTGGGTTGATCGACTCCCTGCACTTTGCATTTTCTCCTGTTGCCCTCGGTCAAGGGGAGGCGCTTCTAAGCGGCATTGACCTGCCCGCGTTGGGATTTTCTGTGACGGAGCACGAGTCCACGGAGCACGCGACGCATGTTGTGCTCACTACAAGATAAAGACGAATTCTCGGGCAGAGCGGCTCTGGAAACGAACGGCGGCGATCTGGCACAAGTGAGGAGATAGTATGCGATGGCGTAAGACTATTCACGCTAACTGTGTTGCCTGCCTGGTGACGACAGTATCGGATCATAGGCATCAACCAAGGGCTTGGTGGTCGACTGCTGTTGCTCGTGCCAGCTGACGAAGATCCTGCCGTACCAGATCGATTTGCTTCGAAAGGTGTTCGAAAGCCGTTCGCGCTCCGACCAGGTCAGCATCTTTCGCGGATATTTCCAATTGGCTCGCGGCGTCCTGCGCGGCAGAGGCTTGAAATGTTCCAACCGAGCCCTTGAGTGCGTGAGCGGCCCTCTGAATCATAATCGGATCACCGGAATCCAGACCCTTTCGGATTTGGCTCTCCTGCTTTAGGCTGTCCGCAAGCCATAACTCGGCCATTTCTGTGAGGAGGGCTCGATCTCCCATGACAGAGTCGAGAAGCAAATCGAGTTGACCAATTGCCTGAAACGCGTTCTGCTCTGAAGGCTGATGCATACTTTGTGCCTTCGTTGTTTCAGCCAATGCCTGCTTCAACCCGTCGACTCGAATCGGTTTTGAAAGATACCCGTCCATGCCGGCGCTTAGACATTTTTCCTTGTCGCCTTTCATTGCGTGTGCGGTCATCGCAACGATCGGCACATGCTTTCCGGTGCTACCCTCTGCGTCACGGATGGCCGTTGTGGCCTCCAGTCCATCCATCTCGGGCATCTGTACATCCATGAGGATGACGTCAAATTCTTCCGCTTGAGACCGTTCGAGCGCTTCCCTACCGTTGTTGACGACATGTACGTTGTGGCCGAGCTTCTGCAGGATTCTCATCGCCAGCGTCTGGTTCACCGGGTTATCCTCCGCGAGCAGAACTCGCAAGGAGCGCTCCGGAGCCTGGATCAAAGCCGAGGCATTCTCGCGTCGCACATGTTTCTGACCATGTTCGGCCATTGTCGTCACGATGGCATCAAAGAGTTCAGACTGCTTGATCGGTTTGCTGAGATAGTCGGATATTCCCAAGTCACGACAACGCGCAAGATCGCTGGATCTCGATGCAGAGGTCAGCAGAATGACTTTAGGCCCGTGCTGCTTGTAGCTGTTTCTTATTTGCTCCGCCACGGCAAAGCCGTCCATATCAGGCATGTGGACGTCGAGTAGCACCAGGGCGAAGCTACTCTTCGAATCCGCCTCCCTAAGCGCACTCAGCGCTTCAGGGCCGCTGCTGGCCAGTGTCGGTTTCATGTGCCAGTTGGTCAGGATTTCACTTAGGATTCGACGATTCGAAGCGTTGTCATCAACGACGAGGATCGGTAAATCGACGAGCTTGTCATCCTCTCTCGCGAGAGCTTCCGATTCTGATTTGTTCATCTCCAACAGCACGGTGAAGTGGAACTTGCTCCCTTCTCTCACCTTGCTTTCCACCCACATCGTTCCTCCCATCAGCTTCACCAGCGCGGCGGAGATGGAGAGTCCCAATCCGGTTCCGCCATACTTGCGGGTCGTAGAGGTATCGGCCTGTTCGAATGCCTCGAAGATCGTTTGCTGCTTCTCCTTAGGAATACCGATGCCAGTGTCTGACACAAAGAAATGCAGCTCGAGGGTCGAATCACTTTGGCCTTTTCGCTCAACGTGCAGCATCACCTCGCCTTTGTCGGTGAACTTGATGGCATTGCCAACAAGGTTGATAACGATCTGGCGGAGACGAATCGGGTCGCCGTAGACGCGATCAGGCAGATCGACTTGAATGTGGCATCCCAGCTCCAGCTCTTTCTGGTTGGCGCGCGGGGCAAGCAAGCGCACGGTGTCTTCGAGAGTGTCACGGAGATTGAAGTCTCTCTTGTCCAGATCGAACTTCCGTGCCTCGATCTTCGAGAAATCGAGGAGGTCATTGATCAGTGCAAGTAAGGCATCCGCGGAGTCCCTGATCATGCTCATGTAATCGCGCTGTTCGCCGGTGAGTGAAGTGTCCAGCGTAAGCTCGGTCATTCCCACAATCGCATTCATCGGCGTGCGAATCTCGTGACTCATGTTGGCCAGGAATTCACTCTTGGCTTTTGTCGCTTCTTCAGCAACCCGCTTCGCGGATTCCAGCTCTCCCGCATAGCGTCGCAACGCCGCTTCGGCCTCCGTGCGCTCGATAAACTGGCCGATGTGACTGCCGACTGCCGACAAGAGCTTGAGCAACTTTGTATCGGGCTGCCGGATTTGGGGACTAAAGAATTCGAGTACACCGAGCACTTCATCGTTGAGCAGAATGGGAAAACCAAACGCACTGCGGAGGCCTTCTTTCGAAGCGATCGGGGCACGAGGGAAATTAGTCTCTGTGGTTAGGTTCTCAATCCAGAGCGCATCGGCATCCCGCCAGACACGGCCGGGCAGGCCAATGCCGCGATCGAAGGTGTGGATGTGAGTGAGCGCCGAAAACTCGCTTACGTTCGCGGTTGGGATGTGCCAGGTTTCAACGCAACGTAAGACGCCTTCTTTCTTGTCCAGCTTCCACACAGTGCCTACAGCCCATCCCAATGTTTCGCAGATGCTTTTCAGGATTTGGGGCGCCGCTTCATGCAGTGAAGGCGCTTCCGCCAATACTTTGGTGACGAAGTACTGAGCGAGCAGGAGGTCCTCATCTCGCTTTGTCTCTGTTACGTCGCGGCCAGTCGCATAAAAGAACTGTCCGTCTGCTGGCGCGGCCGCTGTCCAGAGAATCGATCGGTAGGAACCATCCTTGGATTGACAGCGGTTCCCGAAGCGCATTGTTTTATATCCTTGAAAAACCTTGGAGGCCTCCGCAGTCGTTGCCTCCCGATCGTCCGGATGGACGAGGTTGATCCAGGGCTGGGTGAGCACTTCCTCTTTTGTGTAGCCGAGAACATCTGTCCACGCCTGGTTCACCCGCTTGAAATATCCGTCGAGACCGGCAACGCAGATCAGGTCAAGGGAAAGATCGAGCAACTCCGTGACTTCAGTGTCATGGGCAGTGGGTTGCAATGGCGAGGGTTCGGACATGTTCGCTCTCCGAGGGCCGGCGGTTTACGCCTAAGTTGGTATTGACGCTAGCACCACACCGACTTAGTATTCAACGATACCGATCCCGATGATAGAGGAGGTCTGTATTATGTCCAACGAAATCCCCACTCGACATCGAATTCTGGTTGCGGATGACGACGCAGCGATCCGCCATGGCATCTCCAGACTGCTCGAAAACGCGGGCTTCGAGGTATCAGAAGCGGCAGATGGGCTTGCTGCACTGAATGCTATTCAGGAAAAGCAGTTCGACCTGGTATTTCTGGACATTTGGATGCCTCACCTTTCAGGACTTGAAGTGTTGGCGCGCATTCGCACGGGGACAAGTCGACCTAAAGTCATCGTAACGACCTCCGACGATACATCCGAGACTCTGCTGCGTGCGGTGAGGGAACAAGCCTACGATTACTTGAGCAAACCGTTTCCGCCGCGCAAAGCCGTCGAAGCGGCGGAACGGGCGCTGTCCGCCAATCAGGAGCCGCCCATAGAAGTCTTGTCGGCCCGTCCGCACTGGGTCGAACTCCTAAGCCCTTGCACACACGAGGCTGCCAAGCGGATTGGGACCTTCATGATGAAACTGGAGGCGGATCTTCCAGACGAAGAGCGCGAATCGATCGCTTCGTGCTTTGGGGAGTTGCTGTACAACGCGGTCGAATGGGGTGGTCAGCTCGATCCCAATCGAAAAGTTCGGGTCGCTTATGTCCGTTCTCCGCGAATGCTCATGTTCCGAATTGCCGACCCGGGGCCCGGGTTTTCATTCGAGAAACTCTCTCATGCAGCGGTCGGCCAACCGGAATCGGACCCAACAGCCCATATGTCCGTTCGCGAAGAACGCGGAATTCGCCCGGGTGGATTTGGAATCCTGATGACAAAGGCTGGCGCCGACGAGCTTCTCTATAACGAAGCGCAGAATGAGGTTATGTTCGTGAAGTATTTCGATAACGCATAAACCATGCCGGCGGGAAAAGCGGGTGAATCAATCGCAATTTCGGCTCGAGACGATGCTGGCGGTGAATCGTTGCGTGGGGTTGGGAATCTATAATGGGGTATGCCTTACAGCCATGTTCAGAAGGTCGCTGGTGCTGACTTCCCCACTCGGTGGGGGCAGTTTCGCATTCTTGGGTTTGAGGGTGTGGCGGAGCCGGGGAGCGCTTCGTTGAAGCGGGTGGACAATGCTGTCGCGTTGACGATGGGGGACCTTTCGGCGGCGCCTCCGCTGGTTCGGATTCACTCGCAGTGTTTGACGGGGGATGTGTTTCACTCGCTGCGCTGCGATTGCCATGACCAGCTGCACCTGGCGCTGGGGATGATTGCTAAAGAGGGAGCGGGGATTCTGCTGTATGAAGAGCAGGAGGGGCGCGGGATTGGGTTGATGGCCAAGCTGCGCGCTTATGAGCTGCAGGACAAAGGGCGCGATACGATCGAGGCCAACCTGGAGCTGGGGTTTCGCGCGGACTATCGGGAGTTTGAGCTGCCGGCGGAGATTCTTAAGGCGCTGAATATTCCGGCGGTGCGGTTGATTACGAATAATCCGGAGAAGGTGCAGGCCATGGAGGATGCGGGGATTCGCGTGGTGGAGCGCGTGCCGGCTACGATTCCGTCGGAGCCTACGTTTGAGAAGTATTTGGAGACCAAGCGGGAGAAGATGGGGCACCTGGTCGGGTAGGTGGGTGGGGTAAGAGCAGAAGCAGATCCCTGCGGGATGACAGCCAGAAAAGCAAGGTCAACTGCAAAGGCAACTGCGGATCCCTGCGGGATGACAAACAAAAAGACAAGAGCGACTATGACGGCGACGCTGCAACGACTTTGGCGGTGGTGACGAACTGGCCGGTGTGGCGCTGGGTGTGGTCGGCGCAGTGGACTAGCAGGCTGCCTACGGTTGTGGGGAGTTGCTTGCGGCCTACGCCTATGGGGTTGGCGAATTGGTTGGGGTGGATGGCTCGGATGCGGGCGGCGGCGGTGGTTAGGGCGGTGCGGAATTCGGCGCGGGCTTCGGTGGCGGTTGCGGTTTCGTCGGTGGGGTCTAGCTCGGATTTGAGGGCGGCTAGTTGGTCGTCGGTTAGCTGGTTGCCTTCGGCGTAGGTTAAGAGGCGATCGAGCGAGCGGGCGATGTGGCGGAGGTGGAAGGCTATGGGGGGTAGGCCGTGGGGACGGGCTTGGAGTTGGGCGTCGGTTAGGGGGTCTAGCCAGAGGGCGGCGTCTTCGGCGGTTAGCTCGAGGGCGTGGAGGACTTGGCGACGGATGGGGTCGATGTCGGTCAGGGTGCCGCGGAGCCAGGGTTCGGGTTGTGGCATGGGTGGGGCCTCTCTCTTGTTCTCTTTCCATGATGAGCCTGGCGGCTTCTCAAGCAAAATGCGGGGGTCCTTCGCTGCGCTCAGGATGACGGCGTGGAACAGGCAACGGCAAGAACAACGACAACGACAACGGCAACTGCAAGGGCAACAGCAACAGCAAGTGCAACTGCAGATCCCTGCGGGATGACAAACAAAAAATGGGAGGGTTAGAGGTTGTGCTGAGCGCGGAAGTTGCGGACTACCTGGGCTACGTCTTTGTGTTGGGCGTCTACGGCCAGGTTCATGGCTCGCATGTCGTCGGCGGTTACTTTATTGGCTAGGCGGTTTAGAGCTACCTGGATTTGGGGCCAGCGTTTCAGGCTGTCTTCGCGGACTAGCGGGACGGCTTCGTAGGGGGGAAAGTAGTGGAGGTCATCTCCGAGGGCGGTGAAGTCGAATTCGTTGATGGCGCCGTCGGTGGAGTTGCCGGCTACTATGTCTACCTGGTGGTTGGAGAGGGCGCGGTAGAGGAGGCCTAGCTCCATCGTGCGGGGGTCGCCCTGGAAGTGGAGGTGGTAGGCGGCGCTGAGGCCGCGGAGGCCGTCGGGACGCTCGGCGAACTCGTAGCCTACGCCCAAGCGCCAGTGGGGGGCGTAGGGGATGATGTCGGAGAGGGTGCGGAGGTGGTGGGCGCGGGCTACGGCGCCGGGGATGACCATGGCGAAGGTGTCTTGAAAGCCCAGGCCGGGGCCTACGTAGATGTGGTAGCGCTGGTGGTAGAGGCGGGTGATGGTGGCGTCTACCTGCGCGGGGTTTCGGTCTAGGGGTTGCTTAAGGATGGCGGTTAAGGCGGTGCCGGTGTATTCGACGTAGGCGTCGATGCGGTTGGAGATGAGGGCTTGCTGGCAGAGGTAGGAGCCGGCTAGCCAGAAGCGGCGCTCTACGGGGCCGCCTCCGGAGGCTTCGATCTCTTGCGCGAGGAGCTCGCCCAGGATTACCTGCTCGGTGAAGTCTTTGGCTCCGATGACGATGTGGGAGGAGCGGGGTGGGGCGCAGGCGGTTAAGAGCAGAAGAGAACAGAGTATGGCGAGATAGCGAGTGGCCTTCATTATTTATTCGATCGATTTGCTGCAATCAGCGCTGGGATTGCACCGATGAAACAAATGCCTATTCCGACCGCACTCACTAGCAATTCGGTCATGAAACTTACGCGCTCGGGTATCTTCGACGTGATCATGCTGCCGATCAGGAAGGCAAGTCCTGGAAATAGAAAAATAACTACGCCGATTACTATGATGATCTTCGAGACAATAGGAAATCGAATTTCAGATGCATTCATAAGCACTACTTTCGTTGTTATAGTTGCCCGTCATGTCCTTCTCACGGCTACGCGTTTTTCTAGGATGCCTAATGCGCTGTCGGCCGTGAGGGCGAGGAGGGCGGCGGGGATGGCTCCGGCTAGGACTAGGGAGTTGTCTACGGAGGCTACTCCGCGGAAGATGAGTTCACCCAAGCCGCCGGCTCCTATGGCTGCGGCGATTGTTGCTACGCCTACGCAGGTTACCGTGGCGGTGCGGAGGCCGGCGAGGATTACAGAGGCGGCCATGGGGAGTTCCAGCTTGGTTAGGCGCTGTGTGCTGGTCATGCCGAGGGCATTGGCTACGTCGATGAGGGCGGGATCTATCGAGCGGATGCCGGCGTAGGTGTTGCGCAGGATGGGGAGGAGCGCGTAGCCGGTCAGGGCTACGATGGCCAGGCGGGCGGCGCGGTCGCCGAGGAATGGGACGGGGAGCAAGAGGCCGAAGAGGGCGAGCGAGGGGATGGTCTGGATGATGTTGGCGATGCCGATGATGGGGGGAGCGTAGCGCTCGCGGCGGGTTAGGAAGATGCCTAGCGGGAGGGCGATTGCTGTCGCGAAGAGCATGGCGCTGGCGGTTAGCCAGATGTGCTCGAAGGTTAGGCGGAGGATTTGGGCGCCGTACTCGTGGAGGAAGGGGATCATGGCGTGGCCTCCGGCGTAGAGCGGGTCCCAGGGGCTAAAGCCCCGGTCTTTGCCAGGGTCTGAATGTCCGGGCTGAAGCCCGGACCTATCTCAGAGGCAAAGACGGTGGCGCGGGATTGGTTACGCATTCTTTGCCTCTGGTGGGTCGCGGTGGGTGGCGGCTACGTAGGCCTGGATGGAGGGGTTGGTGGAGGTGCGGACCTCGGGGGCGGGGAGGTCTGCTACTACTTTTCCAGAATCCAGAAGTATCACGCGGTCAGACAGATAGAGCGCTTCTTCCAAGTCATGGGTGACGATCAGGGTGGTCTTTTGGACTCGGTGTAGGAGGGTGCGGAGCATGGTTTGCATCTCGGCGCGGGTTAGGGGGTCGAGGGCTCCGAAGGGTTCGTCCATGAGGAGGATGGAGGGGTCGTTGGCGAGGGCTCGGGCCAGGCCTACGCGCTGGCGCTGGCCTCCGCTTAGTTGCCAAGGGTAGCGTGGCAGGACGTCGGCGGAGAGGCCTACCAGGGCTAGCATCTCGGATGCTCGGGCGGCGATTTCTTGCCTGGGCTTCCCTGCTAGTTCCAGAGCCATGCCTATGTTGCGGGCGATGGTCATGCGGGGGAAGAGGCCGGTCTCCTGGATGACGTAGCCGATGCTGCGGCGGAGAGTGATGGGGTCGGTCGTGGAGACGTCTTGGTTGCCTACGAGGACGTGGCCGGTTGTGGGGTGGACGAGGGCGTTGACGGTGCGGAGGAGGGTGGTTTTGCCGGAGCCGCTGCGGCCTAGCAGCGCGGTGGTGGTTCCGGGGGCGATGCGGAGGTTGATGTCGCGGAGGAGGTCGCGAGCGGGTTGGCCGTCGGTGGGCGGGACCGTGAAGGTTAGCTGCGCGAACTCTATGGCCTGGGTGGACATTAGAGTTCCGTTATACGCGATGGGGCTGGGTGCGCGACGGTTTGAGATTAGGCATCTGATTGTGTGCCCTGAACCTGCGGGGTTGCGGCGGTGCACAAAGTTCTTGCCAGTCTCAAACCGCTGTGCGAGTCTTTCATGCATGTTCGCCCAGAGCCTGAAGGCCTCCCGGCCTGCGATTGTTTGTGCCGCGCGGATTTCGATTGCTCTATTTCTGGTGATTCCGTCGGGGCGTGCGCAGACATCCGCTGATGCGGGGAAAAAGCCCGCTACGTTCAGCATTGAACGCGACCATCCACAGGCTGCATCGCTTGACGGGTTGTGGCGTTTTCATCCGGGCGATGATTTGCGCTGGGCCGATGCGAACTTTGATGACTCGCAGTGGCCATTGCTGCGATCGGACAAGCCGTGGACTCGGCAAGGCTATCCGAACACGTTCGGATATGGGTGGTATCGCTTCCGGATCGAGAGGGCCGATGGTTCGCGGCCGCTTGCACTGCTGGTGTCCGACGTCAACTCAGGATTTCAGCTCTACGCAGATGGAAAGCTGGTGGGAAGTGCTGGAACGTTTCGTCCGACGCGCAACGCAGAGTTCGGACTGCATCCTACATACTTCATGCTGCCGCCGAGCGATGCGGGCCCGAGGACGATCCAGATCGCATTGCGTGTATGGGCGTACAAGCCAATTGGAGTATGGGACGGAGCAGGCTTGCTACGTCCCGGTAACGAGGGGGGAAGCCCCGCCCTGCTCGCTCAAACGATCGCTCGCATCCGGGACTCGCACGCATTGCAGTTCATCAACGAATTCGCGTTTGGACTGCTGGCGCTGATTGTGGGACTCACGATCCTCACGCTCTACATGTTTCATCCAGCTGATCGCGAATACCTGTGGTTCGCCATTCTGCTGCTGACCCAGACCGAAATGGCAGTGGTTCATCTCATGCTGAACCTTGGTTCGATACCGTTCGCCGTGTGGCGGCTGCTCGACATGAGTGGAGAGGCGTTGTCAGTTATTGCCGCTCTGATCTTCTTTTCGACTGTGCTGCGCCGCCGCAGGTCGACTGTATGGCGGCTGGCTGGGATTGCCACCGCGCTGTGCCCGCTCACGGCGGGGTTGATCTACTTTCAGGTGACGAGCGTCGGTGTGTCGTTTGCAATTTCGGTGTTGTGCTTGCTCCCGGCTGAGTGCTGGATCATTGCTTCGCTGTTGCGGAACACGTTTCGAAAAGACACGTTCGCGCGTTTGCTTCTGGCTCCGGCGTTGCTGTTCTATGGCGCCGACGTTGTTGGCAATATCTCTCGAATTGCCTGGCAACTCAGCGGAAATCCGCGATTGCTCTACGAGGACTTTTCGCTCACACATCACCCGTTTCCTCTATCTCTGGAAGACGTGATCAATTACGTCTTTGTGCTTGCGCTGCTGGTTTTCCTGGTGCGCCGGTTCTCGCAGGCGCGCGCGGAGGAGACGAGGCTTTCGAACGAGATGGAGGCTGCGCGCAGTGTTCAGTCGCTACTGGTTCCGTCCACCATGCCGAGCACGCCGGGCTTTGCGGTTGAGAGCGTTTACCTGCCGGCCCATGAAGTGGCGGGCGATTTCTTCCAGATTATTCCGCATGCGAGTGACGGCAGCTTGCTGATCGTTGCCGGAGATGTGAATGGCAAGGGGTTGCCGGCGGGTATGCTGGTGGCGGTGCTGGTGGGGGCGATTCGGAGCACCATCGAT
>JBAVDD010000258.1:0-14509 GCA_049587035.1 Acidobacteriaceae bacterium | reverse complement strand
CCACCAGACGCTGCAAAAGCCTTGAGACCCCAATCAGCACAACAAGGAAGCCAACGCCCTTGATTAGAAAGACAGGCGTGATCACGAGCGAGCCAATCTTGAACAGACGGTAGTACAGAACATGTTTAGAGTCGGCCGAAAGCCAACGCAAAAGTTCGTGCGGGTACTGAATGTCGATCAACATCATCACTTCAGATTAGATGCGTTTGGGCAACAACTCGTAGTCGATGGCTATCCGATCGTCAATAGCCAGCCGATTCCACCTACACACCCTAAATGCCATACAGCACCGATCTCGCCAGCTCTGCGGGCAGACGCAACGAGGGCGCTCCGAGAATCTCGGAGCGCCCTCGTCTACGACCTTGCTAAAACTGGCCCCACAGCAGTTGGTTGTAGACGTCGTGATGGAACTGCACCTCGCTCGCTTTGACGACGGTCCCGAGCAGCCGCGGGCAGCGATCTGCGGATGCTTGCTTCAGCTCCGCGTAGCGCTCCTTCACATCCGACCCCAAAAGCTCATCAATCCAGTTGGCGTCGCGGAAGTTGGCGAGCGCTGTATAGATGTTGTCAGGCAGATAACGCTCGGCCTGGCGCAGATTCTTGATCTTCGATGTCTGGCCATGGAGACCAGTTTTAAATACCGAGTAAAGCACCACGTATGGGTTCGCATCCGGGCCAACGGACCGAACCTCCACGCGCGCCGACTTCGAGTTTCCGATCGGGATACGAATCATCGAGCCGCGATCCACTGCCGAGGCCTTGATCTGATTTGGAGCCTCGAAATGTGGATCGAGACGACGATACGCATTCACGCTCGCATTCAGCAGGAGGCAGATATCGTTGCCATGCGTGAGGATCTTGTCAACAAAGCTCCAGCCAAGCTTTGAAGTCTTTTCCTCACCCTTTGGATCCCAGAAGAGGTTCTTCCCGGCCTTCGAGATCGACACATTGGTATGCATTCCAGACCCATTAACCCCGGTAACAGGTTTGGGGAGGAAGCTCGCCGTCATGCCCATCTGCGTCGCAACCTGGCGGCAAATCAGCTTGTACAACTGAATCTGATCGGCCGCTGCAACGACATCGCCATAAGAGTAATTAATCTCGAACTGCGACGGCGCAACTTCCGGATGATCCTTTTCGTTCTCGAAACCCATCGCCCGCTGCACTTCGGCCGAAGTGTCGATGAACTCGCGCAGGGGATCGCCCGGCAGGGAATGGTAATAGCCTCCCTGATTCACATACTCGAACTTCCCGGACTGGTGGTAGGTACGCTCTGCATCGACTCCATCAAACAGAAAGCCTTCGATCTCATTCGCAGCGTTCAGCGCATACCCGTTCTTGGCAAATTGCTGATTAGCAAAATCCTTCAAGACGCCGCGAATGTCACCGGAGTAGTGGGTGCCATTCTTATCGATCACTTCCCCAAACACCAGCACCTTCCCGGAGCCGAACACATCGGCCGGTGCCCAGTAAAACGCCGACCAGTCGAGCGCCAGGCGGAGATCGCTCTCACGTTGAGCGGTGAAGCCACGGATCGAGGAGCCGTCGAACGTAAGGTTGTCGTAACTCTTCACAAGAAACTTCTTGTCGTAGTCGAGCATATGAAGGCGACCTTCGAGATCAGAGAAGAGCACAGTCACGGCCTTAATGCCCGGCGTATCCACCAGGTACTTCAGCCGCTCTTCCTGAATGACATCCGCAGCCACACGGTTTCTCCGCTGCTCCTTGGCCCTCAGGTTGAGCTCTTCTAACTCGTCATAGGACAACTCAAGAAAGTTACGAAATTCGGTCGACATGGTACTCCTTCATTGGCAGTCAGCTGCCTAGATTGGTCTGGTAGTACTTACGAAACAAAATGGCGATTTCAAGGCGATTCGCGGGTCAGTCTGATTGGTCGATGACCTAACTTTAAATTAGCAGAAGCCGCCATTAAAAACTCATAAATCCCGCAAACCTTAGGGGGATTGTTCGGTTGTCCCGCTTTAGCCCGGACACAACTCGACCGACGGCCCCCAATAACCCTGCACATAGCTCACATGACGTACGAATGACGTGTGATAATTCGCCTGAGAGAGGATCTTCTGAATTGGGAAAAGACATGGTTCCCACACGGCTCTTTTTTACAAAGGGTGTAGGCAAACACAGGGAGCGCTTGACCTCCTTCGAACTGGCGTTGCGCGACGCCGGCATCGCGGCGCAAAATCTGGTACGCGTGTCCTCCATCTTTCCCCCAAACTGCAAGATGATTACGCGCAAGGAAGGGCTTAAATATTTAAGCCCCGGTGAGGTCGTATTCGCTGTAATGGCGGAGAACTCAACGCGCGAACCTCACCGGTTGGTGGTGAGTTCGATCGGCGTGGCCATTCCCTCAGACAAGAACACATACGGCTACCTTTCCGAACATCACAGCTTTGGAGAAACCGAGGAGCAGGCGGGCGACTACGCCGAGGAACTCGCTGCGGAGATGTTGGCGACAACCCTTGATGTGGAGTTCAATCCCGATAAGAGCTGGGACGAAAAGAAGGAAATCTATCGAATCTCCAACAAGATCGTTCGGACTGCGAACGTCACCCAGTCTGCCGTAGGCGCGAAGAACGGCAACTGGACAACGACCATCGCAGCCGCAATTTTGCTTTTCGACAGTAAGTAGAAGAAAGATACAATAGAGATGCTCACGTATGCGGCGCTGGCTCATTCCAGCGCCTTTTGCTTGGGTAGACCGGCGGCTTCTCAGCTCGAGACTTTATGAATACCACTATGCGCGTAGCACTCATCCAGATGTCTTGTGAAGCCTCCACCGAGGCAAATTTGGCTAAAGCCGTCTCTCGAACGCGAGAAGCGGCTCGCGCCGGTGCACGCGTAATCTGTCTGCCAGAGCTTTTCCGAGCACAGTACTTTTGCCAACGCGAGGACCACGCGTTGTTTGCGACGGCGGAGACCATCCCGGGGCCGTCAACCAAGGCTCTCAGCGAGGTCGTTAGTGAATTTGGGATTGTGCTGGTAGCAAGTCTCTTCGAGCGGCGCGCGCCGGGGCTCTATCACAACACTGCCGCAATCCTGGACCACGCCTCGAATGAGCCCAGCCATATCGCTGCGATCTACCGCAAGATGCACATCCCGGATGACCCTCTCTACTACGAAAAATTTTACTTTACTCCGGGAGATCTCGGGTTCATGGCCCAGCGCACCTCCGCGGGCCCCATTGGGACGCTTGTCTGCTGGGACCAGTGGTATCCCGAAGGAGCCCGCGTCACCGCTCTAAAGGGAGCTGAAACACTCTTCTTCCCGACCGCCATAGGCTGGCACCCAAGCGAGAAGGCGGAGTTCGGTGAACGGCAATATGATGCGTGGCAAACCATCCAGCGGTCTCATGCAATCGCCAACGGAGTGTTCGTCTGCGCCGTCAATCGAGTAGGCCACGAACATGGAGACGTTGAACATAACGGAAAAATGATGCGAGGGCCAGGCGACCATACTGCCGCAAGTGGAATCGAGTTCTGGGGCGGCAGCTTCATCGCAGATCCATTTGGCCGCATCCTCGCAAAGGCTTCGCATAGTGATGAAGAGATCCTCTACGCAGACCTCGACATGAACGAGGTGGAAGTCACACGGCAGCATTGGCCCTTCTTGCGAGATCGCAGGATCGACGCCTATGGTGGAATCACGAGCAGATTCCTGGACTAACTTCCACATTGAAAGGAACTCTTTATGCTCCTGGCGCTCATACTGCTTCCGCTGCTTCCGCTGCTTCCGTTGCAACAGCCCACTGACGCCACGCTGCCCCCGACTGGCGCCCGTGTAAAGGTCATTACTGTCGGACTCGGCGTCCAGGTCTACAAATGCTCCCCTCAAAATGCGACCTACCAATGGACCCTGCAGATGCCCGTAGCAACGCTCTTTAATCCGGAGACGCACCAGGCCGTCGGCACCCACAGTAAAGGACCGACATGGACATGGAACGATGGGAGCGCGATCACAGGAAACGTGATCCAGAAGCAGCCGTCGCATGATCCAGCCAATGTCGCATGGCTCCTTGTCGCCAGCCATTCGACGGGAGCCCCTGCGGGAATGCTGAGCGATGTGACGCTCGTACGACGGTCGGACACGCAAGCGGGCGTCCCCACCATGGGTTGCGACGCCGTTCATCAAAACAATCTAGTGCGCGTACCTTACAAGGCGACGTACACGTTTTATACAACTGACAAACGATAGGAAACGCAATGAACCCCGCAGGTTCGTATCGCATGCCCGCAGAGTGGGCTCCCCACGCAGCAACCTGGATTGCGTGGCCGCACAACCCGGAGGACTGGCCAAATAAATTCCAACCCATCCCGTGGGTCTATTGCGAAATTGTGCGACATCTCTCGCAAGTGGAAGATGTACATATCCTCGTAAACGATGAGAGTGACCAGCGACGCGCGCTCAATATGCTGCGTAGACAAGGCGGGAACGCGGCACGGCTACACTTCCACTGCTGGAGAACCGATCGCGTATGGCTGCGCGACTCCGGACCAATCTTCGTCAAGAACACCCCCGGAGAAGTAGCCCTGACAAACTGGAAGTTCAACGCCTGGGCAAAATATGACAACTGGCGCAATGACGATCTCATCCCCACGCATGTCGCGAAGCTCCACGGCATGAAGAGCTTTGATCCTTCCATAACGCTGGACGATGGTAAGACCCGAAGACTTGTTCTCGAAGGCGGCTCGATCGATACGAACGGTGAGGGCGTCTTGCTTACGACCGAAGAGTGTCTCCTCAGCGATGTGCAACAGCGCAACCCCGGTATTACCCGCAAGCAACTGGAGCAGGCATTCGCCGAGTACCTCGGAATAGAAAAGGTGATCTGGCTAAATCGTGGCTGTGCAGGCGACGACACACATGGGCACGTGGACGACATATCGAGATTTGTCGGAGTGAACACGATCCTCACCGCCGTAGAGACCAATACGAAAGATGAAAACCATCTACCGCTAGCCGAAAATCTGGAGCGTCTACACGCTGCGCGCAACCTGAAAGGACGGCCATTTACCATCAAAACTTTACCGATGCCCGCCCCCGTCATGTTTGAAGGACAGCGGCTGCCTGCCAGTTACGCAAATTTCTACATCGCCAACGATCTCGTCTTGGTACCAACCTTCAACGATCCCAACGACCGAATTGCGCTCAACACGTTGGCGGGATGCTTCCCTGAACGCACAGTAACTGGAATTCACTGCACCGATTTCATCTGGGGACTGGGAGCGCTCCACTGCATGACCCAACAGGAACCCGCTTGATGGACGCGCTTACGACGAGCAGAGGTATTCCAATGTCTATTGATTCCTGCACCCGGGATACCGAACTGATGTTACTTGCGCTGACTGAGGCCCGAGCCGCTGACACCGCCGGCGAGGTTCCTGTAGGTTGCATCATCGTCTCGGACGAGGGCGAGATTGTCGCTCGGGGAGAGAATCGCGTTCTGAGAAATTCGGATCCGACCGCACATGCGGAAATCATTGCCCTTCGCGCGGCAGGCGCCGCGCTAGGAAATTATCGTCTGGTGGGATGCACGCTGTATTCCACCTTGGAGCCATGCGCGATGTGCGCGGGTGCAATCCTGCATGCAAGGATTTCGAGGCTGATCTACGGCGCTCCCGATCCAAAAGCCGGAGCATGCGGCTCTGTCCTGGAAGTCATGAACCATCCCAAGCTCAATCATCACCTGGAACTGATAGGTGGCGTTCTGAGCGCAGAATGCGGTCAGCTACTAACAGATTTCTTCCGCGCACGCCGCCTCTAACTTCATCCATCGAAGATTCGCTAAAACGCGCGCGCTGAAAATCGCATCTTAGAAATGACAACAGAATGCGTAACAGGCAAAGGAGCATCAATGGCAGGTCGTTTGGACGGGAAGATTGCGTTAGTTACGGGAGCAAACTCAGGTATAGGTCAGGCGATCGCTGAGCGCCTTGCTTCGGAAGGCGCCGACTGCGTAATCGACTATATCGACCACGTGGAAGAGGCAAACGAAACGTTATCCAAGATTCAAACAGCAGGCGGCAAGGCCTTACTGCTGAAGGCGGATGTTTCAGTCGTCGCAGACTGCACGAACCTCATCGAACAATCATGGTCTCAACTGGGATCGTGCGACATCCTTGTCAACAACGCTGGAATTGAAAAGTCCGCGAACTTCGTGGACGTAACGGAAGCCGATTACGACGCAGTGCTCGGGGTCAATCTAAAGGGCGCCTTCTTTTTGACCCAGGCATTTGTCCGCAAGCTGACGGCCGCGAAGAAGCCGGGTCGCGTAATCAATATTTCCTCTGTCCACGAGGATATGGTCTTTCCGCACTTCACTACCTACTGTGCGAGCAAGGGCGCAATGCGGATGTTGATGCGCGATCTAGCTGTTGAGCTTGGGCCACAAGGCATTACCGTCAACAACATTGCACCCGGAGCAATCAATACGCCCATCAACAAATCGCTCCTGGCCGATAAACCCAAGCTAGACGCGTTGCTGGCCAACATTCCCCTCGGCCGGCTTGGGGAGCCAGGCGAGGTTGCCGGTGTCGCCGCATTTCTCGCCTCCGACGATGGAGCCTACGTGACCGGTAGCACCTACTTCATTGATGGTGGCCTGATCAGAAACTATCACGAACAATAGCCGCGGTAAGGCGCTGCAACACCAGGGTTATTTCGTCGCGGTTGCATTTGAACCGGCCATCAATGGTCCGTCACGACCGGAAGATCAACAAAGCTAGCGTCCGCCGGCGAGTGCCAGATACGCTGCGTCGCCTTCTGATAATCCGTCGGCTTTGCATCGAAGATATTCGGAACGTACGTCTGCGGATTTCGGTCGTAGAGCGGAAATAACGTGGACTGGATCTGGACCATAACGCGATGCCCCGGCAAGAACACGTGGTTCACCGTCGGCAATGCAAACCGGTAGGTAAGCGGTTTGCCAGAAGCTATCGGCTCTGGATCTTCGAAGCTTCTACGATAGCGGCCCCGAAAGATATCGAGCGAGATCGGAAGCTCATATCCTCCCATGTCCAGTTCGCGCGGCACGGAGGGCGGATAGACATCGATCAACTTCACAACCCAATCGCTGTCCGTCCCTGTCGTAGAAGCAACGAGGTTCGCAATCGGCGCGCCGCTGAGACGCAAAGGCTTCGTAAGCGGCGCAGTCTCATAACTCAGCACGTCCGGCCGGCTGTCAACGAACCGCTGATCGTGGACCAGCCAGGTCTGCCAGGCAATCCCGTCAACAGCCATCACAGGACGCGGAATATACGGCACTGGCTTGGCCGGATCTGAAACGTACTCGTCGAAGGGAGCTATGTTATCGCCAGGAGGCGTGAACGAAAGCCCCATCCCCGCAGTCAGGTAGAGTGGCTTCGATTCGTCCGAGCATCCCTTCTCGCAGCTCAGTGGCCACGATTTGAAATGGTCCCAGTGGTTCTCGCCCGTGTTGTAGATGAGCACAGGAGGGGTATCCGCTTTCGGCCCACCATCGAGCAGATACTGATTGAAAAATGGAAGAAGAACATCGCGACGGAACTGCAGAGCCGTGTCTCCATCCCACTGTAATGGTCCCAGCGAATACGCTTCATCGTTCACCTGGCTGTGCCGCCACGGCCCCATCACCAGGTAGTTCATCGTGTTGGTAGTGTCCTTGTGTTCCACTGCCTCATAGCTGTGTACGGCACCCCACATATCCTCCTGGTCCCACAGGCCCTGCAACCACATCACAGGCACTTTCAGAGGAACCTTCGCCATGATCTTGTCTAGAGCCTGCCCTCGCCAGAAAGAATCATAGGCAGGATGCTCCTCCACCTTGCGCCAGAACGGCAACTGCTCCAGCCCGCCAGACCGAGCAAAGTCGCCTGCCGAGCCAATCTTCAGATAGTTTGAGTAGTCGTCGCGCCCTTCGCGCGGAATCATCTGGCCGCTGCCACGCACCTCTGTCTGCTCGGCGAAGTAGTCCAGGTTAATCTCGCGGAACGCTCCATAGTGAAACCAATCGTCCCCCATCCAGCCGTCAACCATCGGGCTTTCAGGACACGCGACCTTCAGCGCCGGGTGCGGGTCGATGAGAGCCATCACGACAGTAAAGCCTTCGTAAGATGAGCCGATCATCCCCACCTTCCCATTCGATTGCGGCAGATTTTTCACCAGCCAGTCAATCGTGTCGTAGGCGTCAGTCGTATCGTTCACTCCGCTCGTATTCAGCGGGCCAAGAGGCGGGGGCGTCATCAAGTACTTGCCCTCCGACCCATACTTTCCTCGAACATCCTGGAAGACGCGAATGTACCCAGCATGGACAAATACGTCATCGCCCTGCGGTAGCTCATCCAGCATGTGCGGAGACTCCTCACGCGTGGCGCGGCTGGCAGCGTCGTACGGTGTACGCGTTAGAAGAATGGGCGCATGGGTTGCTCCCTTTGGAATCACGATGACCGTATAAAGTTTGACGCCATCGCGCATCGGAATCATAACCACGCGCTTCACGTAGTCATAATTGTGATTGGGTGGCACGAACGAGGCCGGAATATCCGGCGTGCTGACGGAGGTTTGTCCAGGCAACGTTGCGGCGAACGCAAAGAGCAACATGCACGGAAGTATCTGACGGCAGGAGATCATGGCTATCCTTATCTCACCAAGCTTTCCCGCAGTATATCGCCGGGCGAATCAGAGATGGTAGATCCTCAAGCGCAGCCCCTTTACCTTGCCACCAGCGAACGCGAGCGCAAGCCGGGGATCTGGTCGAGGACTGCCCCGGCAAACGCATCTTTGGATGATTCCTGGAGGCTAACTTCCGTTTCGCTCGTCAGAAAAATACCCGCATTCCGCTCGGAATCGAAGCCAAGATCAGAACGGCTAATATCATTCAGAACAATCGCGTCAACGCCCTTTCGACATAATTTTTCGCGAGCACGAACGACATCAAGCCCCATCTCAGCCGCAAACGCGATCACAAGCGTGTTCGAGACTTTATGCTCTACGACACTATGCACGATATCTGCCGTCGGCTCCAGTTCAAGTGTGAGCGGTCCATCGCGATGCAGCTTTTGGCTGGCGATATTCCGCAATCGAAAGTCTGCAACAGCCGCCGCCTTAATAACGATCGTTACTTCTGCAAGCCGGCGAAGGACGACCGCATGCATCTCCTCGGCAGTCTCAACCGGAATCAACTCGCAACCCACGGGCGGCGCGTGCCCTTTGGCGGCAGAGATCAGGATCACGCGAGCGCCCCGTCGCCTGGCGGCAGCAGCCAAAGCGTAGCCCATCTTCCCACTCGATCGATTTCCCAGAAATCGCACAGGATCGATCGGTTCGCGAGTGCCGCCGGCAGTCACAAGCACAGTCTCTCCGTGAAGATCGTCTCGCCGATCAACTTGTTCGAGCACCGCGCGAACAATCGTTCCGGTATCCGCAAGTCGGCCATCGCCTGTCATTCCGCAGGCTAGATCGCCGGTCCCCGGCATAACAATCGAATGGCCCCGCAGCGCGAGCTGCGCGACATTTTCACGCGTGGCAGCGTGCTCCCACATATTCGTGTTCATCGCCGGAGCAAGAACAACCGAAGACCTCGTCGCAAGATAACTCGAAGACAAAAAGTCGTCAGCTAATCCCAGCCGGAATTTTGCAAGCGTATTCGCCGTCACTGGCGCTACCAGCAGTACATCAGCCCACTGTGCTTGCGCAATGTGCTCAATGATCGCGGCATCCACAGGCGATTCCCAAAGGCTCGTGAAAACCTTATGTCCACTCAGCGTTGCGAGGGTCAATGGAGTAACAAACTCCTGCGCTGACCTCGTCATGATCACGTGGACCTCTGCGCCACGACGCTGAAGTTCCCGCACAAGCTCTGCAGACTTATAGGCGGCAATGCCCCCGCACACGCCTAACAAAACATGAAAAGAATCACGCATGTACGGACTCCAGTAAGCGGCTATGAAGGGAAGGATGCTCGATGAGCAGATGTTCCGTCAGAACGTTGTCAATAAGACGAATCGACCCAACCCATGCGGCAACAGCGATCAGCGCCCCTTCACCGGTATCTCGAACAGGAAGCAAGCTGTCTGGATCAATAACTTCGGCGTAGTCCAAACGTACACTGGGCACTCTCGCAAATCGGTTCAGCATCGCAGCACGTAAAACATCAGAACGCGTCTCACCAGAAGCCAATAACTCGCATGCCGCCTGCAACGCGCCGTGGAGAACCAGCGCGCGGCGTCGTTCATCTGGAGCCAGCCGGAGGTTGCGAGAACTCATCGCGAGCCCATCTGGTTCTCGAACAATAGGACAGACCACCAACTCAATTGGAAACTTGAGATCGCGAATCATAGCCCGCAACACGGCTATTTGCGCAGCGTCTTTCTGCCCAAGGTAGGCGCAGTCCGGGCCAACCAGATGAAAGAGCTTCGTGACAATCGTAGTAACACCACGAAAGTGCCCCGGGCGAGAAGCGCCATCGAGCCGGTTCGCGATCTCTCCCACGTCCACAAAGCTCGCCGAGCCAGAAGGGTACATCTCTTCCGCACTTGGTGCGAACACAAGATCGGCACCAGCGGCCTCCAGCTTCACACAATCTTCATCAAGTGAACGCGGATAGGTTTCGTAATCCTCCCCCGGTGCAAACTGCGTTGGGTTAACAAAAACGGACGCCACCACAGCATCGCACTCAGCTCGTGCGCGCCGGATGAGCGAGAGATGACCGTCATGCAATGCGCCCATCGTTGGCACGAAACCAATCGTGCCCTTCATGCGGCGGCACAGGTCTCTCATATCGGAAGAGGTCGTCACGATCAGCATCTTCATGCCCTCACAGAAGGTTCCAACTCAGCGAGCGGTTCCAATTCGTTATCGTCGTGCCGATCTTCACGCGCGTCTGCGATGGCAAGTCGCGCAAGCACGTCTTTGGAAAGGTGATAGCTCTCTCCGTCGTCTGGAAAGCTTCGTGCGATAACCTCATCCCGATAGCGTCCGAGCGCCTCGCCAAAGAAAGCGGCTCCATCAGCAAAGCGGCGCACAAACTTCGCAGACGTCGAAAATGTCAGATTGAACAGGTCATGGAAAACAAGGATCTGTCCATCGCAGTCCGGCCCCGCGCCGATGCCAATCGTCGGCACGCTCGCGCGACGCGTTATCTCCGCCGCAACCTCACGCGGAACGCCCTCCAGCACAATCGCGACTGCTCCCGCAGCCTCCAAAGCAATCGCGTCAGTGTAGAGGCGATCGATCGCCTCCATTGAACGGCCCTGAACCTGATAGCCTGACATTCGATGCACCGACTGCGGCGTGAGCCCAATGTGAGCGACAACGGAGATCTCCGCGTCCCTCATACGTTCCACCAGACCGGCGCGATGCCCACCCTCTATTTTCACCGCATGGGCGCCGGCTTCTTTGATCAGCCTGGTCGCATTCCGAATCGCGTCGTCCGATGCAGCCTGATACGAACCGAACGGCATGTCAGAAACCAAGAAAGCATGGCGCACACCTCGAGCCACAGCCCTCGTATGGTGCGACATCTCATCCATCGTTACGGGGAGGGTGGTCTCGTATCCAAGCACAGCCATTCCAACGGAATCGCCAACCAGGATGACATCTATTCCAGCTTGATCTACGAGTCGAGCTGTCGGATAGTCATAAGCCGTCAGTGCTGTAATCGCTCGTCCAGCGCGCTTCATCTCCAACAACGACTGGGCCGTCACCAGGCGGACGGCGTGGGTATCCCCGCTGTTGCGAGGCTGCGTAATGCTCATTTTCTCTCCAGTGCCGCTCCGCTATGTTTCAGCAAATGAAGCCCGAACACCTTGAGTATACCCTTCCCTGTGGGCACCTACATCAGCGACAATAAAGACATGGAGCTTCTCGTTTATTCAGCCGACTGGTGCCGCGACTGCCGCGAGGCCAAGCGCTTCCTCAACAAGCACGCAATCCCTTACACGGAAATCAATATCGATAAGACGCCCGGCGCTGCCGGTCAGGTAATTGCCAGCACGGGCAAGCGCGCCATTCCGCAGTTCGTTCTCAACGGAAAATGGATACAGCCCTATAAACCGGGAGAAGGCTTTCTCCACGACGAAATGGCGGAACTCCTCGGTGTGTCTCACGTTTGAGCAGCCACGCGCTCGGCCTCTGCGTTGAGCGCTCCAGGGTGCATTGAATGTCACATGGTCCTCAGTCAGACTCATCCAACTCTTCAGGTGATGGGACATGCGAAACTGGCGCACCAGCCACCGCACCATTCAGTTCTCCACTGCCCGGATTGGGACTGAAAGGCCAGCGTAGTCGAAGGACGCGCTCACGATCGCCCTCGCGATGAGCTTCCTCGCTGCGGCCCTTGAGTAGATCGCTAATCGTCATGACGCCGAGAAGCTTACCGTCCGCGCTGACGACCGGATAGGACGTCAGCTTAGATTCTGCCATCGACATGGCGCAAGAGCGCAGGGTGGTTACCGGCGAAATCGTCTTCGGGTTGCGATTTGCATCCTCCGCCAGCGGTACAGACAGGTCATCCTTCCGCGCAGCAGCTATGAGCTGCGCGCGGGTGATCGTACCCGTCATGCGACCCTCGCTATCGACCAGTGGAAAGATTCGTTGCCAGTGGCTCCAGGCCTCGCTTCCCCGCTCCTCCATCTTGCGCAGCCAGTCAGCGGCATCCTTTCGCGTGGCATTCTCAGGCAATGCGAACACACTAGTATGCATCGCTTGCGACACCAGGATCGCCTCCAACGGGTCGGCCCCAAACTCGCGACTAAGATGAAGTCCACGCCGGCTCAGATTCTCAGTAAGCATCGATCGTGGCATCACAAGCACACTCACCGCATAGGCCGCCACGCAAGATAGCAGCACCGGCAACATCAGGCCGCCATTATGGGTAAGCTCCAGCGCCAGCATCGCCGAAGTGAGCGGGGCACCGATGGCAGCCGAGAGCACCGACGTCATGCCGACCAGTACCCAGGCTCCGGTGCTCATGACGGGCATCAAGTGGCTAAGTCCGGCACCGAGAGCTCCACCGAGCATCAACAACGGTGCAAGAACACTGCCAGCAGTGTTAGAGCCCAGCGAAAAAGCCCAGATCAAACTCTTGACGATAAGGATGCCGGCCACCAGCTTCCATGCAGCGTTGCCAGAGATCATCTGCTGCATCACGCTGTAGCCCACACCCAGGGCCTCTGGGAAAATAAGACCGCCGAGACCTATCCCCAGGCCACCAATAGCGGGCCACCACATCCAGTGGATGGGCAGTTTCTCAAACATTGCTTCAAAGGAGTGCACGGCCTTGCTAAGGCCAGCAGCAAAGAACGCTGCAATGACGCCAAGAACCAGGGCTCCCAGCATTGCCGAGTGGTAGACCGGAGCCCCCGTCGGAACCATCTGCAGAAGGCTCTGCGGCCCCAGCAGAAGGCGGCGCACTGCTCCAGCCGTCACACAGGCAATGGCAACCGGGACCAGTGAGCGCGGCTTCCACTCGAACAGCAGAATTTCAACGGCAAACAGCGTGGCGGACATGGGACAGTTGAAAGTCGCTGCCAATCCGGCCGCTGCACCCGCAACCATAAGCACCGTGCGCTCGGAGCCAGTCATCGGTAGCAGTTGGCCGAGGACGCTGCCGATGGCGCCGCCAGTGATGATCACCGGACCTTCAGCACCGAACGGGCCGCCGGATCCAATAGAGATGGCCGTCGCGACCGGCTTGAGGATAGCCACACGGGGTTGCACCCGGCCATCGTTGAAGACGATGGTCTCAACGGCTTCGGGCATACCGTGACCGCGGACCTTCGGGGAGAGATACCGGGCGATAAGGCCCACGATCAAACCGCCGAGCACCGGCATCAGTATCAACCACCAATGTCTGCCAGCCTGCCACGGATCTTTATTTACGAAGCTCCATCTATGGAAGTAGAACAGGTTGGTACAGAGGGCAATCATTTCCAAAAATGCCCACGATGCTAATGCGCTCGCCGCGCCAATCCCGGTCGCCAGCGAACTGGTATACAAAATCCGGCTGTCCGCAGAGTAGTCCCGCAGCGCGCCAGCCGATTCAGATGTCTTCAACGTACGTCGCTCCTAAGGGGTCGGTTGTTCCACTGCACCCTGCAAATCGTGCAATGCGTGAATCAGGTGTTCGCAGAGAGGCGCGAGTTCACGCAGGTGCTCCGCCACAAGCCGTTCCAGAATCTCTTGTCCTTGCGGTGTCAACTGCACCAGAGAGCGTCGCATATCCTTTGGATCGCTCTCTCTGCGAACCAGGCCCGCTCGTTCAGCCCGGTCCACCAGCTCTACCGAGCTGTTGTGCTTCAGAATCATCCGTTCGGCTAAGTAGGTAATCGACGCCTGCTGTCCCTCAGGAATCGCAGCGATCACCTGGATGAGTTGGTACTGCTGCGCCGGAATTCCACAGCGCTCGGATGCTATCTCGCTGAAACTTAGGAACTTCCTCATCTGAAACCGAAATTCCGCTAAGCTCTTCAGCTTGGGCCGCGTGTCGCTCATTTCAATTGGATCTGTCATCGGC
>JBAVDD010000257.1:0-7503 GCA_049587035.1 Acidobacteriaceae bacterium | reverse complement strand
GTCCTGTTTACGACGGTGAACTTTTTATTGACCATCGTCGGTATGATGCTCGTCGATCGCCGCGGAAGGCGCTTCCTCCTGGTACTCGGTACCAGCGGCGTAATGATCTCGCTGATCGCGACTGCGCTGCTGTTCCGGCAGACGGAGCGGAACAACCTGGAGGTTGGCCCAGCAGTTGCCACGCTGGTGACGGCCGGCAATCAGCTCACGCTGAAGTTCGATGCTTCGGAGGCCAGCAACCTGCTCTCGGCCAGCGGACATAGCGACGACAGTCAATTGGCGGCACATGCTTCGCTGGCGGTGATCTACTCGTACGGCGACTTCACAGGCGCGACCACCTACGTGCGTTCCGACGATCCTGCAGCACTGCCAATCCACATCACGCGTCAGAATTCGCTTCCCGCAAATGCGATCGAAGCGTTCTTCAAGAATCCGCTCGCTAACTTGAACGCAGCACGCACGGCCCCACTGCGCATTGAGCGCGCAAGGATCGGTGTGATTCCCTCGGCGGCCCATGGACGGCTGGTGGCGCTGTTGCTGTTTGTGTTTATTGCCTTCTACGCCTCTGGCCCCGGTGTTTGCGTGTGGCTGGCACTTTCGGAGTTGATGCCGACGCGCATCCGCTCGGTAGGCATGAGTATTGCGCTGGTGCTGAACCAGTTGGTCTCGACCATGCTGGCGGTAGTGTTTCTGCCCGTAGTAAGCAAGTACGGTTACGCAAGCATGTTCTTTTTATTTGCAGCCTTCACGCTGATCTACCTGATCACAGCAGCGTTCTTCCTACCCGAGACCAAAGGTAAGACGCTGGAGGAAATCGAGCTGCACTTCGAGTCGTAAACACCCAACGGTTGGCAGCTTATAGTTTCGCTGCGACCACGATGCCATATCCAAGATGCTGCGCAGTGATTGCATCCTGCGCGGCAAGGGAGAAGCTCTTGGCCTGGCTTAAATCGAGGCCGGGTAGATCGAGTTTCTTAAGCCCGATCATGACCTCCGCAAGGAGCAGCTTGCCGCGAATACTCTGCACCATCTCCTGCAAATAATGGCTGCGATGTTCGGTGTGGATGATCTCCAACCCGGCAGCGGAGAGCCATATTCCGTAACGCCGCAATGGCTGCGCGTCGCCGATGCAGGCGATCCATGCCAGCAGGCCGTCGAGTTCGGGGAGCGCAGTATCATCGCGCGTGATGTCGCTGATGCCCACGCGTCCCTCCGGTTGCAGGACCCGATGGAACTCAGCGGCAGCCATCTGTTTGCTGGGGAAGGTGCAGAAGGCGCACTCACAAAGAATGGCATTGAACGTGGCGTCGGCAAAGGGCAGAGCCTCGGCGTCGGCGAGGCGGAACTCCACGCGATCGCTGAGATGGCGCACGTCAGCAGCAGCAGTTGCGTCGCGGACATTCTGTTCGCTCAGGTCGATCCCGATGACCCGGCAGCCAAACTTTTCCGCGACGAAGAGTGCAGTGGCCCCTTTGCCGGAAGCAACATCGAGGACAACGGATTCTGGCGTGAGCGCGAGCAGGTTGGCGAGCTCTTCAGTGAGGCGCAGGCCGCCGGGGTGGAAGCTGTCTCCGAGCAGATAACGCGCGGCCTCACTGCCATAAACGTTGGCGCAACACTGCTTGATGCCCTCTGGATTCGCAATCGCCGGGTTAGTCATGGGCCAGCTCTGCATCGATGGACGTAAGCTCCAACCGCGAGGGTGAGGTCATATCGAAGTGGACGGGCTGCACGACGTACGGGGTGCTCTGTTGACGGGCACGGCGTCGCTCGGGCTCCATGGCATCAAGCTGCGCGCGCGCCTGCTCGCGATAGCCGATCGTGTTGTAGGCGCAGAAGGGCACCTGCTTGCCGCCGGGAAGGAGAAACTCCTTGCAGCACTTCATAAGGTTCTTCTGGTTGAACGTCCAGGGGTCCATGAAGTCGGTAAGCATGATCATGAGCATGTTCTGCGCGATGTCCCCAACAGTAAGGCTTTCGGGAAGGCCACAAGCCTGACAGGAGACCGAAAACTGCTCCGCCGATTTCTGCGAGCCGGAGACGGCGGAGGAGGACCACAATCCTTCGAGCGCCTTCTTAATCTCCAGGCTGAAGTCCGGCATCACGCGATTGGTAATGTAGTCGAGATACTCATAAACATTGACGATGCGCGAGAGTGGAGTGACGTTGTCGCCGTCGATAAAAGCGTGGGTGACCGAGTTGCACGTGGGAAAACAACAAGGGACAGGAATGAAGTCGGAGACCAGAAACGTCTGTTTCGTCTGCTCTTCGATCATCTTGACGATGTCGGGAATGGTGATGCGCTGCATGGGATCGTGTTGCATGTGGCGGCCGGCGTGGAAGGCAGGTTGGAAATTAATTCCGCGGATGGTCGGGTGCTTGATCGCAAAGTCGATGATCCTGCCAATCTCATGCTCGTTCACGCCGCGCTCAATCGCCGGAACAAGCGTGACGTTGAGACCGATGGAGGCAAGGCGATCGAGGGCAAGAAGTTTCTCCGCGAGGATATCGGGCTCGCCGCGAATGATGCGGTAGGTCTCCGAGTCGAAGCCGTCGAACTGGAAGTAAAGCGACGGCCGAACCTCGTTAAGCTCGGCGAGAAAGCGGTCGTCGTGTGCGATGCGCTTGCCGTTGGTATTGATCATCGTGAAGGGAATGCCGCGAGCCTGGGCAGCGCGAACGAAGTCAAGGATCTGCGGATGGATGGTGGGCTCGCCACCCGAAAACTGGATGACCTCAGGCGAACCTTCGGTGCGAATGAAGTCGTCGAGCATCGCTTCGACCTCCTCCATCGTAAGGCTGAAGCCGGGGCGCGCCGACGCAAAGCAGAGCGGGCAATTCATATTGCAGTTGCTGTTCACCTCGATGATGCCAAGGCAGGCGTGCTGCTGATGGTCGGGGCAAAGGCCGCAATCGAGCGGGCACCCATCCTTGATCTCGGTGCCGAACGCGAGAGGAATGGTACCCGGCTTGTTGTATTTGCTGAAGCGCATATACACCTCCGCATCGCCATACACCAACGACTCAAAGAGGCCATGGTCGGGGCAGCGCTTGGACATGTAAACCTTGTTGTCGCGCAGCAGAATCTTCGCGTCAATAACTCCGCGGCACTCCGGGCAGATACTTCGAGTGAGCTCGTAGAACACATAGTCGGCGTCATGCTTGTGCGGCTGCGGTTCAGCGACGAGCGTCTGGCTGCGCTCTGCGGTGAAATCACTCATTCTGGTTCAGCCCTCCCCTTTGGTTCTACGCCGTGCGCGCGATGTTGGACAAGTCAGCCATGCTGCTTTGGAAAGACAGCAACCCGGGATGTACGATCCAACAGTGATCGAATCGCCTCCGATGCCGTGCAGCCGCGATGGCTGATGACAGGCGGCGCATTGCTGGGGCGCTCGCGTTGGTCGGTGGACGGCCTGTTGTACGGCACCGTCCTTTTTGCATTGGTAACGCTACTCTTTCTGCATTGGGTTCCAATGCTCAAGCCGCGAGGCGCAGGAGCGTAAACGATGAGTGCTGAAACCTATGACTTCGCGATCATCGGTGCCGGTTCGGTGGGGCTGATCGCAGCGGACTTCGCGGTAAAGCTGGGAGCGCGAGTTGTGCTGCTGGAACGAGACCGGATCGGCGGCGATTGCACCTGGTCCGGATGCGTACCCAGCAAATCTCTGCTCAAAGTAGCCAAGGTAGCCCATGAGATTCGCACCGCAGCGAGGTTCGGACTTCACGCCCAGTCACCCGTCGTAGACATGCTCCAGGTGCGCGACTATCTACGTTCCACCATTGACCAAATCTACAAGGCAACGACACCAGAGGCGATGCGGCAAAAGGGCATGGACGTCATCCTGGGCCCCGTCAGCTTTATAGATTCCCACACGCTGCAAGTAGGAACCTCGCAGATCCGTGCCAAAAAAATCCTGATTGCGACAGGCGCGCAGCCTGTTGTTCCTGCACTGCCGGGTTTGAGCGAGGTCGCATTCTCCACCTACCGGGACGTGTTCGAGCGCGACCAACTACCAAAGCGAATGGCAGTCATAGGCGGAGGGCCCGTCGGGATTGAACTGGCGCAAGCCTATCAGCGTCTCGGCGCGCAGGTGACAATCTTCGCCGAGCAACTGCTAACCAAAGAGGAGCCGGACGCGGTCGCGATCGTGCAGCACGTGCTCCAGCGCGAAGGAGTCCACCTCGTGAGGGCGCGAGCTCTGAATGTCGCTCCATCCGAAGCGGGAGTTCTAGTACGGTCGGCCGAACAGGAAGTGGCATGCGATCTTCTCCTCGTCGCCGCAGGAAGGCAGCCGACGCTCGATGGCCTGAATCTTGAAGCAGCCGGCATAACCTATGGCGCCGATGGCATCCGCGTCGGCGATCATCTGCGGACCACCGCAGCCAATGTCTATGCCGCAGGAGATGTTGTAGGTGGCGAACAGTTCTCGCATCTCGCCGGGTGGCAGGGCTTCCAGGCCGCCAGGAATGCGCTGCTGCCCGGCAACCACGCGGGGCTGCCAGAGGTGATGGCACGAGTCACCTTCACCGATCCCGAACTCGCGCAGGCGGGGCTCACCGAAGCGCAAGCCCGAGCCGCGCACGGCGACGACGTCGCAGTTCTATCGTGGCCGATCAACCGCGTCGACCGCGCCGTTTGTGACGATGACCGCGAAGGAATGATCAAGATCATCACGCGTCGCGACGGAGAGATTCTAGGAGCAACAATAGTAGCCGTTCGAGCCGGCGAAGCAATCATGGAGATCGTGATGGCGATCCGCCACAAGATCAAAGTTGCCGACCTGGCCGGCGCAATTCACGCCTACCCAACCTACAACTCCGGCATCCAGTTCATGGCCACCGAGATGGCGTTCGAGAACGCAACGAAAGGATTCTCGGGCACAATTCTCCGCGCAGCGTCCAAACTAACTTCTAGCTTTTAAGCTCCTCGGCAATCTCCATCGCCACCGCTCTCGCCTCATCCTCACGATCCACCGGGAAGCTGATCGCGCCCACCCGCGCATGTCCCCCGCCCCCAAACCGCTCGCAGATCCCCGCAATATTTGCCAGGTCCTCCGCGGTTTTCTTCGTCCACGGATTAGTCCCCACACTAACCTTCGTCCGGAAGCTGGACTTCGACAGCCCCACGTTATACGTCCCCTCCGGAAACAAATAGTACGGAATAAATTTGTTGTACCCCTCCGTAGGCTGGTCCGTAATGTCGAACCGAATCACGCCGCCCTCGCACACCGCGCGCTCGCGAATCAACTCCAGCGCCGCCCAGTGCCTCTCCATCAGCGGTCCCAGCAGCTCCTGCACAAACGGCTGCTCCAGCACCTGCTGCAGCGGCATCTCCGTCAACAGCGGAATAAACTTCCGCGAGACCGACATCCCATCCTCATCCGGCGCGCTCTCAATCACCATGGTCAACTTCATCGCCGGCTCGGCCATCTCCACCGCCGCCTTCGCGCTCTCATACTTCGCTCCGTCCACAATATTCGCCCAACGGATCAGCTCCGCCAGCGGCGCAACATCCATCCCAAACTTCGTACTCGCGACGTGCGCAATCCAGCCCGCGCAGCTCGTATACGTCGGATCAAAAAACTGCCGCATCGTCTGCGACCCATCCGCCTGCCCCCGCCGGAACGTATCCTCATCCTTCACCGTCATAAACGCCGACAGGTGATGATCGAACCACCACGTCACCCGCGGTGAAGCCGAGAACTTGAAGTCCACAATCGCATTCTCGCCCCGCGCATCAAACCAGCTCTCCTCATACAACGCCCCCGCGCGATGCACCAGCCCCCAATAATCGAACCGCTCCACTGTCCCAATGCACTCGCGATGAAACCGCGTAAACATCGCCGCCGAACAGGCGCCGTCAAAGCATTTATCGTGATAGAAAACGCGACCGTTCACGTAAGATCAAGCTCCACCCTGCAAGCGATCCGCGGGCCATCCACAAGCATATCCCGATCTGTTCTCTATCGTAGCCCGCCATACCGTCGTATCATCAGCCCATCCCCTACGAACGCCCCGACCAACGCCTCTCTATGCTCCAACCTGAACAACAGCCCACCAACCACCTCGAAGCTCCGCCCCCAGCGCTCGACGCCACACCCCACCCCACAGCTCCCGAGCCGCGCTCCCCGCTCGGTCCGCTCACCCACCTCGTCCTCTACGCCCTTCTCGTCGCCACAGCCTGGTTCATCGAGCAGGTCGTACTCTCGCAGTGGCTGCAGCATCTTTCCACAACCGTCGACGGCGTCCTGCGCCTCACCCCCTACCTCGCCGTCGCGGCCTTCAATCTCGCCGCTCTCTTCGCCATCACCCTCTTCATGGCCATGCTCGAAGACCGCGGCGTAGGCGACTACGGCCTCGGCGGCTTCCACGCACTCCGCCGTTTCTTCACCGGAGCCGCATGGGGCATCCTAGCCATCTCAACCCTCATCCTCACCCTTCACTCCCTTCATCTGCTCGTCTTCCAGGCTCGCTTGGACCGCGGCCCCTCCATCCTCGGCTGGGGCCTCGCCCAACTCTCTCTCTTTCTCCTCGTCGGCATCTTTGAGGAGTACTTCTTCCGCGGCTATCTACAGTTCACCCTCACCCGAGCACTAACCAGAACCTTCGCCCGCACCAACGTTCTTCTTTCCCCCACCCGCGCCCGCACCATCGCCTTCTGGATCGCGGCCCTCATCACCTCCACATTCTTTCTCTACGCCCACTCCCGCAATCCCGGCGAAGACCCGGTAGGTCTTCTCCTGATCTTCCTCGCCGGAACCGTCTTCGTCCTCGCACTCTGGCGCACCGGCTCCCTCTGGTGGGCCATCGGGTTCCACGCCGCATGGGACTGGTCCCAGTCCTTCCTCTTCGGCGTTCCCGACTCCGGCGGTCTCATCCAGGGCCGTCTCTTCGCCACCCACACCGCCGGCAACCCCCTGCTCTCCGGAGGCACCGCAGGCCCCGAGGGCAGCCTCCTCTGCATCCCCATTTTCCTCCTGGTGATCCTAATCCTCTTCTTCTACACCCAACCCAAACTACGTCATCTCGACCGGAGCGAAGCATAGTGGAGTGATCCCTGATTTGCAGTTGAAGTTGCAGTTGCCTTTGCTCTTGCCTTTGCCTTTGCCTTTGCTCTTGCAGTTGCCTTTGCCTTTGCTCTTGCCTTTGCCTTTGCCTTTGCCTTTGCTAGAAGCTAGAAGCTAAAAGCTAGAAGCCAAGCCCCACCACCCCTCCACCCCATCCATAACCTAAAATCTCCTTAAGCATGAGCACCCCCATACCCGACGCCCCACTACGTCACCGCCACACCGACCTCGACGACCCCGCGACCCCCACCACCGCCCGGCACCCTTGGCTGCGCCGCGTCCTCGACGTCTTTTCAACCCTCCTCCTCCTTCTAACCATTGCCTTGGTCATCACCGGCGCAGTCCTCCGCCGCGATCTCCGCGCCAACCTCCTCGCGAACCAAAACCTCCTCGACGGCCGCATCGCCATCGCCGGCCTCACCGCGCCCGTCACCGT
>JBAVDD010000256.1:0-20216 GCA_049587035.1 Acidobacteriaceae bacterium | reverse complement strand
CGGAGGATTTCTGGAATGATGCGGATGTGCGCTGGCTGACCGGGATTCATGGCGAGGTGGATGAGCCGAAGTTCTTTGTGCAGGAGGGCTTCGACGCTTTTGTTTGCTGGCTGAAGCTGCCGGCACTGATCGCGATTGCGGAGGGATCGGCGGCGCAGACCAAGAGAGCACAGGATGTGACGGCGATTGCGTCCAACCTGGCGTATGCGGCTAAGGTTGCTGGGTATGAAGTGCGGCGGTTCCTGGATGTGTTGCGCACGGGGGACCTGAAGGAGCGGCGGGAGCCCGAGCTGGTGGAGTTGGACGTTGCTGCTGAGTGAGCGGGGCGCGGTTTTGAGTTAGAGCGCGCTGATCGGGTAGCATGACAAGCACCGATGAAAGCTCTCTTGGAAGTTCGCGTTCTTGGCCTGCGTGTTGGTTGGGTATTTGCCTGCTGGATGCTGCTCGCTGTGGCGGGTCCTACTATGGCTGCTGAGGTACAACCTGGTGTGTCGCATGAGCTGGCGGTTGCTCGGGCGGGTTGGATCTCGGAGTTGAACTATCAGCTTTCGTTTACGCTGGCGGAACATGCGTCTGTGATTGGTGGGACAGAGACGGTTGCGTTTGAGAGCAAAGCTGCGGGTGAGCTGCCGATTGATTATCGCGATGGGGTGTTGAAGTCTGCGACCTTGAATGGGCGTGCGGTTGCTACCGGTGAGGTGAATGGGCACGTGCTGCTGCCGGTGGTGCCGGGACGGAATGTTGCTACGTTTGAGTTTGAGAGCAATGCGGCGGCCGCGGGCAAGGCGATTACTCGCTATGAGGACAAGGATGATGGGAGCGAGTACTTTTACACGCTGTTTGTGCCCATGGATGCGAGCATGGCGTTTCCTTGTTTCGATCAGCCGGATTTGAAGGGGCGGTTCACGCTTACGCTGACACATCCGGCGGGATGGACGGCGATTGGTAATACGGCTGGAGTGAAAACGAGTGATACGGTGACGAAGTTTGCGGAGACGCGGCCGATCAGCACGTATCTGTTTGCGTTTGCGGTGGGGCCGTTTGCGGCTGTGGTGGCGCAGCATGCGGGGGAGCCTACGATCTATGTGCGCAAGTCGCGGCTGGCGCGGGCTAAGCAGGAGGCTCCGCAGGTGCAGGCGATGGTGGGGCGCGGGTTGACGTATTTCGCGAGCTACTTTGCGCAGCCGTATCCGTTTCCGAAGTATGACCTGGTGCTGATTCCGGGGTTTCCGTTTGGTGGGATGGAGCATGCGGGCGAGACGTTTCTGAATGAGGATGGGGTGCTGTTTCGCACTACGCCTACGGCCAGCGACTACTTTCATCGCAACATCCTGGTGCTGCATGAGACGTGTCATCAGTGGTTTGGGGATTTGGTGACGATGCGTTGGTTCGATGATCTTTGGCTGAAGGAGGGGTTTGCGCAGTACATGGCTTACAAGGCGCTGGCGCAGTTGGAGCCGGCGTCGAATCCGTGGAAGCATTTTTATGACGACATCAAGCCGGCGGCGTATGGGATCGATGAGACGGAGGGGACTACGCCGATCTCGCAGCATATTTTGAATTTGAAGGATGCGAAGTCGGCCTATGGAGCGATTGTTTATGAGAAGGCTCCGGCGGTGCTGAAGCAGTTGAACTTCTTTTTAGGGGATGAGACGTTTCGCGATGGGCTGCGGATTTATCTGAAGCAACATGCTTATGCGAATGCTGAGTGGGCTGATTTGATTGGCGCGTTTGAGAAGGCAAGTGATCGTCTGGGTGAGCACAAAGACGTGCAGGGTTGGGCGGGGGCCTGGATTCTGCGGCGCGGAATGCCGCAGGTGCAGGTGTCTTGGTCTTGTGCTGGCGGGCGCGTGTCGGTGTTTGAGTTGCATCAGCAGGATGTGTTGAAGGATGGATATGTTTGGCCGATGAGTTTGCAGGTAATGCTGGCAGCGCGGGGTGGGGTCGCGAAACCTGCGGTGATGCGCGTGAACTGGGATGCGGCGAGCTACTCCGTGCACGAGGCGATTGGGAAGCCTTGTCCCGCGTATGTGTTTGCCAACTACGGCGATCAGGGCTATGGACGGTTTCCGCTAGATCCGGTGAGCGAGGCTGCGATGAGGCCTGTGGTGCCGGGCGATGCGCTGTTGCACTCGATGCTTTGGGGAGCATTGTGGGAGAACGTGCGGATGGCGCAGACGGCTCCGCGCGCGTTTGTGGAGCTTGCGTTGGGGAATCTGCCGTTGGATGAAAAGACGGATGAGGCGCTGGTGCGCGTGCAGGCCGCGCGCGTGGCTACGGCGTTGCATGCGTATATGCCGGACGCGTTGCGTGAAGACCTTGCGCCACGTGTGGAGGCGGAGTTCGGCAAGGAGATGGTGGGCAATCCGAAGCTGGATTTGAGGATTGTGAACTATCGCGCGTTTACTTCGATTGCGGAGACGCCGGCGGCGCTGGGTCAGGTGAAGGAGATGCTGGCGGGGACTCTGGTGATTCCGGGGATGCCGCTGAAGCCGTTGGATCGGTGGAATTTGGTGGGACATTTGATTGCGATGCAGGACCCTGACGCGGAGAAGTTGTATGCGGAGGAGAAGGCTCGCGACCACAGCGGTGAGGGGCAGAAGTATGCGTATGCGGTTGCGGTTGGTCGAGCTTCTGCAGAGGTGAAGGCGACTTATTTCGATGAGTACCTACACTCGCAAACGATTCAGGAAGATTGGATTACGGCAAGTCTGGGGTCGTTCAATGCGTGGGATCAGAGTGCGTTGACGGCGCCTTATTTGAAGCAGGCGTTGGATGAGTTGCCGGATGTGAAGTCGCATCGGAAGATTTTTTTCCTTGGCGCTTGGCTGGGCTCGTTCATTGGTGGGCAGAATACGATTGCCAGTAGTCCAGCGGCGCAGGAGGTGGTGCGTGCGTGGCTTGCGGGTGGAGGGATGGATCCGGATCTGCGGCTGAAGGTGCTGGAGTACTCGGATGCGCTGGATAGGACGGCGCGGATTCGGTATCGGTTCTATCGGTAAATAGTGCGCAGCGGATGCAGAGGGGTTCGTGACAGAATAGTAGTCAGACATGATGCCCGACGAATTGACCTCTGTTCCCTCCCCCGATGTTGAAGGCCACGCTGAGACAACCTCTGACGCTGATGCAAACGCCGAATCGTTTGGTGAGATGCTGGCTGAGTTTGAGCATACGCATACGCACAAGACGGGCGGCGATACGCGTCAGCTCGAAGGTACGGTGGTTTCGCTGGATGCGGAGTTCGTGTACCTGGATATCGGGTATAAGACAGAGGGCGTGCTGCTGCGCAGTGCGTTTGCGCGCGATGCCGAGGGCGTGGAGCCGGGACAGACGTTTTCGGTTTCGGTGAAGGGGCGCAATGTTGAGCGGTACTATGAGCTCTCGTTGCTGCGCGTGGCTCAGCCTACGGATTGGGCGGCGCTGCAAGAGGCGTTCGCGCAGAAGATGCCGGTCGCGGGTACGGTGACGGGCGTGGTGAAGGGCGGCTTGACGGTGGATGTGGGCGTGCGGGCGTTTATGCCTGCGTCGCGTAGTGGAGCGCCTGAGGCTGGCGAGATGGAGAAGCTGGTGGGCCAGCAGATTACTTGCCGCATTACGAAGCTCGATACGGTGGAAGAGGATGTGGTGGTTGACCGGCGTAGCGTGCTGGAGGAAGAGGCGCTGCTGGTGCAACAGGGGCGTCTGGCTGGAATGCGCGAGGGCGACGTGGTGAGTGGGACGGTACGGAGCTTTGCGCCTTATGGAGCATTTGTCGACTTGGGCGGCATTGATGGGCTGCTGCACATCAGCGATATGGCCTGGGCGCGCGTGGGCTCAGCCGAGGATGTGCTGAGCCTGGGGCAGCAGGTTGAGGTGAAGATTCTTAGCGTGGATGCGGCTACGAAACGGATTTCGCTGGGACTGAAGCAGCTGCAGGCCGAGCCGTGGGATGCTGTTGGGGAGAAGTACCTGGTGGGGCAGCGGATTACGGGCACGGTGACTCGGCTGATGGACTTTGGTGCGTTTGTGGAGCTGGAACCGGGGATCGAGGGGCTGATTCATGTGTCGGAGATGTCGTGGGCTAAGAAGGTGCGGAAGCCCGGCGACATGCTGACTGTCGGCGACAATGTGGAGGCCGTGATCCTGGGAGTGGATGTGGCTGGCAAGCGGATTTCGCTGGGGTTGAAACAGGCGTTGGGTGATCCGTGGAGTGATGTACCGCGGAGGTTTCCGGTGGGTGCTGCGGTGGAGGGGCAGGTGACTCGGCTGATGAAGTTTGGGGCGTTTGTGCAGCTGAGTGAGGGCGTTGAGGGGCTTGTGCACATCAGCGAGATCAGCGCGGAGAAGCGGATCAATCATCCGAGCGATGTGCTGCGCGTGGGCGAGACGGTGAAGGCGCAGGTGGTGGGGGTCGATGCGGAGAAACGGCAGCTGCGGTTGAGCATGAAGCAGTTGGTTCCGACGGGCCTGGCGGAGTATTTGGAGGAGCACCAGGTGGGCGATACGGTGTCGGGACGTGTGGTGGAGCAGACGACGGGGAGCGTGCTTGTGGAGCTGGGCGAGGGCTTGCGCGCGACATGTGCGGTGGAGGCTAGCCCTGTGATGGAGGAGAGTGTTGGTGGCGGCGGCGTGGATTTGTCGCAGCTGAGTTCGTTGCTGAGCGCGCGGTGGAAGGGTGGCGCAGATACGGCGGCGAAGAAGCCAGAGGCACTGGCCACGGGACAGATTCGCAGCTTCCGGATTGTGGGACTGGATCGTGAGGCGCAGACGATTGAGCTGAAACTGGTTTAGCTGTTCGGAGGGACTGGCTTGCTGGAAGTCCGCGGGCTTCGGGGATGGTGAGCTGGCTTTAGTGCGTGAAGAGGTTTAGCGGAACGGCGTCGCCCATGGCCTTGTAGCCGGCGGGCGATGGGTGCAGGTGGTCGCCGGAGTCGAATGCGGGCAGGAGGCGGTCGAGGTGGGCTGGGTCGCGGACTTCGCGATCGAAGTCGATCACTGCGTCGAAGTGCCCCGGGGTGCGGATCCATGTGTTGATGGTTTCGCGGTCGGCTTCGCTGAGCGGGCCAGGATGGTAATAATCCGAGCCGACGTAGGGTGTGATGGTGGCGCCATAGACGCGGAGGCCGTGGTCGTGCGCGCGTGTGATGATCTGTTGATAGGCAGCGAGGATTCGTTGGACGAAGGCTGCATGTTGTGCGGCGGGTACTTCCCTTTCGCGCGTGAGACCGCCGAGATCGTTGACGCCTTCGAAGAGAATGAGCCAGCGAACGCCGGCTGGTGCTAGGACGTCGCGATTGAAGCGCGCTAGAACGTTGGGGCCGAGGCCGTCGGTGAGGAGATGATTGCCGCCGATGCCCTGGTTGGAGACTCCGATGTCGTGCGTGTTAGGAGATTGATGCAGGCGGGCGGCGAGGACATCGGTCCAGCGATCGTTTCCGTTGGTGGTGGATGCGTGTCCGTCGGTGATGGAGTCGCCGAGAGCAATGATCGTGCCTGCGCTTGGGGAGGACGTGACGTCGATCTCTGAGAGCTGAAACCAGTGATCTACGTGGCTGGGGTTGGCGAAGACGGACGATGCGACGGCGTTGCCGTGGACGTACCAGGTGGTGGCGCGAGAGCCTGGATGACTGGTCTCGCGTGCTGGAGGTGTCTCGAGGTAAAGCGAGACGGCCAGGTTCGAGAGTGGGGCTACCGGATAGGCGATGGGGTCTGAGAGGAACTCGGCACCGGCGGGGATGGTTACGTCGGGGAGGCCGGAGAAGGTTAGGGCGCGGTCGCTGACGGGGTCGATGGCTGAGGTGTCAGGTGCGAGAGGTTTAGCGATGTGCACGGAGGTGATGTGCAACGGTTCTGTGCCGAAGGCGTTGGAGATGTGTACGCGAAGCTCGGGGCCTCCGGCGGAGAGGTGGACGATCTCACGGATTGTCGCGTCGGTGAGGTCGGCGGGGGGCAAGGCATTCTGTGGTTCGGGAATTTGTTGCGAGGCGCCCCAGGTGGCGATCCAGGCTTTGTTCGGGAGTGGCGTTTGCGCATTTGTGATGTGTGGGGCGAAGGCAAAGGCTAGAAGAGCCAGAGCTAGGCGAGGTTTTCCAGGCATACGGATCATGGCAGGATTTAGTATTCCTCACAAACTATCTATACTGTACACGCCGTTGCGGCGCGGGTTGATGCGCGGGGAGAGATGATTTGAGAACCATTGGGAAGGTATTGATTGCTGCCGGGGTTTTGCTGGGCGGTGCGATTGGTGTGCTGGCGCAGATGCCGGCGATCCATTACGCGAATGGCAGCGGACAGTTGTTGGTGGGTGGGCGGCCTTATCTGATTCTTGGTGGTGAGCTTGGGAATTCGTCGGCGGGGACGGCTGCGCAGGCGGATGTGATTCTTCCGAAGCTGGCGCAGATGCATTTGAATACTGTGCTGATGCCCGTTGCGTGGAACGAGATTGAGCCGACGGAGGGCACGTTTGATTTTCAGGTGGTTGATCATTGGATTGAGGTTGCGCGGGAGCAGCATCTGCATCTGGTGCTGTTGTGGTTTGGCAGCTGGAAGAATAGTGAGTCCAGTTATGCTCCGCTGTGGGTGAAGGAGAACCCGAAGAGGTTTCCGCGGGCGATGGCGGCGGATGGAACGCCGCTGGAAATTCTATCGACGCTGGGAGCGGAGACGGAAAAGGCCGATGGGCGTGCGTTTGGGGCGTTGATGCAACACGTTCGCGAGATCGATGAGAAGCAGCAGACGGTGCTGATGGTGCAGGTGGAGAACGAGGTTGGGTACCTGGGCTATGGGAGGGACCGCTCGCAGGCGGCGAACGAGATGTTTTCTACAGCCGTGCCAGAAGAGTTGATGCGGAAGATGGAGGCGAAGCGCGGAGCGTTCTCTGATGAGTTGCGCGCGCACTTTGATGCGCAGGGGAAGACGTGGCGTGGGGTGTTTGGTGATGCTGCGGATGAAGTGTTCATGGCTTGGAGTTATGCGCGGTTTATTGAGCACGTTGCGGAAGAAGGCAAGCGGGCTTATGCCCTGCCGATGTATGTGAACTGCCAACTGCCTGCGCCGGATGAGCGCGCGGGTGAGTATCCGAGCGGGGGGCCACATCCGGCGTTTCAAGAGGTGTATCGCGTGATGGCGCCGTCGCTGGATTTCTACTCTCCGGATATTTATTGGCCCAACTTTGAGTATTGGGTGAATCGTTTCCGTGCGGACGGCAATGCTTTGTTTGTGCCGGAGGCCAGGATGGATGCGGGTCCTTACAACGCGTTCTATGCTTATGGCGAAGCCAAAGCGTTTGGGTTTTCTCCATTTGGTGTGGACTCTGCAAAGGTGGATGGCGAGGATGCGGCGACGGGGGTTCGCGGCGCGTATGGGGTGTTGAGCAGCTTGAGCGATAGGATCCTTGCGGCTCAGGCCGATGGGAAGATTCGTGGATTGGTGCTGAGTGCGGAGAGCCCTCGACCGACGCAGACGGTGGCGTTGGGTGGGTATTTATTTGATGCTACGTTGGCGCGGTCCTGGCCGGCAAAGACTCTGATAAGCAGGAACGGCGCGATGATTGTGATTGAGGCTGCTCCGAACGAATTTTATATTGCGGGGAGTGGGCTGTATGTTTCGTTCGCGCGTGACCCAGATGTCGACGATGCGGTGAGTGGAATTGGCAGCATTGATGAGATGCGGCGCGATGGAGACACGTGGACTGTGGTGCAGAGGCTTAATGGCGATCAGTCCAACCAGGGGCGTGAGTTGCTGATGGATGCGCATGATTTTCATGTGTATCGGGTGGTGCTTTACTCGATCAGCCGCGCAGCTGGTGGGAAGTGATTACGTTTGCTGCTGGATCGAGAGAGGCTGAGGTTGGTGGCCGATTTGTTCCGCGCATGATATATTCCGGCTACTGTACCCATTCAGCTTTTCTTGTATCGGAGGGTTCCGCGCGTGGCGCTCACCATCTCAGGTCTTTCGAAGACTTATCCTAATGGCGTTAAAGCACTAAAGAATCTCTCCCTCACAATTGGCAATGAGATGTTTGGGTTGCTCGGACCGAATGGTGCGGGCAAGTCTTCGCTCATGCGAACGGTGGCTACGCTGCAGGATCCTGACTCGGGGTCGGTGCAGCTCGACGGCATCGATGTGCTGAGGGACAAGACCGCGGTGCGCAAGGTGCTTGGGTATCTCCCGCAGGAGTTTGGAGTGTATCCGCGGATGTCGGCGCTGGATATGCTGCATCACCTGGCGATCATGAAGGGGATCTCCAACAAGACGGAGCGCACGCAGATGGTGGACGCGCTGCTGAACCAGACGAACCTTTGGGCGGTGCGGAAGAAGTCGCTCAGTACATATTCTGGCGGCATGAAGCAGCGGTTTGGAATTGCACAAGCGTTGCTGGCAAATCCGAAACTGATCATCGTGGATGAGCCTACTGCTGGACTGGATCCTGCTGAGCGGAATCGGTTTCTTAATCTGTTGAGCTCGATTGGGTCTAACGTTACAGTGATTCTCTCTACGCATATTGTTGAAGACGTGCGTGAGCTTTGCCCGCGCATGGCGATCATTGCTGGTGGAGAGGTTCTGCTGGAGGGCTCGCCTGCGGCTGCGCTTGATGCGCTGCAGGGGAAGATCTACTCCAAGGTGGTGGCTACCGATGCGGAGTTGAGCGATATGGAGAAGTCGTTCAATGTGATCTCGACGCACCTGGTTGGCGGGCTGCATGAGGTGCGCGTTTACGCGGATTCGAATCCTGGTGCGGACTTCAAGCCAGTTGATTCGGGGCTTGAAGATGTGTACTTTCTCAACCTCACCAGCCACGCTGCAAATCAGACAATTAACTGATTCACTTCGGGCCATCCGCAATTATTTGCCGTGATACGGAGACACAGGGTCATCTATGGCACAGTTCTGGGAGTTCTTCACCTTCGAGCTCAAGTTTCGCGCAAAGAGCGTTTCTACGTATGTGTACTTTGCGCTTTGGTTCTTCCTGTGCTTCTGCTGCATCGCCGCGCAGGACTTTCTCAACACCGGGAACGACAAGGTGCTGCTGAATGGGCCGCTTTCCACCACACTGATCTACATTCTTTTCAGCTTCTTTGGCTGCATTGTGATCGCGGCGATCTTTGGTACGTCGATTCTGCGGGACTTCCAGCGAGATACGTACCAGATCATTTTCACCAAGCCGATCACGAAGATTGCGTATCTCGGCGGGCGGTGGGCCGGGTCGTTCGTGACGACGGTGCTGGTCTTCTCGGGGTTGATGCTGGGTGAGGCCGCTGGAACGCTGGCTCCCTGGGCGGATCACACACGCATTGCACCCGGGGCCTTTCACTGGTATCTGCACGCGTTTCTGTTGATCACGGTGGTGCAGATCTTTTTCCTTGGATCGGTGTTCTTCACGATCGCTGCGCTCACTCGCAAACTGTTTGTGGTGTATCTGCAGGGTGTGGTTTTCTTTGTCGTCTACCTGGTGATCAATGCGATCTTTAGCGCTACGCGATCGCTGGAACACTTCTGGTCGGCTATCTTTGATCCGGTTGGGCTTCGGCTGCTGGACGCTGTGACGCGGTACTGGACGCCGGTGGAACAGAACACGCTGCAACTGCCGTGGTCGGGTGTGTGCCTTTACAACCGGTTGGTGTGGATGGGCGTGGGTGTGCTCAGCCTGATCGTGGTGTATGCGCTGTTTCCGCTGTCAGTTGAGACGTTGACTTCGGTTTCGCAGGGACGACGGGCGGCACGGGAACGGGAGAACGACGCGGCGACCGTGAAGGCTGCGCGGTCGCTGGTTGCGAAGCGTCTGCCTGTGGTGCGCCAGGTGTTCAACGCGTCCACGACCTTCGCGCAGTTTGTGTCGCTGACCCGGATTCGCATCAAGAACATCTTTACCGAGCTGCCGTTCTGGGCCATCTTCGCTGTGATGGTGATGTATGCGCTGCTGCTTGGACACTTCGCAGGGCGTGTGGCCGACGGCAATGTGTATCCTGTTACGTTCCTGATGCTGGATGCTGTGCGGGGAAACTCGTTTGTACTGCTGCTGGTGGTTTCGACGCTCTATGCTGGCGAGCTGGTGTGGCGCGAGCGCGATACGCATTTTGCTGGCATTCATGATGCGTTGCCCATGCGTGAGTCTACCGACTGGCTCTCGAAGCTTGCGGCACTTGCGGTCATCGAGATCATTCTGCTCACCGTGGTCTTGTTGTGCGGCGTGCTTAGCCAAACCTTTGCGGGTTACTTTCACTATGAGCTGCTCGAGTATGCCAAAGAGTTGTACGTCGTTATCTTTCCGCAGGTTCTGATTTACACGTTTCTGGCGCTGTTCCTACAGACGGTGCTGAAGAACAAATTTATTGGACACGGCATTGTGATTGGCAGCTTTATTCTGCTGGCGGTGCTGCAGGCGCATGGTTGGGAAGACACGCTGTACTTGTTTGGGAATACTCCCAATTACATTTACTCGGACATGAATGGATATGGGCATTTTGTGCCCGCGCTGTTCTGGTCGATTACGTACTGGCTTTCGATTGCAGCGTTGCTGGGGGTGGTTTCGATTGGGCTGGCGGTTCGCGGGGCCGATGATGGATGGGCTGCGCGGATGCGGTTGTTTCGGCAACGTGCTCCGCGGCTGGTTCCGGCCGCTGTTGTGCTTCTGCTGATCGCAATCGGCAGCGGCAGCTGGTACTTCTACAACACGCACGTGCTGAATGAGTTTCTGAGCGCTCCACAGCAACGCGATATCCAGGCGAAGTATGAGCGCGACTTCAAGAAGTATGAGCACTTCCCGCAACCCAAGATCACTGCGGTGGATGCGAACATCGATATTTATCCGGAGCGCAGATCGTTTTCCGGGACCGGCCATTATGTTTTACAGAACAAGACGGATGCGCCGATCTCGCAGATCCACATCGTCGACACGCAGCACTCGGTCTCGAAGGTGAGCTTTGACCGGGCGTTCCATGTGGTCTCTGCCGCGAAGCGCGATCTGTATACGATTTACGCGCTGGACAAGCCACTTGCGCCTGGCGAGACGATGAACATGACCTTCAACGCCGGCTATACGTCGCATGGATTCCGCGATGGTGGAGAGCGGCCGGAGCTGGCGTATTCGGGGACTTTCTTCGACAGCGGGTACTTCCCTACTATCGGCTACGATACGGGCTTCGAGCTGTCCGATCCGCGCCGACGCCGGGAGGAGCATCTGGGGCCTGTGAGCGAGTTGCCGAAACGCGGCGACCCGGTCGGGAGTCGGACGAACCTGTTTACCAAGGACTCGGATTGGATTACGTACAACACGGTGGTGAGCACGTCTGACCGTGACTCGGAGGGTAAGCCGCAGATCGCGATTGCTCCTGGGTATTTGCAGCGTGACTGGCATAAAAATGGCCGGCACTATTTTGCTTACAGCATGGGAGATGTAAAGATCCTCGACTTCTTTGCGTATGTTTCGGCTCGTTACGACGTGAAGCGTGACGTGTACCAAGGGGTGAATGGGCCCATCAACATCGAGGTGTACTACGATCCGCACCATCCTTATGACGTGGATGACATGATCGCGGCTGCCAAGGCGGGGTTGGCGTACTACGAGAAGAATTACAGTCCGTTCGAGTTCAAGCAGTTTCGCATACTGGAGTTTCCACGTTATCGCGGCTTCGCGCAGTCGTTCCCTAACACGGTGCCGTATGCCGAAGCCGGGTTTATTGGACGCGTGGTGAATCCGCAGGAGGACATTGATCGCTCGTACTTTGTGACGGCGCATGAGTTGGCGCACCAGTGGTGGGGACACCAGCTGATCGGCGGTGCTGTTGCTGGGTCGAACATGATGTCGGAGGCACTGGCGGAGTACTCCGCGTTGCGTATTGCGGAACATAAGTACGGCGATGACCAGATGCACAAGTTTCTGAAACATGAACTGGACGGTTACCTGCGCGGCCGGGCAGCGGAGAGCCGCCGGGAACCGCCGTTGGTTCAGGTGCAGCGCGAGGCTTATGTGTGGTATCAGAAGGGTTCGCTGGTGTTCTACGGCCTGGCGGACTACATCGGCGAGGACAAGGTGAACCTGGCGCTGCACAACTTCCTGATGCAGTATCGGTACGCAAACGCCAACACGTCGCAGGATGTTCCCTACCCGGATACACGGCAGCTGGTTGCGGCGCTACGGGCGCAGACTCCGCCGCAGTATCAGTACTACATTACGGATGCGTTCGAGAACATCGTGCTGTACGACAACAAGGCGCTTTCGGCGACGTATGTGCAGATGCCGGATAAGAAGTACAAGGTGACGCTGACGGTGCAGGCGCGGAAGTTCAAGTCAGATGGTTCGGGCAATCAGACTCCGATGCCGCTGGCAGACTACATCGACGTTGGGGTGTTCAGCGGGAAGAAGGACCATGAGAAGGCCCTGTATCTGCAGAAGGCGAAGTTCACGCAGGAGAAGCAGACGTTCGTGATCGTCGTGGACCAGATGCCGACACGGGCTGGTATTGATCCGATCAATAAGCTGATCGACCGCGTCTCGGACGACAACACGATGGATGTGACGAAGCAGTAAAGCCGAGCAGAGTGGACGCTTAATGTTAGGCCGCATGGAAGGCCAGCGGATTCAGGCTGTACGTGTTGCGCTAATAGGCTAGCGCCACGCCATCTGCACGCATCTCGCTGGCCGCCGCATATACGCGATCGTTTCCCTGCTTGCGCAGCTCCACGCACTCATACCGTCCGAAGCCGCCGTCGCTCCGGCCCATCGGCCATCCCATCGCGATTAGCGCCTTCCGCGTCTCCTCGGGAATTCCTGCTTCCAGGCGCAGGATGCCCTTCGGGCCAAGTCCTGGAGGGTCCTCTCCCATGCTCTGCGACGACCCTTCATGATGCCAGCGCGGACTGTCTCCCGCTGCCTGCACATCGAGGCCGTAGTCAACGCGATTGAGCATCACCTGCGTCTGTCCCTGCGGCTGCATGTCGCCGCCCATGACGCCGAACGCCAGCCATGGTGAGCCATCCTTCATTGCGAAGCCAGGAATGATTGTCTGGAATGGACGTTTGCCTGGGGCATAGATATTCGGGTGCCCATCCTTCAGCGAGAACAGCTCGCCCCGATCCTGGAACATGAAGCCCAGGCCATCCGCCACGAGACCGGACCCCATGCCACGGAAGTTCGACTGGATCATCGACACCATCATGCCGTCGTTGTCCGATGTGCTGAAGTACGTTGTATCGCCATGGCTGGGCGCGTGGCCCGGGTACACCGGCTCCAGGATCCGGTCGAGCCGGATGAGCTTCGCGCGCTCCTTCGCGTACTCCATCGAGTTCAGCCAATCGACCGGCACCTTGGAAAAGTGCGGGTCCGCGTAGTAGCGCGCTCGATCCTCATAGGCTAGCCGCTTGGCCTCGATCTGCACATGCAGTGCTTGCGCGCTCTGGAAGCCCATCTCCCGCACATCGAACTGCGAGATCATGTTGAGCATCTGTAGGGTTGCGAGCCCCTGCGTGTTGGCTCCCATGGCGTAAACATCGACGCCGCGATAGTTGGTCACCAGCGGCTTCACCCACTCTGCGTGCTGCCCGCGCAGGTCCTCTGCGGAAAGCCAGCCACCGATGCGTTTGAAGTAGGCATCGATAGTCTGCGCAATGGGACCGTCGTAGAAGACATCGCGGCCGCCCTTGGCGATCATCTCGTAGGTGTGGGCAAGATCGGGATTGCGAAATACGTCGTACTCGTTCGGTGCTCTGCCCGTTGGCTCATAGGTGTGGACTGCATTTGCCGTCTCCTCTACGCCCGATCCCGGCCGCAAAAACGCCGCCATATTGCGCTTGATGTAGTGCCCGATAATCTGTGGGACCGGAGAACCCGCGCGGCAGTAGTGAATTGCCGGCTCGAAGAGCTCCGCCCACTTCAGCTTCCCGTAGCGCTGATGCAGCGTCCACCACGCGTCCAGCGCTCCCGGGGTTGAGACGGCAATCGCACCCAGCGGCGGAATCACTCCATGCTTCGCCCGTGCGCGCACCATATCGAGCGTCAGCGACTTCGGCGAGCGGCCTGAGCCCGCGAGGCCCATCACTTCTTTGGCCTTCGGATCCCAGAGCAGAGCGTAGCAATCGCCGCCCAGTCCTGAGCTGACCGGCTCGACGAGCCCCAGCACCGCATTGGCTGCAATCGCCGCATCTACAGCCGAGCCACCCTTCTTCAGTATGTCGATCGCCGTCTGCGTCGCCAGCGGGTGCGCCGTGCCCGCCGCACCCGAGCATCCCAGCGCCGGCGAACGCGACGCAAAGCTTGCTCCTGCGGGCCGGTCGCCTGCATGCACATCTGGCCTGTCGAACTTCTCCTCACCCGCCGCCTGGTACTTTGGCAGCGCTTCAGTCGCAGCAGCCGCCTGTTCGGCCGCCTCAACTACGGGCGTCCCCTCCTTGATAAGCGCTGACGAACCGGCTGCGGCCAATGGAAGTGTTGCAAGGAATGTGCGACGAAGCATGGCAATCTCCTCTCGACGGTTAGGACGGTCTCATCGTGATCGATCCAACTTTCAAACGGATCGATCCTGCTTGACACTCCGACGGCGTACCGGGTCGTCGCCTACAGCTGCGGCTCCAGTATGCTCTCCTCGGAGGTTTGTATTTGAGGCTGCGCTCCAGGCTCTAGTGACCGGAGCAGCATGTCGCGGACGTACAGAATATGGTCGTGCATCTCCCGCTTCGCCTGTTCGCGATCGCCATTATGAATGGCGGCAAGGATTCTCTGGTGGCTCGCCGGGGCGGTTGTTGAAGACAGATAATACGTCGCCATTCTGCACAGCAGGCTCTTCTGCTGAACGTTGGCGAGCATTCTGCCAAACTCTTCATTCTCCGTCGACTGAGCGAGCAACGAGTGGAAGTGAATGTCCTCTTCGATATGCCGGAGCTTGTCACCCGTCTGCAGATTCGCGCGTGTTCGCTCGATGCTCGCCGCCATGTCCTCCAGCAAATTGGGAGTGATCCGGGCTGTGGCTACTGCATGCACCTCCAAAAGGGCACGCACATCGTAGAGGTCGCGCACTTCCTTGGCGGAGAATCTGCGCACGTACGCTCCACGTCGCGACTCGATGGAGATCAGGCCTTCGGTCTCAAGGCGCATCAGCGCCTCGCGCACCGGCGACTTGCTGATGCCCAGCTGACTCGACAGAAACTCCTCTGTGAGTTTCGTGCCTTCGCTAAATGAGCCGGCGAGCAACTGCTGCTTCACGCTCATGTAGGCCTGTTCCGTGAGATTCGGGTTCTTCGTTAGTTTCAGCATAGGTTAGGTCCTAGCGGATTCTACCTGACTTGTATATCAAGACGCGTCACTGACCTCTGAAAACGAATGTGCGCCTCGCGGACCCAGCTATCTTCCACGAGGCGCACTTCGTCACGCGACGCTAGAACTCGAACTTGGCACTGAGCTGTAGTTGACGCGAGGAGCCGCCATCGCTGGTGGCGAAGCGGGTTGCGGTGATCTGACCGAAGGTGGAGGATTGCACGTTGCCCGACGGTTGGCCGAAGTTGGGGTGGTTGAGGATGTCAAATGCATCAATGCGAAGAATGAAGGAGACACCCGCCACTAGCTTTGTTTGCTTCTCAGCCGATAGGTCGAGGTCTGCGAATCCGGGGCCAGTGCCAAAGTTGCGCTGCGTAGCGCCAAGCCCGGTATAGGCGCTGGGCGCTGTCGCGCCGGTTGCGTTGGCCTGCGTCCCAACGATCTGGAACCCGCAGGCAGATGTCGCATTGGTGAGATCGCACACCGAACCACCGTATGACAGGCCGCCGGGGTTGGCGAAGAATGTCACGTTTGCCGTTCCTGGCACCTGCATCTTGTGGCGGGTAATCGGCTTCAGCACGTTGGGACGGATGAGGCCGCTGTTTCCGTTGTAGCCGTCGCTGCTGGCTACGATGTTTACGGGATTGCCGGTCTGGTACTGGAAGATGCTCTCCATCCGATAGCCCGAGACCAGACGGTTGCCCTTGAACGGGAACGCATAGATTGCGGTTCCAGCGAAGTGGTTGCGAACGTCAAAGTCTGAGAGGCCGTAGTTCTCAGAGGGGTTGTTGCTATCGGGCAGAACCGATCCGCCCTGGGAGCCGAGGGAGTTGATGTCCATCGACTTGGACCACTCGTAGTTCATATTGAACTGCAAGCCGTTCGACATGGTTTTGGCCAGGGTGACCCACGTTGCGTTGTAGTTGGAGTAACCGATGCTGTTGTCTTCCGAGATATTGGAGTTGATGTTCGCGCCCGGATCGATGGGGCTCGATGCCGAAAGCGCGGTGAAGGGCCGGGGACTGGGCGCGTTGGTCGGTCCGTTGGCCTGGTTGGGATCGGTGCGGATCAACAGGTGGTGTCCGGTCGATCCGTAGTAGCCGATCGATCCCACCATGTTCCACGGCAACGCCTGCTGCACGTTCAGGTTGAAGTCCTCGACATAGGCGTTGCGGAAGTTTGGGTTCACCCAGCCGAGAGCAAACCCGGAAGCTGTTTTGGCGGAGGCGTAGAGATTGTTCAGCGGTATCGGTGCGGCGCTGTTGCTATACGAAACCGCTGTTGTGAAGGGAGGGTTCCCGGTCATGATGCTGACCGTTCCCGCGACTGGCTGATCGACGAGAAATCCATATGCACCGCGAATCACGGTCTTGTTGTTGTTGAAGAGATCGTAGGCAAAGCCCAGGCGCGGCTCCACGTTGTAGTTCTGCTTGTAGGCTCCATCCGCGGGAATGCCATTCGTTCCAGCCTGTGTCAGTGTGACGTTCGAGGGATTGAAGATCGCAATGCGGTTTTCTCCTTCGAGAGGGGTTCCATTCCACTCGAAGCGAAGGCCACCTTCGAGCGTCAGCCCGGGCTTGATCCTGTAGTTGTCCTGGACAAAACCGGCTGCTGCGTCAGCGTAGATGCGATAGTCGATGATGTTGGGCGTGATGTTGAAGACCGGAGTGACGTCTGCAGCGAGATTGGCGCTGGAGAGCGAAAGGCTGCCGATGCTTCCCCCGAAACTGTACAGGAGATAGCGCCGGAACTCACCACCCCACTTGATCAGATTGTTGCCCTTCAACACGGTGACCGTGTCAGCCAGAACGCCGGTGGTGGTGTCGCGGCCCTGCGGGAACCCCGACGGTCCGCCAATCGTGAAGCCGATATCGGTGATGGCGGTCTGCGGAATACCTACGTTGCCAGTGAGGCCGTCGACGATACCCAGGCTTGCAGGGCTGAGCAGGTTGGCTGGAGTAAAGTCGATGGCGATGCGGTTGAACCCGAGGCGCGCTTCATTCGTGATGTTGGAGTTGAAGATATGCAGGTACTGCAGCGTTCCAATCTGGCGGTGCGCCGCGCGGTGGTCGCCCCAGCCCGGCAGCGTGTCGCCCTGCAGCGCTGGCTCGGTGCGTACGTCCTTCTGGAACGCGTAGAAGGCGTGCAGCGAATCGTTCGCTCCGAGTTGCTGTAGCACGTCTCCCGTGTACTGATCAATCTGCACAGGGCCCGGAGTGAAGGACACGTGGTTGCTTCCACTGTTCGGCAGAGGGATCAGAGCCGCAAAGGCTGCCGCGATGGGATCGGCGGTAGCGTTGGCTGCGAACGCCGCCTGCTGGGTCTGACTGAACACCGGGCTGTTCTGCAAGATGCCCTGGTGCTGGCGCAGGCCCTCGTAGCTGAAGTAGAAGAAGGTGTGTCCGCGCCAGACGGGGCCGCCGACCGAACCGCCGAAGTTGTTGCGCTTGAGCGGGGCCTTGTCGCCCGTGTTCGCGACCAGCGGAAGGTCGGTGCTGGGGTTGAAGCTGCGGTTGAAGTAGTTGCGGGCGTCGAGCGCTTCGTTGCGGAAGTAATCGAAGGCCTCGCCGTGGAAGTGGTCGGTGCCGGAACGGGTGGCTACGGTCACGATGGATCCGTCGCTGCGGCCGTACTCCGCACTGAAGGTCTGGTTGTCGATCTTGAACTCGGACGTGGTGCTGATCGACGGCTGGAAGGTGATCTGGTTCTGGCTGATGTCATTCAGGTTGATGCCGTTGATCTGGAAGTTTACCGAGTCCTCGCGATTGCCGGCCGTGATGAACGAGTTCGACCCCAGGCCACGGCTCGACGCCGTTAAGCTCCCCGAGGTCGGCGCCACTACACCGCCCGGCGTCAGCACTGTCAAATCCAGGAAGTGCCGCCCATTCAGTGGCAGCTCCTGCACCGTATTTTTGCCGATGACCTCGCCGACAGTAATGGTGCTCGACTCAATCTGCGAGGCAGCGTCGCTCTCCACCTGCACCGTTTCGCCGGCTGAGGCAATCGCCAGTTTCGGATTTAGCGTGAGGCTCTGGGCGACCTGCAGTGTCACCTTCTCGATCGTGTCCGTGCTGAATCCTGGCGCCGATACCTGCAGCTTGTACTCTCCCGGCTGCAGCGAAGGCACCACATAGAGCCCCGCGGCATCGGTTGTCGTCGTCCTGTCCAGTCCCGTAGCCAGCGAGTGCACCTGCAACTTCGCGTGCGGTACGGCCGCTCCGGTGGGGTCCGTTACCACTCCCGACATGGTCGCCGTCGACTGCGCCATGGCCATGCCTGCGCTCATAACCATCAGCGCTGCAACCACCCCAAGTAACCGTATTCCGAAATATCTGCGCATCGTTATACCTCCAACAAAGAAAGAAGCCACAGTATGAAACAGGACATAAAGGGTGAGGACCTGCCTACACGAAGATTTTTGGCCCTCACGTAAAAGCTGAATTACAAGTGCGTGGATAAAGATATATCACATATCAATGGTCGTGACCCGAGCCTTTCTGACTATGGTCCCGATTTAGTCCGACGAGTCATGCTTTTCTGTACTATTGGCGGCCTGCTGGGGGTATCCAGGGATTTTTTGTACCGTTTGTTTGCGGCAGGGTAGGATATTTTCGATGATCGCTCCCACAGATTCAGCTACTTTGCGTTACACCGACCCTGACGGAAAACACTGGGTCAGCCTTGAACACGCGTCGACTTCCATTGGCCGTTCTCCGGATCAGGACCTCGTGCTGGGTGACAAATGCGTCTCGCGGCACCACGCCCTGATCACAAGAAACGGCAGTGACTATGAACTCGTGGACCAAGGCAGCACGCACGGCACCTTTTTGAATGGCCTTCGCGTCCAGCGCACGATGCTGAGGGCTGCGGACACGCTTCAGTTTGGATCGTTACAGGGTTCGAAGGTGCAATTTCAACCCTCGGGTGCTGCCTGGGAGACAGGAGAAGAGTCCCCGTCCTTGAGTAGCGATCTACTCTCTGCGCTTACTGTGTTGCGGCGTCCCGCCAACGATAGTCGCCCAGCAGCCGGCGAGATGGAGCAGTTGAGTTTTCTGCTCAATGCGGCGCGACAACTCAACGCCGGTGGGGCAATTACTGATATTTTTCGCGCTCTGCTGCAACTGTCCATCGAGTTGACGGGGGTGGAGCGGGGGTTCGTCTTTCTGAATAAAGATGGTGCGATGCATCTTGCCCTGGGACTGCAGGCAGATGGGCAAGCTGTGACGGAAGACTCGACGATCTCTCGGCGGGCTATGCAGAAGTCCATTGAAAGCGAGTCGGATTTTTCGGTGAGCGATACGCTGGCCGATGAGTCGGCAGGGGCATGGGCGAGTGTACTGGCCAACGATATTCGGAGCATCTATTGCCTTCCGTTGCGCAAGCGGGTTTCGGCGGACGAGCCAACTAGGTTACTGGGGCTGCTGTATCTTGATAGCCGGATTGGCACGGGGCAGCTTAGCGCAATCGATCACCAGGTGCTGGGGACACTTGCGATGGAGGCGGCAACACTTCTGCAAAATGCTTTGCTCGCCGAAGCAGAGTATGCCGCGCGGATTGCCGCAGAAGAGCTTGCTATTGCCGCGCAGATTCATAGCAGCCTGATGTCGATTACGCTTCCGGTGCTTTCATACGCTGTACTGCAAGCCAAGAGCATCCCCTGTCGCGCCATTGGTGGGGACTTCTACGATGCGGTGGCGCTGGATGATTGTGTGTGTGTCACGATCGCCGATGTCTCCGGTAAGGGCGTTCCGGCATCCATTGTTGCGGCGACTCTTCAAGGAATCATTCATGCGCAGTTGCTGACGGGGCATAGTCTGGCGGACATTGCGGCGCTGGTGAACACGTTTCTGTGCACGCGGCAGGTGGGGAAATACGCGACGATGGTTTTGCTCAAGCTGTTTCCCGATGGGCAGGTTGAGTACATCAACTGTGGCCACGTGCAGCCGCTTGTTGTCGCTGGCACTGAGTTGCGACTACTCGAGGCAGGCAA
>JBAVDD010000255.1:0-4013 GCA_049587035.1 Acidobacteriaceae bacterium | reverse complement strand
GTCAGATAGCCCGTAGTCGCGCTGCAGATTGCTCCGGTCGGTAGCTCCGCGTTAGGCAACGTGTAAAAGGTTTTCGCATTCTCGGGAATGGCAACTCCCGGAAACGTGCGGTGATGTTGATCGAAGGTATAGATCCAGAACAGCTTGTCCTTGATGATCGCTCCTCCAACCGTGAAGCCATAGATCTTTCGCAGATCTTCCGGCTTCACAGGCTCCGGGGTCCCAACGCTGAATCCCGTCGCCGTCGGTGTTACCGTAGTGAGCTTGGCGTAGTCGTTATAGGCATTCCACTTGCTCTCGCGGTCGAAGAAGTAAGCTGTCGCATGCAGTTGATTGGTGCCGCTGGTGGTCACAGAGTTGATCACGGCGCCCGCCGCCCGGCCATACTCAGCCCCGTAAACGCCCGTGTTCACCGCGAACTCACGCACCGCGCTCGCCGAAGTCGAATACGCCTCACGCGTTCTGCCGCGCTCTTCCGAGTAGTACGCCTGGTTATCATCCGCGCCATCGATCAGCACATTGTTCAGAATCGGGCTGATGCCGCGCACGCTCACCAGTCCAAATCCATTCGAGTCCGATACCACACCCGGCGTGCCCATCGCCAGGCTCGACCAGCGGCGATTGTTGACCGGAATATTATCCAGAGCCTTCTTGTTCAGGGTGGTAGTGAAGTCGGGCGACTCGAAGTTCAGTAGCGGCGTGTCTGCCGTCACCTGCACCGTCTGCGAGGCCGCGCCCACATTCAGATGCGGCGCCACATTCGTCAACTGCCCTACCAGCACAGTCACCGGATCGGCCACAAACTGTCCAAACCCCTTAGCCGACACCGTCACCGAATACGTGCCCGGTTCCAACAACGGAGCATCGAAGTAGCCGCTGCTATCCGCCGTCAGATGCTGCTGAGCATTCGTTCCCTTGTTCACAATCGTGATCGTCGCGCCCGGCACTACCGCGTTCGTCACATCCTCTACTGTTCCCGCGATTGCGCCTTGAGTCGTGGACTGCGCGCGAGCCACCCCCGCCACACAGAAAAACAGAATTGCCGCGCACCAGACTGAAAGTCTGGGCGTTAAATGATTACGAAACATCGAGTACCTCCTGAAGTTTGCTAACGAGTAGTCCTGATCTCAAATCTGCGGCCTAGTCTTCACTCAGTGCCACGACGATATCTCAGGAGCATTCCCTAAGGGCGCTATAGATGACCTTGCCTGCTTCCCGCAAACAAGACTGCCGGCGCCCTGCTGCACGCCAGCACGTTCGGTGTAAGTCATTACCTTACTCGATATCCTGCGGAAATACTGTGAACGCGCTGTAATTTTTCTCGTCGTCTCCCGACCCTTCCCCGCTGGGTGCTCCAGCTCCCTTCCCCTCGCCACTCCGCGCGCCCGACCGCGCACGGTTCCAACACAAGCTCCCGCCGTCCGCGCAGGACCTGTAAACTTTGATGTGAGGCACTTTAATGTTCATCGATGAAGCGCGAATCCGCATCAAGGCCGGCGACGGCGGCAATGGCTGCATGGCCTTCCGCCGCGAAAAATTCGTCCCCCGCGGCGGTCCCTCCGGCGGGGACGGCGGCCACGGCGGCGATATCCTCATGCGCTCCTCCCTCTCCCACAACACCCTCGTCCACTTCCGCTTCAACCCCGAGTGGAAGTCCCAACGCGGCGGCCACGGCCTCGGCTCCAACATGAGCGGATACGCCGGCGAGCACACCGTCCTCAACGTTCCCGTTGGCACCGTCCTCTACGATGAAGACACGGGCGAGATCGTCCACGACTTCGCCCACCCCAACGACGAGCTGGTCATCGCCCGCGGCGGGCGGGGAGGGCGCGGCAATCAGCACTTTGCAACTTCCACGCACCAAGCCCCGCGCGAACACGAGTTAGGCCGCGCCGGCGAAGCCCACAACTATCGCCTCGAACTCCGTCTCCTCGCCGACGTAGGCCTCGTAGGCTACCCCAACGTAGGCAAATCCACGCTTATCTCGCGCCTCTCCGCCGCCCGCCCCAAGATCGCCAACTACGCCTTCACCACCCTCGAACCCAACCTCGGCGTAGTCCAGGTAGGCGACGCTCCCTACGAAAAATCCTTCACCGTAGCCGACATGCCCGGCCTGATCGAAGGCGCGCATCTAGGAGCAGGTTTAGGAGTCCAGTTCCTCAAACACATCGAGCGCACAAGCGTCCTGGCGCACCTCATCGACGTCTCCGACGCCGCCGACTCCACCAGCGGCAACGCCCGTCCCGACCCCGTCGCCGACTACAACACCATCACCGCCGAACTAAAGTCATTCGACCCCGCCCTCGCCGCCAAACCCACGATCCTGGTCGCCGCGAAATGCGACGTAGCCAACCCCGACAAGCTGAAAAAACTGACCACCTTCGCCAAGCGGAAAAAACTCCCGCTCTATTTAATCTCAGCCGTAACCGGTGAAGGCATCGAAAAACTTAAATACGCGCTGGCAGACGCCGTAGAGGCCCACCGCACCATCGACCTCAACGCCCCACCCCCCGCCGAGCCAGCCATCTTCAAGCCAGCCCGCCGCAAACCCAACTACCCACCCCCAGCCCCCAGCGCCAAAACTCGCTCCCGCTAACGCCGCGCGCAGACTACTGAAATATAGACTGCTGAGATGTCGACGGATCGTGTTCTAAACCTCTGGAAGAAGAACCTCGGCACCATTCCCGCCGAGACATGGAACGACGCCGAAATCACCGTGCTGATCCTGGCAGACAATGCTCTGCCTACGATTTCGCCTCGGATCGGTGAACTCCACCGACTCCGAACGCTCGACCTCGGTCACAACCGATTAACCAATCTGCCGGATGAGCTAGGGAGGCTTGTCGAGCTTAGAGACTTCCTCTATCTGCACGACAACCAGCTCGATTCGCTGCCGCAGTCTCTGCAACACCTGCAAAACCTGAAGTATCTGAACATCAGCGAAAACCGCTTTTCAGTCTTCCCCAACGCGATCTGCCACATGTCCAGCCTGGTCGAACTGCGTGCAGCCGATAACCAGCTTTCCGAACTCCCGCCCACCATCACCGGTCTATCGCGATTGCGCGAACTTCATCTCCGCAACAACCGTCTTCAGACCCTGCCATCCACCATCGCGCAGCTTTCCGATCTGCGCCAGATTGATCTGCGCGGAAACCCAATCGTAACGCTCCCTGACTCAATCATGGAGATGCCAAAGCTTGAGAAACTTGACCTGCGCTGGGTCAACACCCTGCGAACTCCCCCATGGCTGGAAGCATTGGAAGACCGCGGCTGCCTTGTATATAGGTAGCCCTGGTTCCTCTTACAAACCAAGGTCTAGGAGCCACGGGCTTAAAACATACCGCCCTACGAACACCCCCGGCTTAGCCGATGCCCTAGTACGTCGGGTGAAACAGCACCAGAATTCCCACGCAACAAATCCCAAAAAGAATCAACAACAGCGGCCACCACCGATCCAACCAAGAATCCTGTTCCTTCCTCGAGCTCATCCAGACACCAACCTTTCCTCTCGAATTCTACCCGAAGTCCGGCGCTGTCCTCTCCTCATCACCGCCGCGCGAAGCCTCCCGCCGTCCGCGCAGGACTTACATCTCCGCCCACTGCCGCAGCAGGTTGTGATACACCCCGGTCATCTGCACCGAGCTCCTCTTAATCTCCGAGTCCTGCGCGTGCTCGCTCCCCGCCAGCCTCTGGATCGCTTCATCCAGCTCAAACAGCAGCGTCCTGTGCGCATCCTGCCGAATCATGCTCTGAATCCAGAAGAATGAGCTCACCCGATTCCCTCGCGTCACCGGCTCCACGCGATGCAAACTCGTCGCCGGATACAGCACCATATCCCCCGCCCCCAGCTTCACGCCCTTCTCGCCCCCCGCCGTTTGGTTGTAGCTGTCTTCGACGATCAACTCCCCGCCCTCATACTCCTCCGGCGGCGTCAAAAATAGCGTCGCGCTCAGGTCCGTACGAATCCTCTGCCCCGTCGTCGCCAGCTGCCGGATCGCCGTATCCACATGCGT
>JBAVDD010000254.1:0-10085 GCA_049587035.1 Acidobacteriaceae bacterium | reverse complement strand
GAGGAGCGCGGGACAGACGGCTGCGGTTGTGGGTGCGGCGGCGTTGCTGGTGGGGCTGTGCTGGGTGGCTCCGCATGCGGGGCACAACTTTGAGAGTGTGGCGTTCGGCCTGGAGATATTGATGGTCGTGGAGCTGGCGGGTGTGGCGGCCTGGCTGGGGATGCGGCGGTCTGATGGGTGAGGTTTGCGATAGGAAGTAGTTAGGGCCGCCAGTGGATTTCTCTGGCGGCCCTTTTTCCTTGCTTAGGGGGAGGTTAGTCGGCGATGCCGGGGTTGGGGGGATCGATGCCGAGAGCTGTGGCGAGGGCGGTGAGGTGGTCCTGCTCCTGGAGGAGGATGTTGCGGAGTTCCTCGCCGAGGGCGAACTCGTTGAGTTCGTCGGCCTGGCGGACGCGGCGGCGGTAGTTGCGGATGGTTTCGACTTCGTTGGCGAGATCGAAACGAAGCATGTCCTCAGCCTTCTCGCTGGTCTTGACAGGCTTGGCGGTTACGGCGGGCATGCCGCCGAGGTAGTCGATCTGATCGGAGAGGATGAGGGCGTGGGAGAGCTCCTCGGAGGCGTGGACGGCGAGCTCGGCGGCGATGTTCATGTAGGCCGCGCCCTTGAGAACTTGGGAGTAGTTGACGTAGGCGATGACGGCCTGGAACTCGCGCTGCAGATCTTCGTTGAGGAGATCGATGAGTTTCTTGCGGGTGATGGGAGACTTGTCGTTCGATTTCTTGGCCATGATGGGGTGAGGCTCGCTTTCGGGTTGGAGTGCTTGTCCGTTGATTGTGGATGAGATGCTTGGCGGAAAGCAACAGTGGCCCAAAAGGCGAGATTTTTCGCTAGTGGTGACGGAGGTTTTGTGGGTTTTTGGGGTGCTGGGGGGTGACGGGTTTTGTGATGGATCGTGAGGTGGGCGGGCGTAGACACACGAATGCCCCATTCCTCGCGAAGAACGCGATGAATGGGGCACCGGGTGGGGTGGTGATTAGAGGTTGGAAGATCGGCTGCCGGTGACGAGACGGACGATCCAGGTGAGGATGACCGCTCCGATGACGGCAATGACGATGCTCATGATGAGGCCGTGCTGGCCGACGCCGCCGAGACCGACGTGCTCGGAGATGAAGCCTCCGATGAGAGCGCCGATGAGACCGACGACCATGTCCATGATGAAGCCGAAGCCCGAGCCCTTCATGAGCTTGCCGGTGATCCAGCCGGCGATTATTCCGATGATGATCCACGCGATGATTCCGTGACCCATGGTGTTTATCTCCTTGAGAAGGTGGGATGTGGTGCGGGATGAGTGTACAGGGTTGGAATGGATTTCGGGAGAGGAATTTTAGGGGTGGTTCTGCCAGGGTTGAGTTCTGGGTGGCTGGCTAGTTGGAGCTGGTGGAGACAAGGACTAGTTCGCAGGTGGGGCCCTCGTGGCAGCTTAGGACGCCACGCCGGAGAAGTCTGGCGTGGCTGGTGGGTGGGAGGTCGAGGTGGAGGTCGAGGTGCTGGATGGTGACGGAGAGGGGCTGAAGGCTTTGGTCGCCGCCAACGATGCGAAACGCGGCGATGCCCTGGGTGGTGACGTCGAGCTCGACGGTAGCCCAGCCCTGGCCGGTGGGTTTGACGTCGCCGCGGGGGAGCTTGTAGGTGCGGTCCAGCTGGAGCTGCATGGCGGGGTCGTTCTTGAGAGTGGGTTGGACTGATTTGAGGAGCTTGGTGGTCTCGTCCGCGATGAGTTTCTGGACGGCGACGGGGTCGGTTCCGGGAGCGCCTTTGGAGGCTAACTCGAGCTGGTTGAGGGCTTGGGCGGGGTAGTTTTCCTTGTCGAGGATCATGGCGAGGTGGTAGCCGGGTTCGGCTTCGTTGCCATTACGCCAGGCGGCGCGGATCCAGGGCTCGGCCTGGGCGACTTTGTTGTCGCGGTAAAGGATCCAGCCGTAGGTGTCCCATGCGGAGACAAGGAGGGAGGCACGGACGCGGGCGTTGGGGCCAGTTTCGCCGTTGTTGGAGGCCTGGTCGAGGAGGTCGAGGGAGCGGAGGGAGGCGGTCTCGGCGAGGGGAAGGTCGAGGGAGGAGTCGGCGAGACCGTAGGCGGCGTTGTTGAGCGCGAGGGGATCGCTGCTGGCGGCGATGACGGCGCGGAGGAGGGTTTCGCCCTCGGTGGTTTTGTTTTCGTGAAGCAGGACGGTGCCGAGCTGCATTTTGATGGTGGTGCTTTTGGGGATAGAGGCCATGCCGGCGCGCAGGACCTTTTCAGCCGAGGGGTTGTCGTTGCTCTGGGAGTAGATGGTGGCGAGCGTGAGAACCAGGGATTCATCGGTGGGGTTGCGGTCGATGGAGGTCTGGAGGGTGGTCATGGCGGCTTCGGGCTTCTTCTCCGTCATGAAGAGAGAGGCGAGCATGCGGGCTATGTTGCCTTCTTCGGGATGGAGGGCAAGCTCCTTCTGGCAGTCGGCGATGGCGTCGCTCATGTTGTGGTCGTGCATGGCGATGCCGGCGTAGGCGCCCCAGAGGTAAGGCTGCGAGGCGTTATTGGCCTGGACCTTGTCGAGGAGTTTGCGGGCGGTTATCCAATCGTTGCGCCGCATAGCTTGGCCGGCCTGGTTGATGAGATTGCCGTTGTCCTGTGTCGTTCCCGGGGTGCTGGCGGATTCAGTGCTCGCGGCCGGGTTGCCGGCGTTGGGGATGAGCTGGATGTAGCTCTCGCCTTCGAGGCCAGCATCCTTGAACCACTGCTGGTAGGTCTTCCAATCGGAGGCTGGGATGTGTTGCTGGAAGACCTGGATCTCGCGGTCGGTGGTGAGGACGCCGTTCTCGAACTTGTAGGTTTTGTCGATGCTGGCGAATGCGGCCTTGGCGTGGATGGAAGGAGGAAGGTTGGCGGTCCAGCCCTTGGGAAGGGTCATGACGGCGTGGTCGAGCTCGCGATGGGGTTCGCCGAGCTCGATGGGAGTTGCGGGTGGATCTTTTTCGTCGATGGCAGGAAGGCCCGCGGGAAGGAGCTGGGGAAGGATGCGCAGGTTGTCCCAGTCGCCGTTCTTGTCGCGCTGATAGTCGTAAGTGATGTGGAAGGGGGCGGAGGTATCGTCGGCGCGGGAGAGCTGGGCGTTGGTGACTTTGCCGGAGAAGCTCATGGAGTAGGAGACGCGCTGCATGAAGTCGTCCCACTGCGCGGCGGAGATGGAGCGAACGGCCTGACGATAGATGACTTCTTCGTCGCCGCGAAGATCGAGGGTGAGATGGGTGTGCGAGGTGCCAGTGTCGTCGAGGGTTCCGACGGCGGTGAAGTGGATGACGTCGGGGAAGGGCGGGTTGGCGGGGGTGGTTTCGATGCGGGCGTCGCCGGTGGATGGGATGACGAGGGCGCGCTTGTCTCGGATGATGGGGTTGAGGAGCTGGTAGGGGGAGACTTCGGGGGTGGAGTCGAGCCAGACTGGCTTGCTATCGACTTGAGCGAGGGTGATGGCGTGGTTGAAGGCGCCGGGGGATGGGACGTCGGGATTGAAGGTGATGCCGGCGCCAATGAGGACAGGGTCCGCAGAGATGCCGGCGGCAGAGAGCATGGAGATGAGGAGGGTGGACTTGTCCTTGCAGTCGCCGTACTGGTTGCTTAGGACGTCGCCGGCTTCGTGTGGTTGGAAGCGGCCGATTCCGAAGGCTACACCGATGTAGCGGACTTGCGAGCTGACGTAGCCGTAGATGGCGCGGGCCTTTTCGTCGGGGGTGGTCTTGCCAGCGATGAGGGTGGCGACCTTTGCGCGGACGTCGTCATCGGGCTGGGTGCGGGAGCCTTCGAGGGAGCGGTACCAGGCGCCTACCTCCTGCCAGCTGTGGAAGTTCGTCCAGGCTACGTGCGGGAGTGTGGGTTTGTCGTCGGTGCCGAGCGTGGGGTTGTGGTCCAGCTTGAGGAGATCGTTTCTTTTCTTTCCTGCGACGGGGTCGAGTTGGGAGGATTGCCAGTGGTAGACGCGCTGGGCGACTCCGGCGGTGGTGGAGTCGGAGATGGTGGGCTTGTAGTTGGGGCTCCAGACCTGGACGTAGGCGTCTTTGGGGACGCGGAGCTCGATGACCTCGGAACGGATGACGACGCCGGAGGAGGGGAGGAAGAAGGTTTCGTTGCCCCAGAAGTGGCCGGGAGCTTCTGGTTTGGTGCGGACGATGCGGAGTTTGTACTCGAGCAGGTCGCCGGGCTGGAGGCTGCGGATGGGGATCTGCTCCTGCTTGAGGTCGCTGTAGAAAGGGGCTTCGCGGGTGACCTCTTCGGGGAGCTCCTGGGCGTCGGCGGGTGGGGTGGTGACGACGGTGCCGTCGGCGTGGCGGACGCGGACGTAGTCGATCTCGACGTGCTCGGAGTTGGAGGCGAAGTCGAAGGGGATAACGCTGAAGGCCTTGACGCCGGCCTGATTGCGGATTTCGACTACGCCGGTGAACTCGCGGGAACCGGTGCCGTCGGCGGCAAAGGTGTAGATGCGGTTGAGTTGGTCAAAGACGTAGGACTCGCCGGGGTAGTCGGTCTTAGCAGCGGCCGGGGTAGTGGAGGCGGGAGCGGGTTTGGCCTGGGCGCGGGTGATTCCGGTGCCAACGGCAAGGAGAGAGACGGTGAAAAACACCGGAGCCCAGATTTTCATGATCCTAGGTGTATAGCAGATAATCGGCGGGACGTCAGGTCGGGATTAAATTGAGCGGCTGGAGACCACGAGGGAAGACCATGGGAGATCACTTGGGAAGGTGGTATTGGGTTGCCTCTGCGGTGCCGATCTCCGGGTCTTTGTATTACTTGATTCTTCTCGCCGGTTCCTTCCGTCGACTTCCTGATGAAGTTCCAGTCCATTTTGGATTGGATGGTAGTGCGGATGGATGGCTCAACCGCTATGCGTGGGCGGTCCTTTCGCTCGCTATTGTCAGTAGTATTCCGTTGCTTGTCTTTACTACGAGGCCGTCTTTGGATGGCAGAGTGTGGACGATTGCAACGCTGATGTATTGGGGTGCCTGCGGGTTGGTGGTCGGCGTATGCGTGGAGATTGTTCATGCCGCTGCTGAGAAACATAAGTTTGCTGTGTGGCGCTTGCTGGTGTGGCTCTTGCTGGTGCCAGCGATAGCGGCTCCTCTGACGATTGCCCTCAAGCCGTGGTGGCTGGGGATGGCACACCGATAGGATGGATGATGGCCTTATATGCTCGCTGAGTCAGGAGCGGGGTTCGGCGGTAGGTTCGGCCATGTAGGTGAGGATGTAGTCGAGGTAGTTGTTGGCGGTGGTTTGGATCAGGGTTTGGTCGGCGGTGGTGGTGGTGCGGCGGATCTTGCCGGGGATGCCGGTTACTACGCTGTTTGGGGGGATGGTTGTGCCTTCGGGGATGAGGGCGCCGGCCGCGATGATGGTGTTGCGGCCGATGTGGGCTCCGTTGAGGACGATGGCGCCGATGCCGATGAGGACGTCGTCTTCGATGGTGCAGCCGTGGACGACGGCGTTGTGGCCGATGCTGACTCCGTTGCCGATGATGACCGGGTGGAGGTGGCGCATGCCGTGGACGGTGGCGTTGTCCTGGATGTTGGAGCGGGCGCCGATGCGGATGAAGTTGACGTCGCCGCGGACTACGGCGTTGGGCCAGAGGGAGGATTGCGGGCCGAGGTGGACGTCGCCGATGAGCTGGGCGGAGGGGTCGATGTAGCAGCCGGGGGCGATGACGGGCGAGAGGCCGCGGTAGGGGCGGATCATGCAGATAAGTATAGAGATGAGCGCGGTGGGGAGGAATGGGGAGGAAAGCGTGGGAATAGGCGGGGGGAAGGTGGAAAGCGCAGAAATATCGCTTTAATCGGGCATTTTTACGTGCCATAAAGCGGGTGGAAGGTCTATGCTGGAAAGATAGCCGAACAGGCAGGTTGGGAGGTGTATTCAATCTTGGCAGAAGTACGTGTTCAAGAAGGCGAGCCCTTGGAGAATGCTCTTCGTCGTTTCAAGCGGAAGGTGCAGACGGAGGACATCATCAAAGAGGTCAAACGCCACTCCTTTTACCTGAAACCAGGCGAAAAGAAACGTGTGAAGGAAGCACTCGCACGCAAACGGAACCGGAAGAAGGTTCGCAAGGAACAGGACTGATTCAGCTCTTAGGGAGTAGAGTCAGTGGGTAGGATTGAAACGCACGGAGCCGCGAGGCATCGGGCGAACGAAAGACAACATCGACGGGGGGCGAATGCTGCACGGTAGCATTTTCTCCCCGTCGAATTCCGTAGGTTCCTCAGACAGCAGCGAGAGAACCGATGGGAGTGAAACCGGGCCCTGTAAGATGCAACACCAGGTTTGAACGCACATACGGGCTTATACGGGCTTATGCAGGTAGGACCGGCTGCGATTCATCCTTATCCCGCGGGATGGGAGAAGGCGCCATGCAATTTGTCGATCGGTTGCTGAAGTGCTCCGACTGTGGCAGTGAGTTTGTGTTTACTGCCGGAGAGCAGATTTTTTTCTACGACAAACAGTTCAAGAACGATCCGAAGCGCTGCAAGCCGTGCAAGGCGAAGCGGTCGGGTCTTGGCAAGTCTGCGAGCGCCAGTGGGGGTACGACTCTGCCGTTTTCACGGACCGAGACGCGAACGAACTGTTCGGCGTGCGGGATCGAGACAACGGTTCCGTTCAAGCCGACGCAGGGGAGGCCAGTGCTGTGCCGGTCTTGTTTCCAGATGAAGCGGGTGCCGTCAGGGGTGGCGGCGGCGGCAAATCTGGACTCGCCTGCGGCACAGGTGGCTGCTGCGGCCGCGGCCCTGGATGGAGCGATAAGCGAGGAGTCCCTGGCGGCTCCGGCAGCGAATTCTCCGGCGGCGACGATGGAGATGATCGCTGAGACGCCGGGCGTGCTGATGGCCGAGAGTGAGGCGGTTGAGTTCGCAGCCGCAGCGCCGAAGGCCTCGTAGAAGGCGATTGAGATCCCAGCTGACGGAGCAAAACCCTAACGGGACGGGCGATTATAGGGCTGTATCCAAGGGCCACGGATAGGGTGTGCGACTACTTGCTCGGTGCAACTATACTCACTGGATGCATCCAGCCTCTACGAAGCAGGACGATGAACTGGCGCGGGGGCGGCGGGCGCTGGGTGACCTGGAACTGATCTTCTGCAGCGATGGGACGTATCTGCTGGACGGCGGCGCGATGTTTGGCGTAGTGCCGAAGCCGATGTGGGAGAAGCGCACGCCGGCCGATGAGGCGAATCGGATCCTGCTGGGGTTGAATACCGTGGTGGTGCGGACGGATGGGGCGGTGGTGCTGATCGAGACTGGGATTGGGAACAAACAGCCGGCGAAGATGCGGGAGATTCATCAGAACCAGGAGCGGCTGCCGGCGTCGCTGGCGGCCGCGGGCGTGCGTTTGGACGAGGTGACGCACGTGATCAATACACACCTGCACTTTGACCACTGCGGTTGGAATACTACGCTGGGTGCGGATGGGGTTTCGCGGCCTACGTTTCCGAATGCGAGGTACTTTGCCGCGGCTGGCGAGCTGGCGCATGGGCGGTTGCAGTTGGAGCGCGATCGGGTGAGCTATCTGGGGCCGAACTACGATCCGCTGATTGAGAGCGGGCAGTTGACGCTGATCGATCCGGGTGGAAAGGGCGGGTTTACGTCAGAGGATGTCCGGCTGAAGGCGAAGGATGGGAAGGTGCTTCCGTCGGTTAGGATTCAGACGAGTTTGGAGATTGTGCCGGGGGTTACGGTGGAGAATCTGCCGGGGCATACGGCTAGCTTGCTGGGGGTGCATATTGAGGCGCGCGCGCATGGGGGCGCGACCGAGCATGCTTGTTATGTGAGCGACCTGGTGCCGACGCATCATCACCTGGATGCGACGTGGGTGATGGGGTATGACCTTGATCCGCTGACTTGCATTGAGGAGCGGAAGAGGTTTTGGGCGCGGGCGATTCCGGAGAAGTGGCTGGTGCTGTTTACCCATGACCACCAGGTTCCGGCGGCGTTTGTGGAGTGGAATGAGAAGGGCAAGCCGGTGGTGGCAGACAGTAGACAGTAGAGGAGACGTAACGGATGGCGGATGCGTTTGCGCACTTTGATTTTGGGGCGATGGCTAAGACGGATGCGTACAAGCTGCTGGTGTCGATGGTGATGCCGCGGCCGATTGCGTGGGTGGTGTCGCGCGATGCGGAGGGGCTGAATGCGGCGCCGTTTTCGTTCTTCAATGTTTTGTCGTCAGACCCGCCGCTGGTGGCGATTGGGTTTGGGGCTCCGTCGGATCGGGAGGAGAAGGACACGCTGGCGAATATTCGGGCGCAGGGTGAGTTCGTGGTGAACCTGGTGCCGGAGGAGCTGGCGCAGGCGATGAATGTGACGGCGACGAATGCTCCGCGAGGGACGGATGAAACGCGACTGGCGGGGCTGGAGCTGGCGAAGTGCGAGGTGGTGAATGTGTCGCGAATTGTCGGGTCACCGGTGGGGCTGGAGTGCAAGCTATTTCAGGTGATTGAGACAGGCGGGACGGGGACGATTGTGCTGGGACGGATTGTGTATGCGCATGTGCGCGAGTCGGCGTTTGCGAATAGGGAGAAGCTGTATGTGGACGCGTCGAAGCTGCGGCTGATTGGGAGGATGAACGGCTCGGGCGGGTATTGCACTACGCGGGACATGTTTAATATTGATCGCCTAAGCTGGCCGCTGGAGGGGAAGGATTAAGGCGGGTATGAGGGGTTTAAGGGAACGCAAAAAAGCCCCGGGTGCCCGGGGCTTTTCTGTAGAGCGAAGGTTGTGAGTTAGGCGGAGGCGGTTTCGGTGGCGATGATGTTGACGAAACGGCCCTGCTGGCCCTTGTTCTGGAACTTAACTACGCCGGAGACCTTGGCGTAGAGGGTGTCGTCGGAGCCGCGGCCTACGTTGAGGCCGGGCTTGTGGGGTGTGCCGCGCTGACGGACGAGGATGCTGCCGCCGGTGACGGTCTCGCCGTCGCCGCGCTTGATGCCGAGTCGCTGGGCGTTTGAGTCGCGACCGTTTTTAGAGCTTCCTAGACCTTTTTTATGTGCCATTGCTGTGCCTCTTTCGCGCCGTTGGTGAGGCGCTTCAATTTATCGAATCTGGATCAAATCTGTGAACAGGAGTGGCTGTTCGGTAGAGCAGATCCTCCGCTACGCGAAGGATGAGAACGGATGGGTTACTCGGCTTCGTGCTTGGCCTTGTGGGGAGCGGCCTTGGCCTTGGTGTGGGTGGCCTTGGAGTGAGTGGTGGTCGCGCGCTTGGTCTTGGCGTGGGTGGCCTTGGAGTGCTTGGCGGTCGCGTGCTTGGTCGTCGCGTGGTGGACCGGGGCGTGCTTGGCCGCAGCGTGCTTGGCTTCGGTATGGTGAGCCTCGGTGTGCTTGGCTTCGGGCTTGAAGCTTTTGCCGCCGACTACGATCTCGTTGATCTTGACTTCGACGAAGCTCTGGCGGTGGCCCTGGAGCTTCTTGTACTGCTTCTTGCGCTTGTAGTGGAAGACGAGGATCTTGTCGCCGCGGCCTTCCGTGACGACTTCGGCGAGGACCTTGGCGCCGCCGAGATCGCTCTCGAACTTGCCCTCCTCGCCGGAGAAGGCGAGGACTTCGGAGAAGGTGATGGCGCCGTCTTCGTGGGCGGCCTTTTCGATGCGGACGGTATCGCCGGGGGCGACGCGGTACTGCTTTCCACCGGTCTTGATGACTGCGTACATAGCTTGAAACCTCATGGGCGGGGCGCGGAAAGCCGCACGCTGCCTGTCTATTTTCTGCAAAGCGGCTCTGCAGTTCTCTGCAAGGAAATCTGCAAGATGTCTTGTCGGGGCTTGCCCGGCTGGGGAACGAACCGGCAGATGGTGTGCCATCTGGTGGTTCTCCGCCTGCCCATGCAGGGGGAGAAATCCCGCTGCATCGCCAAACTATGTAAGTTTACCGGGAAAGGGGGGCCGGGTCAAACTTTTCCACGATCCGGAACTCGATTAGGGGTGGCGGGAGATACGGCCGAGCTCCAGGGTTGGGGAGGAGGCGATGGGTTGGAAGGTATAGCCGGCGGGGATTTGGGGGACGAGGGTTCGGGCAATGAGCAGGAGGCGGGGTCGGGTGGTGAGGGCTTGGGCGAGGGGGATGGGGTTGAAGGCGTAGAT
>JBAVDD010000253.1:0-2043 GCA_049587035.1 Acidobacteriaceae bacterium | reverse complement strand
CTGGGTGAGTATGTGGCGGACACCCTGCCGGGGACACCCAGCCGTACGGCTCCGGTAGGGTTGGGGGCTCGGATTGCGTTTGGAGCGCTGGTGGGAGCGTTGGCGGCGAAGGGGGTTCTTGAGCCGGTGGCGGGCGGGATTATCTTTGGGGTAATTGGCGCGGTGATTGGAACGTATGGCGGGCACCGTTTGCGGGTGTACTGGTCGAAGTCGCTGGGGAGGGATCTGCCGGTGGCGCTGACGGAGTCGGCGATGGCGCTGGGGTTGGCGGTGCTTTCATGCTGGCAGCTGCATGGGTGGCTGGCGTCGATTTTGCATACACTGCCGCAGGCGGGGTCGTAGGGTTGGTGTCTGCTTGTGGTTGGGTGGAAGGCTGGCTTTTAGCTTTTAGCTGCTAGCAAAGGCAACAGCAGATCCCTGCGGGATGACAGCCAGAAAAGCAAGGGCAAGGGCAAAAACAACAGCAGATCCCTTCGGGATGACAAACCAAAAAAGCAAGTGCAAGTGCGATACAGGGATCTCTCCACTGCGGCCTTCGGCCTCCGGTCGAGATGACGGGTTTTTACTGGGCGATCATATTGTGAGGCCCGGTTGTGAGGCCCGGTTGAGGCCCGGTTGAGGCCCGGTTGTGAGGCCTGGTTGAGGCCTGGTTGTGAGGCGCGGTTGAGGCTTGGTTGGGATCGGATTTGGTTGCGGTCAGATTTTAAGGAAGATGCGGCGGCGGTAGAGGATGTAGATGGGGATCCAGCAGACGGCGGCGAAGGCGATGCAGTAGACCATCGAGGCTATGGGTTGGTAGGGGATGATGTGTACGATGCTGTCGTAGAACCAGTTCAGGAAGGATACGTGGGGGCGGGGGTGGATGAGGTCCAGGGCTCCGGGGAGTAGTTCGGAGAGGACGTACGCCGCTATGGCGTTGGTGCCGAAGACCAGAAGGATGAGGTAGTGCTTGCGGGTTCGGGCGTCTTGTTCGGCGGGGGTTTGCTGTTGGGCTTTGCGGGCGCTGTAGATGTCGATGAGGTAGATGCTTAAGGCGAGCAGGAGAAGGCTCCAGCCGGCGGCGTAGAGGACGTAGGAGCTGGTCCAGAGTTTTTTGTTGACGGGGAATTCGAAGTTCCAGAGGCCACCGAGGAGCAGGCCTGCGCAGCCGGCGTAGGCGATGCCCTTGGCCTTTTCTACGATGCTTCGGGTGGAGCGGAGCCAGATGCCGGTGAGCATGCCGATGAGCGTGGTGGCGATGGCGGGGATGGTGCTGAGCAGACCTTCGGGATCTCGGACGCGCTCGTAGAGGTGCGAGGCGGGGAAGATCTGGCGGTCCAACCATGCGGCTAGATTTGCGTCGTGGTCGAGGATCGGGATCTGGTGGGTGGGGACGCCGTAGCCGGGGACCGGAACGAAGCGCATGAGGATCCAGTAGCCGATGAGACAGGCTATGGCTACGGCTGCTTTGTTCTTCCACGAAGAGCTGTAGAGATAGAAGACTGCGACGATGAGGTAGCAGACGGCGATGCGGGGGAGGACTCCGTAGATGCGCAGGGTGTGGAGGTGGAAGAAGGGGAAGCTGTTGACTAGCAGGCCGAGGAGGAACAGGATGATGGCTCGGCGGATGGTGTGGATGAGGAGGGAGGATTTGGTGTCGCCTTTGGCGAGGCGTGCCTGGGTGGAAAAGACGGTGGAGATGCCGACGACGAAGAGGAAGGTGGGGAAGACGAGGTCGGTGGGGGTGAAGCCGTTCCAGGCGGTGTGGTTCATGGCCCAGTAGGCTTTGTCGCCGCCACCGTTGTTGTTGACCATGATCATGAAGCCGATGGTGAGGCCGCGGAGGACGTCGACGGAGAGCCAGCGGTGGGCTTTGGGGATGGTGGCGGTGCGCTCGATGGTGGGGAGGATGGCGGTGTCGGACATGAGTGCCTCGGGGAGATGACAACTTTATATCAGGGGTTGGGGTGGTGGGTAGGGTTGGGGCTTCTAGCTTCTAGCTTTTAGCTAAGGCAAGAACGGGCGCTCGCTGCGCGAGCGAGAAGCAGGTTCTTCGCTGCGCTC
>JBAVDD010000252.1:0-4618 GCA_049587035.1 Acidobacteriaceae bacterium | reverse complement strand
GATCTCGGTGGACCATAACGACCTGGGGCAGGCGATCGCGAACCATGTTTCGACGGTGCAGACGAAGCTTGGCGAGGAGTACGGCCTGCGTGCATCGATCCAGGTGAACAACCAGGGTATGCCGTTCTCCGGAGACATGGGAGGTTCTTCGCAGCGCGAGGCGCAGTCCTACGGAAAGTCTCCGCGCAAGATGACGGCGGAGCCGTTGGTGCTCGCGGAGAGCAGTGGGGCCATGCGCTTGCCGGTGAGTTCGACGAGCGGAACAGGGTTGGATATCAGGATTTAGCAGCAAGCGATCAGGAGAGGAAGAAGCGATGAATATTCAAGGTTTTATGCCCTCGATTACGGCGCCGGTGCAATCGGCCAATGCGAATGCAACAAGCGCGTCGGCGAATGCAACCAGCAGTAGTTCCACAACCCCTACGGGAGACTCGGCAACGAGTCTTCAAGATACGTTTCTGAATCTGCTGGTGACGGAACTGCAAAATCAGGATCCAACCCAACCGGTCGATCCGACGGCGATGGTCGGACAGCTAGTGTCGTTGAACCAGTTGGATCAACTCATCGACATCAACCAGACCCTCTCGGGCGCGGCGTCGAGCACGACCGCGACCTCGTCGGCAGCAAGTGCGAAGGTAGCGGCGGCGGACACCGCAGGGGCCAATACCGCGTCGAGCGCAACTCAGTCCAATCCCAGTCTTGCCGCGGCTGCAGCCCTGGCACAGTTGCAGTCCACCAACGCGAGTACTGCGAATGCTGCGGCACTCATGAATTTGTATGGCAATGTAGCAGCTCCAGCTCAAACTTCAAACGTAACCCCTACAGGAGGTAGGTAAATGGCATCTTTTTCCGTTCCACTTTCCGGTTTGCAGGCCAGTTCATCCGATCTCGATGTGATAGGCAACAACCTGGCCAACCTGAACACGGATGGCTACAAGAACCAGACGATCAGCTTCGGCGATATCTTTTCGCAGATGCAGGGAACGTCAGGCAATGGCGACCCGATTCAGATTGGCTCAGGCGTGCAGGTGGAGAGCACTTCGTCGGACCTTACCGATGGCTCGGTGACCTCCACCGGCGATCCATCGAACATGGCGCTGCAGGGCAACGGTTACTTTGTGGTGAGCGATGACGGCGCAACGAGCTATACTCGCGATGGCAATTTTTCGGTGAACTCGTCTGGCCAACTCACCACTGCGGATGGCCAGTTGGTGATGGGATTCCCCGCGGTCAATGGAGTCGTGTCCACCAGCGGAGCGCTGGCGCCTATCTCGGTGAACTCCAATGGAACTATCCCCGCCGCACCTACATCTAGCTTCCAAGTTGACGCGAATCTCGATTCATCATCAACAGTGGGTACGACATTTAACACCCCTCTTACCGTCTACGATTCTCTTGGGACGTCGCAAAGTCTGAACATCCAGTACACGAACACGGGTACAAATGCGTGGAGCTACAGCATTACGTTGCCAGGTTCAGCCACGGGCTCTGCGAGTCCGACGACAACGCTAGCGAGCGGTACGCTGACGTTTGATTCGTCGGGGCAGTTGACTTCCCCGAGCAGCACGGTGCCAGGGATCGCGATCACAGGCCTGGCCGATGGCGCAGCGAACATGAACCTGACTTGGAACCTGAATAACTCGTCCGGAACGCCGACGTTGACGCAGCAGGACTCTGCTAGCGCGACGACCGCAGCCACACAGGATGGTTTTGCCGTGGGCACACTTACGGGCTACTCGGTGTTATCGGATGGAACCGTGGAGGGCCAATACAGTAACTATCAAACACTCGCGCTGGGGCAGGTGGCGGTTGCCAACTTTGCCAACCCGCAGGGCCTGACTCAGGGCGCTGACGGGAGCGAGCAGGCTACCAGCGCTTCAGGAGCTGCGGTCGTCGGGCAAGCCGGAGTTGGGGGAAATGGCACTATCACCGGAGGAGCGGTAGAAGCATCGAATGTAAACCTCTCCACGCAGTTCGCCAATATGATCGTCGCGCAACAGAGTTACGACGCCAATGCCAAGGTCCTGACAACGCTGGATCAGGTGGATCAGTCAACGATCCAGATGGTGTCGTAGCGCTGATGGATCGATCGGTCAAATATCAGTGCTTCATTAATGTTTGATGAGAGTCTCCCGCCGGGAATGGGCAAGATCCGGCGGGAGAGCTTTGCCTGCGAGTGCTTCTAATGGCTACCTCATGGAGCGTTCCGTTCCTGGATAAAGCCTGACCGCTCCTGTCTGCACCTAAGGTACGGCTTAAGAACAACTTATCCGAGCGCGAAGAATGCACACGGGCAGATGCCGTGGTGCGTCACCCCGGTCCTCCGATTGCTTTAGCCATAGTGTTCCTGCTCCTTCCGTCCGTTGAGCCAGATGAATGGCAGCGTTGGAGCAGGCGTGGTGAAGGAAACAAGGAGAGCGTGAGGCCTGGATGAGTGCATCGATGAAGAATCTGGAACTAAAGCTCACGGCGTCGCTGCCGGCAGAAGAAGCCTGCTGCGAGACGGACAAACTGGACAGGATGCCATGGTTGCCATGCACCCTCAGCGTCGACGTGCCTGTCGTGCAGTTCACGATTGGAGATCTGCTGCGTTTGACCGAGGGATCGATCGTGGAGACGGCGTGCCACCAGACCAGCGATGTTCCGCTTCGCGTCAACCGGTTACTGATTGGCTGGACAGAGTTTGAAGTGATCGGCGATCGGCTCGCCGTGCGGATTACGGATCAGGCATGACGACCAAGACTGAGAAGCTGCCAACGCCTGTGCAGCGCCAGCGGCGGAAACCGTCAGTGGTTGAACCTACCGTGTCAAAACTGAGCGCACCGGAACAAACAGCGCCAGATGGTATTGCGCCGGTGAGGCGCGTGCGTCAGCGACGGAGACTGCCAACGCATGAGATGACTGCGCCTGCATCGACCTTGCTGGAACTCACTTCTCCTGAACCCACCCTGCCGCCGGATTCCTTTCAGGTGGCGCTCAGCCATTGTGCGCTGGTTACGGAGGAACGGCCCCCGATGTTCAAAGGACTACCGGTGTTCAAGAAGCTCCCGAAGTTCCAACAGTCTCCCATGGAGTGGATCTTGTCGCTCTTGCGGTCGAGCGCGAGCGGCCAGAAGAGGAGTGACTCCAACGCACTCACGCTTGCATGGGTGTGGCTGCGAGCAAAGTACACGATTTCGACGACGAAGAGACTGCGGGTCTCCGAGACGATCTCGCTAGGCGAGAAACGGTTTGTAGCCATTGTGGCGGTCGAAGGGCGAGAGTTCCTGATTGGAGGAGGCACGGCAGGCATGTCCTTGCTGGCGCAACTGGGTGCAGAAGCGGGAACGGCGGCCGGCGCGGGCCAGGAGTTTGGCAGAAGCGGAGGCGTACTATGAGTGGACGCCGTGCGCTGCCGTGGATATTGCTGCTGTTGAGCGGTTTGTCGTTGGGCGCGATGCCTGCACATGGATTGGTGCCCGCCGCAGGCGTCGAGGTGACGCCTGCCCAGTCAGATATTCAGCAGCTTCAGCCCCTAACGGCGATGCCCGCGCCTCCCATGGCGGACTTCTCGACGATGCCCGATCCGGATCCAGCAAGTGTTGGTCGCGGCCCGGCTTCCTCAGACGAAAGCCCCGTCGGGACGGGAGGCGCTTTCCAGATTCCTGGAACGCTGGGAAGGTCTGTACCGTGGTCGATCATTGTGATGCTCACCGTGCTCACGCTGATCCCGTCCATCCTAATCTGCATGACGCCGTTTGCGAGGCTGCTGATTGTCTTCCATTTTCTGCGTCAGGCGCTCGGGTTGCAGACCACGCCATCGAACCAGACGCTCATCGGCCTGTCAGTGATTTTGACGTTCTTCCTGATGCAGCCGGTGGCGAACCAAATCTATCAGGACGCAGTGGTGCCGATGCAGGCGGGGCAGATCACTCCGATCGAGGCGCTGTCCCGGGCGGAGGTGCCGATGCACAAGTTCATGCAGCACTACGTTCGCGAGAAGGATGTGGCGCTGTTCATCGGGCTGGCGAAGGAGCCGCGGCCCGCTTCGATCGATGACGTGTCGATGCGCGTGTTGCTGCCTGCTTATATCCTGTCCGAACTCAAGGCAGGGTTCGAGATTGGTACGGTGCTGTTTCTGCCGTTTCTTGTGGTGGACATGGTGGTGGCTTCGATTACGACCTCGGTAGGTATGCTGCAACTTCCGCCGGTGGTGATCTCGACGCCACTGAAGCTGCTGCTGTTTCTGATGGTGGATGGATGGCACTTGCTGATTGGTTCCCTCATGAGGAGTTTTACCTAACGCTATGGACGTTGATCAGGCAGTCTTGCTCGGGCGAATGATGTTGCAGGAAGTCCTCATCCTGGTGGGGCCGATCCTGCTCATCGCGATTGCCATCAGCTTGCTGGTGAACATTCTGCAGGTACTCACGTCGCTACAGGACAGCACAGTATCGACGGTGTCGAGGCTACTGGTCACGGGCGCTGCTCTGTTCTTCATGATGCCCTGGATGTGGCGGAGTCTGGCCCATTACACGCTCACGCTGTTCTCGGACTTCAGCAGGTACCTGCAATGATCCAGATTCCATTGCTGGGCATCATCAGTGGCCTGCTTACCATCGCGGTCAGACTCTCCGGG
>JBAVDD010000251.1:0-7379 GCA_049587035.1 Acidobacteriaceae bacterium | reverse complement strand
GTGCTGGACGAGGCTCTTATGCTCGGTGTCAGGCGGTTCTTTGGCGAAGACGATCATGACCGCGAGCGGAAGCAGCATGAAAAGAGCCGCAATTCCGTAAACGTGTGACCAGCCGTACGACCTAGCGAGGCGAGGTGCAAAGAAGGCGGCTAGTGCGGTACCGCTGTTGCCAGCCCCAGCAATACCCATGGCAAGCCCTTTGTACTGTTTCGGGAACCAGCCTGAGCCCAGCGAGAGAGCCACACCAAAACTTGCCCCTGCGGTTCCGAGTAGAACTCCCATCGCAAGAACTTCGGAGTAGCTATGCACGAACAAGAAGCCGAAGAGCAGGGCGAAGATGACAAGGGACATCTCGACAATGGCTGCACTTTTGCGGCCGATGTACTGGCTGAGCACGCCGAGCGGGAAGCGCATGAGCGCACCGGCGAGTGTAGGGATGGACACCATGAGGCCGATTTGTGCCGGTTTGAGATGAAACTGCTCGGCAATAAACGGCCCCATCACTCCGTTGAGGACCCAGACCGCAAATGTGAAGTCGAAATAAAGGAAGGAAGCGAACAAAGTTCCGGGATGGCCGGACTTGAGGAATGCTTTGGTATTTGCCATAGGAAGTGTCTCCAGAATCAAGATGAGAAACGAGTAGCCAGCATACGGTGATCGTCTGACGGAGCGAGCTTCCTGGTTCGCCATTTTGCTACTTCGTGTCGATCGGGGACACGATTTCTTTAGCGAAGGCCGGCGTGCTCTACCCGCACGGCACATTGCTTGAAATTTGGTTCGCGGCTTGTGGGGTCAAAAGCACCCAGCGTGAGGAGATTGGAATTGCGTTCTGCAAAGTGGAAGGGCATGAATACATGGCCCGGAGCAACGATCCCGGTAATGCGTAGCTCGACATCCCTTACAGCTGCGCGCCGCGAAGTGATGGTGACGCGGTCATGTTGCTTTAAGGATAGGCGCTTTGCATCTTCAGGATTCATCTCCAACCAGGCATTCGGCACCATGCCCTCCAGCATTGCGACCGCACCTGTTTTTGTCCGTGTATGCCAATGTTCCACTGTGCGTCCCGTGTTCAGGACAAGATCAAACTCGTTATTTGGTTGTTCCGTAAAGGGCAGGCACGGGACGCAGTGCAATAAAGCCCGTCCATTGTCGCGCTGGAACACACCCTGTTCGTAGAGGCGCTCTCCGCCCCACTGCATTCCGCCTTGATCTTCAATCTGCTGCCATGTGAAGCTGCTGTAGTCGCAAAGCCTGCCCGCGGAAACACGTTGCCACTCCAGCCATGCGTCATGTGTGGTTTTCCAGCCTGGGTAAATGGTTTCGTAAACGCCAAGGCGGTGAGCGATTTCGAGAAAAATATCAAAGTCTCGTTTCGCCTCCCCGGGAGGTTTTGCAAAGGCATTCACCTTGCTGATGCGTCTCTCGGAGTTTGTATACGTTCCTTCCTTTTCGCCCCAAATGGCTGCGGGAAGAACGAGGTCTGCATACTCCATCGTCGGGGTCGGGTAAAAGCCGTCCTGCACCACGATGAACTCTGCCCTCTTGAAAGCTTCTTTCAGCAGTTGGATATTAGGGAATGAGACGATAGGGTTCGTTGCGATAAACCACAATGCTTTGACTCGCCCCGCAACAGCCGCCTCGATAATGTCGGGATAGGCCAGACCGCGCGTTGTGGGCAAAGCTGACTCAGGAATATTCCAAATTTGGGCGAGTTCTCCGCGAGCTGCCACATCATCAAACTTGCGGTAGCCGGGAAGGGCCGAAGTAAATCCGCTCTCCCTTGTTCCCATCGCATTGCATTGACCTGTGATGGAAAAGGGGGAAGCCCCACTGCGCCCAATATTTCCTGTAAGGAGCGACAGGTTATTGATTGCTGTTACCGTAACTGCACCCTGCGTGGAATGGTTTACACCCATCGTCCAGCCAATGAATGAGGAATCCGCTTCTCCGTAGAGTTTTGCGACACGCTCCAGCAGGGTCACTGAAAGACCTGTCGTAACGCTCACAGCCTCCGGTGTGAAATCTGCGATGAAAGTGACGAACTCATCAAACCCATCCACGTGAGCTTCTATAAAGGTGCGATCAAGCATTCCGTCGCGAAGCAGGATATGGGCAATCCCGTTGAGCAGTGCAATATCGGAACGCGGCCTCACTGGCAGATGGATATCCGCCATCATCGCAGTCTTCGTCACGCGAGGGTCAGCAACAATGAGGATCTGTCCTGGTTTGCTGCGAAGTCGATTGCATAGAATAGGGTGATTGTCTGCAATATTGGCGCCGACCAGAAAGACTATGTCCGCAGTCTCCAGATCAACGTACGCACCAGGTGGCCCGTCTGAGCCGAAGCTAAGCTTGTATCCAGAAACAGCGCTCGCCATGCAGAGGGTTGTGTTCCCGTCGTAGCTTGTGCTGCGAAAGCCAAGCTGAACCAATTTGCCCAGAGTGTAGAACTCTTCGGTGAGCAGTTGGCCTGTGCCAATGACGCCGAAGGTATTGTTGCCATGTTCACGCTGTAGTGCGGTCACACGCTCAACCATCACGTCCAGTGCCTCGGCCCAGCTCACCGGTTCCAGCGGAGTACCGCGGCCACCCCGGCGCAGCATAGGCGTAGTCGCGCGACCGGGCGCATTGAGGATCAAATGTTCGCTAAGCCCTTTTGGGCAAAGCTTCCCGCGGTTCACTGGATGTTCCGTATTGCCTCGCGATGTGACCGGCACGCCATCTTTCGTGCCTACCAACATGCCGCAGCCCACAGAACAGTAACCACAAGTCGTTTTTGTCCACGTGTCCGCAACGCGCGACTCTGATATGTGCCCGAAGCGAGGGTCGTGCGCATAGCGATAGGTGTCCTGAGCAATATCAAGCCCAAGCGCACGGCGGAGACGTGTCCACAAAGGAAGCGTCGCTTCGCGGAGACGCTCTTCAGCTGTCTCATTCGCGGAGTTGGGGCGTTCGCGCTTTAGCGTCATGTCGTGACTCCATGACTGGGAGTGTTGCTTTTGAGAAACGTGAGCCCCATGCTGAGCGGAACTACGGAAACAAAAAAGAGATACCGACTTATCGATACGGCGGCTACAGCGGCAATCAACGAAAACCAAGGAAGTGGCGCAACAAGGAACAGCAAACTACCTGCAACACACATCCAGCAAAGTGCCACGAGCCACGAAAGCTTCTCGCCGCGCAGGAGACCATAGCTAGCTCTGGCTTCAAAGGTATGTGCGGCACGCAATCGAGCCACCCTCAGAATCTGGTTCGCGAGCCAAAGTGTCGCGACGATGGATGCGAAAAGGAAGTGATGGACAAACGTCGGATATTGAACTCGCATTCCGAAATGCGAAGCCCATTTCGACAGCAGGGCAGCGGGATACGAGATGGTTGCCATCAGCGGAATTCCCAAAAGTGCAGCGGAAAGGAAAAAATCTATGGGAGTGTGGATCATGTTCCACGCAGGCCGTGCCGGCACGAGATAAATGAATGCGCTGGCAACTGTACCGCACGCGCCCATGCAGATCCCGAGCATCGCGAGAGGCGCTGTGAAATGGGAAAATCGTGTGAAGCCTAAAGCGACGCAACAGGCTGAGAGAGTACACATAGAGATTGCACCGAAGAACAGCCCAAAACAAAGCACTTCGCGGCTCAGCCAGGAACGCCGCCACATCTTCAGCGCGCGCCACGCATAAGCAGGTCGTCCTAGATGGAATACAGAAATGTTCATCGCCATCGCGGTCAATCCAAACAACAGCAGCATGCTTATCGCATCAAGTGAGCGATCAAGTACCAGAAGACACAGTGCCCCGAAGGTCGCTTGCATCGTCGTTGTCATGACGACCAGCGACGGATGCGCGTGCTCTAACGGCACAGCTCCTGTATCGACGCGTTCAAGCCATGTGGCGGAACTCTGCGGTAGCGTGATGCGCGTGGTGGAGAGTGTTTGCATCGCTGGGGGCATCCCAGGTGAATCCGCCGAAGCGTAATCGTCGCGCCACGCAATCTTGTCCACGATCTCAATCTGGATTGCATTCTCAGGGCAAGCATTGACGCATGCCGGCTCGCGCCCATCGAGGAGCCGGCCACGGCACATATCGCATTTGCCCACTACGCCACGTTCCGGATTGAACTGCGGCACACTGTAGGGACAGTTCCATACGCAATATTGGCAGCCAATACAGGCATCGGCCGAGTGCAGTACGATGCCTGTCAGAGCATCTTTAGAGTAAGCATCTACGGGGCATCCTTTGAGGCAGTCAGCAGAAAGGCAGTGATTGCATCCCATTGAAAGATAGGTTCGTTGTGTATCGGGATACGTTCCGCCTTCGATCTCTCCTACTCTCCGCCACTTGATGTCTGCTGGATTGCCGTTCTGCTCATTGCAGGCGATCTCGCACGATCGGCAACCGATGCACTTGGTCATATCGAAGTGAAAGCGGTACTGCTCCCCTGGCTCAAGCGGGCGGCCTGGAATGAGTGAATCGACAAGTGCAGGAGCAGCTCCACCCGCAAGCAGCGTCATTCGCACAAGGTCGGTATTCTCTGTTTCCATCGCGTGTTCATGAAGTGGCAATGCCAAGTTGCGCTCCGATGGTGCTGGGTCTTAGTACACGTCGCGGTGATAGCGCCGATCATCGAGAAGCTGCGATACATACTCTTGTGCTGCGAAAAAGCTAAGTCTCCCGTGCTGCTCAATGACCTTGTGCAGCGCAGAATCGACATCCTTTGCCATCCGGGAAGCGTCACCGCAGACGAATAGCTGAGCTCCGTCATTCAGCCATCGCCACAATTCGGCACCATGTTCCAACATGCGATCTTGAACGTAGACCTTGTGTGCTTGGTCGCGGGAAAATGCGGTGTCTAGTCGTGTGAGATGTCCACTTTCCGTCATCTCCTTCAACTCGCGGCAGTAGAGGAAGTCTGTCTGTGCGCTGCGCTCGCCAAAGAAAAGCCAGTTGTTTCCCTGATGCCCCAAGGCCTGTCGCTCATGCAGAAAGGAGCGGAAAGGGGCAATCCCCGTACCTGGGCCAATCATGATGACGGGTAGATTCCTATCAGTTGGGAGCCGAAAGCGTTTATTTGGCTGGATGTAAATTGGTACGCTATCCCCAACGGCAACGCGATCCATCAACATGGTCGATGCGATTCCTCCACGCTCACGGTTGTGTGAGCGGTATCGAACGACTGCGATGGTGCAATGGACTTCGCGACCGTGAGCCGCAGGGCTGGAAGAGATGGAGTACAGGCGGGGTGTAAGTCTCGGAAGCATGGCCACCAGCTCCTGAGGATCCGTGATGACTCCGGGGTAATCGTTGAGCAGGTCGATCAGCCAGCGATCATAGGTAAACGATTCAAGGGCAGCACTCTGTTCCTGGGGTAACAAGGCCGAAAGCGTTTTGCACTGAGCTTTCTCTGCAAAGGCATGAACCATTTTCCGCGTTAGCCGTGTTGGCTGTAGATGATGAAGAAACGCCTCCTCCAAGGAAACGGTGCCATGCTTCGGTATCTCCACCTCGACACCGCCATCAAATGGAAGCGCCGACAAAATCTCTTGTATCAAGTCCATGTTGTTTGTAGGAACCACTCCACACGCATCGCCAGCTTCGTAAGTGAATTCTGGGTCGTCAACTCCAAAGCTCAAGTGCATTGTGAGCTTGCTGGAGTTTTCACTTGTCAGTGCGTTCCGTTCCAACAGCGTGGCGTGCAGAGGATTCTCACGTGTGTACTTCTGCACTACTATTGAATGCGACGGTGCCGTCACATTTCCCGAAACTTCTACTGCCGCCTCGTTAGGAGTTGTCGCGAGACGCGGGAGGATGTCATCCTTCCAGATAACAAAGGGCTCATCGACCTCAATATCGCTCTCCACACGCTCTCGCATCCGAGATCCCCCCAACGCGGCGAGTCGTTCATCCAACTCGATGCCAAACTTGCAGAAGTGTTCATAGGTTCGGTCTCCCAGACAAAAGACCGCAAACCGTAAGCTGCTCAGCTTTGGCGCGTTGTCCTCGAGAAGGGCATCTCGGAACGTCATGACGCTTTCTGGCGGATCGCCTTCGCCGTAGGTGCTGGCGAAGAACAGGCCATGCTTGTACGTGTGCAGGTCAACGGGTGAAAGTTTATCTAAGGAGAGAAGATCTGCCGTATGTCCCTGGGCCTTCAACTCCTTCGCCATCTTCTTTGCGAGTCTTTCAGCGGTGCCGCTTTGCGTCGCGAAGTACACCCCAATACGCAAGAACGGGGCTGCTGATGTCGTGCTGTGGGGTGCTTTTGAAAACAGGCCGGCAAGAAACCCGTTGAGCCAGACCCGCTGTTCTGGCGTAAATGGCGCATCTTCTGGAATGAATGGAATGCTCATACGATGGCAACTTTCCGCTCGCACATTACCTGCAAGGCTTCTAAGGTGTGACGCTGCGAAAATTGAAGAAAGGTTTCACCGCCAAATCGGCTTTCGAGGTATGTAGCCAATAGTTGATGCAGCCTTCGCTTCGTTTCGTTATAGGGCAGCGCAGGGAAAAGCTCCCTTGCAATCGCTTGATCATTGTCTGACCCGCCCCCAAGATTCACCTGGTAGCCGTCTTCGCCGCCGATCTTGACACCCATCAGGCCGATGTCGCCGATATAGTGCTGTGCACAGGAATGAGCGCAGCCTGTGACATGCAGGTTCAACGGTTGGTCGATTACAAAAGCGTTGTCGAGCAAGGTAGCCACTTCCAGCGCATGGCCCTTGGTATCGGTTGCGGCAAAGCGACAGCCACGTGATCCCGTGCAAGCAACGGCGCCGCTCATCACTCGACCCGCAGAGTGCTTGACTCCCGCTTCCGAAAGCAAGCTGCAGACTTCTGAAACACTCTGAGTCGCAATATTTGGCAGCAACAAGTTTTGCCAGACGGTGAGCCTGAGTTCTCGATTGCCAAAGCGATCCGCGACGTCTGACAGCGCGAGAGCCTTCTCAGTAGTGAGCCAACCAACAGGAGTACACACGCCAACGTAGGAGAGCCCCGCTTGTTTTTGAGGATGCACTCCAAGATGGCCAGCGCGATCAATAGCGCCGCGTGCTTCGCAGTCAGTTTTGGGGAAGTAGAGGACCGGAAAAGCTAGCTTCTTTTCTGTCTCTTGCAGGAAACGTTCCATACCCCAGCGGTCGACAAGATACTTCAGTCTTGCTTTCTTACGGTCGGTGCGGTCGCCGTGCTCCGCAAAGACACGAACCATGGCGGCAGCAACTGCCACAAGTTGTTCGGGGTGAAGCAAGATTCCGCAGTCTGTCGCAAACTGCTTATGCCCCGTAATGCCACATAGCAGCACTCGGAAATAGATTCCCGCGGGAATGTTCTTGCCTTCAGCAATGCGGACCGCAGTAAAGCCAATGTCGTTGGTATCAGCTAGCG
>JBAVDD010000250.1:0-3784 GCA_049587035.1 Acidobacteriaceae bacterium | reverse complement strand
GCTCTACCAGTGACCTGCTAGGCGATTTGCGTCCCAGCTGAAACTTCGGAAAATGGCCTTCTCGGGGAGCGAGGAGCCATGAAGAAGACCCGGTTTACAGAAGAAGCGATGGTGAAGATCCTGCGAGAGGCGGACGAGGCGCCGGTGGCCGAGGTGGCCAAGAAGAACGGGGTCAGTGACGTCACGATCTACGCCTGGCGCAAGCGCTTTGGCAAGCTCGAGGCGGTGGATGTGAAGCGGCTGCGGCAGATCGAAGGCGAGAACGCGAAGCTGAAGAAGCTACTCGCGGAGCGCGATCTGGAAATCGAGTTGATGAAGGAGATCGCCGCAAAAAAATGGTAGGCGCGCCCGCGCGTCGTCGACAGGTCGTGTACCTCCAGCAGGGCGGGGTGTCGATCCGACGAGCGTGCGCGCTGATGTCGGTTGCGCGATCCACATTACGCTACGACTCGCGCCTGGCCAAGCGTGATGCGCCCGCGATGGCAGTGATGCACGAACTGGCTGCCCAGTTTTCCAGGTACGGCTATCGCCGCATCCAGGTCTTCCTGGAGCGTCGAGGACACCGGATGAGCGCCGATCGAGCTCACCGGCTGTGGCGCCAATGTGGTTTGCAGGTGCCGAGAAAGCGGCCGCGGCGACGGATTGCGAACAGCCGCCCGCGCCCGTTGCCGGCAACGGGGACGGGATATCTGTGGGCATATGATTTTGTCTTCGATGCCTGTGCCAACGGTCAGCAGCTGAAGTGTCTGACGGTTATCGATGAGTACACGCGAGAGTGTCTGGCCATCGATGTCGCCGGCAGCATCCGCTCCTCTCGCGTCATTGAGGTGCTCTCCAGGCTTGTGAGCGTGCACGGAGCCCCTCGGTACCTCCGGAGTGATAATGGCCCGGAATTCGTCTCCAGGGCGGTCCTGAAGTGGCTGGCGGAGGCCAACATTGACACGGCGTTCATCGATCCAGGAAAACCGTGGTTGAACGGCATGAACGAGTCCTTCAACGGCAAGTTCCGGGACGAGTGTCTGAACATGCAGTGGTTCAAGAACCGGATAGATGCGAAGATCCTGATCGAAGAGTTCCGGCGCCAGTTCAATGAGGTGCGGCCACATTCAAGCCTCGGCCAGCTGACCCCGGCGGAATTCAAGCAGCGACTGTTAACAACCAATCCCGATGAGGCCATTTCCGAAGCCAAGACTGGTCCGTAGAAAGCCGGCAGGTCACCAGAGGCTCACAGGCGAGTTGGAGAAGGGAAAGGCAGGAGAGGCACAGCTGCTCGCCAGAGAAGATGCTGAAGCCGGTGCGCCACGTCGAGGCGCTTCTCGAGCTGCTGCGCGTCGATTTCGATCCCCGGCGTGTAAAGCCCGGGCGATCACGTGTCCAGATCGGCCCATTCGACTATGGCGGCGTGCGGAATCCTCCGCGCACTCAAGGCCGCGAATGCCTGGATGACCTATGCCGAGATCGTCGATGCGCTCATTGTCGCGCATGGACTCGTGCTCCCACCGGACGGGCGGCGGCATTTCCAGCAGAAGATCCGAGAGGTGTTCCATCCTGAACCCTACGACTCCGGTCAGCTGCTTGGCTTCCCCAGCGGCGGGCGTGCATGAGAATGGTCTGCCGCGGCCGCCTCCAGCTTCGATTCTGGGCCCAATGTCCCGGACGGGCGGGTTCATACCCGTAGCGCCCGCTTCAAGGGACGAAACCGCCGCGACTCACCGCGGTAGAGAGCCCACGCCGGCTCGGCACTTGAGTCGACATGCGCCTTCGGCTAAGCTCTCAATCAACTCGAAGTAACTAAAACAAAGACGTTCCCGCCAGGGTACTCAGAACATCGCATCGCGCAGTGCTGAAAGCACAGGCCTCACGTGCAATGAGGTTGCCTCGCGCTGAGCGCTCGCGGCAGAAATGGCGGGAGCGATTAGCCCCCGGGGGTTACACAATGAACAAGAATGCCCGTCACGTCGGATTCTTCATACTACTGGCCTCTCTACTCAGCATCATCGCCTCGTGCGGCGGACACACTACAGCCACCTACCCCATTTCGGCCAGCGTCAACGGCGTAGTGGGTACACTTGTGCTCACGGACGGAATGGGTTCACCACTTACCGTCCAAAATGATGGTCAGTCGTCGTTCTCGACGAATCTTCCGAACGGCTATGCCTACACCATCAGCGTCGAGACTGCACCTCAAGGCCAGCACTGCGTCGTTAGCAATGCCTCAGGCACCATCCAAAACGCGGGCGTTAACGTCTCGGTTTCGTGCGCGACTACTGGAACGGCGACGTCCCTCGATACAGCTCTCCCAAGTTCTCTCGCATCCGCTATCACTCAAGTGGTCACTCCGTTCGGGAGCGCCTCATTGGATTCTACAGTGCCAGTGGACCTATCGGGCTCTGCGGGGGTAACGATCGCAATCGGCTTCGATGCAAATCAGCAGATTCGCGTTGCAGCTCTGGTGAGCTCCCCCCAGACCGAGTTCACTGCGGACTCCACTGCGTTGGCACTTGCCCGGTTAGCGAGCGCTGACGTCGATACGAACCAATCAGAGAAGACGATCGAGTCTGAGCTACGTGCATCCGCGAGCTACGCTTCGCTAGCCTCCGCCATACAAACCGATCTTCAGAATGGCTCGATCGCGATGAGCGACTCAGCTGTCGTGAAGAACCTGGCAGCTGTCGTGGCCGATGCCATCCCTAAAATCGCCTCTGCTAGCAAGCGCCCAGCGTCCAAGGCCGTCGTCACGCCAGAGGTTTCTGCGCTGCCCTATACAATACTCTCCGGATTTCAGATCACTTCGCTGGGTGCACAGGATATTGGATTAGACAACGGCACCCGCCTTCCATGGGACGTGAGTACGTCAGTCTCAACCGCCGCCATTCTGATTCCGTCGGAAACGCCTCTGACTTATGTTCCGATGGGAAACTCCCCTTTCAACGTCACGATAACACAAGACGCCACGGCAAAGGGGGAGCTGGCACATGAGCTCGCAACCGACGTGATCAAGGGCGTCATGTTATTTATGCCATCGAGCTGCACAGGAGCAGTCATCGGCCAAATCAACGAGGGACTTCAGGAGTCGGTGGCCTCGAGCGCGCAGAGTTTTCAGGAGTTCCAGTCCGACTGGAAGGGATCAATCTCAAAGGTGGATGTAGCTGCCCTGGTTAAGCAGTGCGTGCCATCGAGCGCGGCGTCTCTCGTATCCGAGGACCTTACGCTCCTGCTGGAAGCCGCCGGCTCCGTAATCGATGATGTTGCTGGCATCGGCGAAATCATCGGGGCGGCTTCAGCAGTTGCCCAACTTAATGCCGCAGGTCAGTATTGGGGGCAATCGTTTACCGCAGGCGTATGTGCCACCTACGACTATCAGATCCAAAGCTGTACGGCATCCTTCACCGCAAGTCCCGCAACCCTGACGATGGCTCCAGGAGCCACTGAGGCGGTAACGTATGCCTCGTCGCCGCCTGGCTCTGCCTCTGCCGCGATCGCCAGTTTCAGTGCCTTTGATTCCACCGGGGCTCCAACCGTAACTCCGGCCGATCTTGAGTTCGAAAGCGACAACAGCGACGTTTCGGTAACTGCATCAAATGATGGGTATCCCTATCCGCCTAGCTTTAGCATTTTGGCGGTCAACACCACGGCTGGCCTATCGGCAACAATATCGATCACGGACCCGAGTACTGGAGCGGCGAGCGCGCCCCTTTCAGTATCGGTCATTGATCCGTTGATCACCCCGGATACGCAGACGGTGGTCTCTGGCACGCAGCAGACCGTATCATTTAGCCTCACC
>JBAVDD010000249.1:0-4168 GCA_049587035.1 Acidobacteriaceae bacterium | reverse complement strand
GGCTAGCTTCACACCGGGAATCTTGGTGTGCGGCAGGGACTCTAGGAAGGCGCCGCTTCCAAAGGCTCCCAAGACAGCAAGTTCTGGAATTAGCCTGGAGTCATCTCTGACTCTTCGCGCAGAAGGGCGACAGTACCTCACGGTGTTCGTGAGTCCTGATGTGTCGGTTGAGACTCCCGCGATAGGAACGGACAACGCTGTTCCTGGCATAGGTCGTGATGAGGCTGCGGTCAGCAGAGTGTCGGACGTTGAGTTTGGCCTTGAGATCAAAGCCTCTTCAGACAAAACTTACGAGCTTCTTTATCGGAAGGCTGGCGCGCCAAAGGCACAGAAGTTCCTCATCCAAATCACCTGTGACGACGTGCCTGCCGAGCAATGCAGCAGCGAATTTGAGCGCCTCGTCCTCGCTAATCGAACGCGACGTGGTCAACAGGTGAACGCTCTGGTTCACGTTGATGCCACCTTACGTTCATCTGACCTACAGGGTTGGCTCTTAGATAGCGAGTATTCGTTTTTCCCATTGGTCTTTGGCCCGGATTACGCCGAGAGCTGGCGAGTTCGCAACTGGGAATCCATCGAAGACACGATCATCTCCCGCGGTAAATTCCTGAGCGATCCTCGACCGTCATTCGCAGAGATGCAGCCTCCCGCAGAATTTGTTGAAGCGAGGCGAAGGATTGCAAAGCGAATCGTCGAGTCCGAATCGGGCTTGATCGAGGGGGTTCCACTCGGATTATGGCTGGCAAACACGTCAGATTCCTTCTCGGAGCTATTGGAGAAATATTTGCGAGCGTATACCGGATGGCTCACGGAGTCTCCGAACATCGCCGCTTGGTGCGACGTTTCTATCGTGACTGGCTTCGAGGGGGATCAGAAGACGCTAGTCATTGAGCCCGATGCGGTCATGCTCTCTCCGCTTCATCCCGTACGAATTGCTTGGCAGGCTTGCGCTCAGAAGGTACTCCTGGCAAGCAATCAAAAGAAACCTTGCCCGGCTGCCAGTATTCTCGATCCTCATTGCGTTCCTGATTCGCTGACGCTACCTATCCGTAGGGCGTCGGGTGAAGTGCGTGAGACCGTCTTTTTCAGCGTAGAATCCAACTCCGATTATTGGAGCGTTCTCTGGAATAGTGCGCGGGCTGACTCGATAGGTTCAACGATTGAGAGAACGCCCTTCGACAATGAGTTCGGGGTCCAGATCGGAGGGCTTGCAAGCAGCTTCTCCCCATCGCAAGTCAACCGGAGCATGAACGATGTCTCAGGTCTGCTATCTGCGAAGTCTGTGCTGAATGTTTCAGTCACGAGCGCAGCGAGCCTCAATAATTCAACGAATCAAGGTGTCCTTGAATGGAGCCGTTCACAGTTTTCTGGGACGAGTGATGACTCTGTTTTGAGCGGAAGTGTCGGTCGTCGCTTTCTTCGAGTTCTCGACCAACGTTCAGATGAACATCGCCCGAGCGAGGCGGAAATTTCAAATCTTGCCGAGGATACGAACAACTCCGTGAGCTGGTATGCGACGAGTTCAGTTGCAGAACACACTCCAGACTTGACGATAGTTGCACAGCTCGAAACATCAAGCATGTCGGCTGAAAAGAGCGTTCTTGCATCACCTCTGGCTCCCGGAGCTCTATTTCGGGCAAGAGTGCGACAACAGCTCAAGGCTGGGGCGGGCGCATTCCTAAGCGAGTCGCGTACCTCTATGACTCCTTCTTTGGCTGAAGATGATCTTTTCGCCCGGACAGCCAAAGCGATTGCTCACTTAGAGAATCTAGGTGCTATCCGACACAGTTACGTCTTCGCACCTAGCGTTCACACTCTTCGCCAGTCACTAGACGTTTCGCGTTATGTTGCCGTTTCTTCATCCTCGATTGATCCAGCCTGCTTTCTGGGCGGGTGGCTCGAAAACGAAGCATACCTTTGGGACTACGATTTGCCCTCCTATTCAAGTAGAGCGGGCGATAGCAATGGGTACTATTTGCTTGCTAAGATCACCGATCTTGATCGCGAGACGTTGCGGAATGTGGTTAGAAGGTTGCCGGACTGTGAGGATTTGACCCAAGACGCAGTCGATAACCTAATCTTGGAGGTTGCTCGCCGTGGCATCCCAACCGTAAGAGGACTTTCGAGCGGTGATTCTGGAGCAGTTGGCGACCTTGGCTTATTTGTTGCCGCTAGGCTGTTGCAAGACGAGTTCCGCCTTGACGCATCTCCGTCGAGTCTGTTTCCCGTATGGCGGGAAAACGAATCCGGTTGCTCTATCAACCTCTTGATCCCAGTGGATCCATTTCAAAACTACCTTGACGACTTTAGCAAGGTGTTCAACAAGCAGCGCCATCGTCCCGACCTACTGCTCATTAGTCTCAAGATCGAGAGCGGAAAAGTGACTGGCAAGTTGGTCCCGATCGAAGTCAAATACCGAAGTGGTTCTGACCGTATGTCTCAAGCTGAAGCCCAGAACGCTTTGGCCCAGACCAAGTCCTTCGCCGAGCTGATGAGGTCGCTAGATGAACTCGCAAACCAAGAAGATTTGCTTCTTTGGCGACTCGCTCGGACACACCTACATCTCGCCTTCATCGATTACGGGTTCCGCGTCTACAGCCAACAGAGTGCTGTCATATTTCGAGGCCCAGATTGGGCGGAACGACAGACAACCGTGATGAAGCAGGTCATTGAAGGTGAGGTGGTTCTTGATTGCGATCAAAGAGGGCGCTTAGTCTTGATCGACGGAACGGGCGAGAGTGGTGCCAGAGACATTGATGGCGACGGTTTCCTCGAAACGATAAACCTTTCGCAGAAAGATGCGGGCAAGATTGTCACTGCTGACCCGGCCGAAATATACGCTGCGATCGTTGAGAAACTGGGAGACTGGGGTAGTTCCGCGGATCGCATATCCCAGGAGAAAGTGGAGACAGCCTCGCAGAGTGAACCAAAGGAGGTCACAGAGACCACTGACTTGGTGAACGCCAGCGAAGACACTTCTCCGAACGTCACGAGCGACGGAACGCCAACCGTTTATAACTTTCCCGATCCTTCGGTTTCCAAAACGCAGGAACCGGAAGGATCACCTGTCTTTGGCGCGCCTGAGGAGTCCAAGGGTATCGAAATCGAAGTTGGTTATCCTCTTGACGCTTTCAATCCAAAGCTTCGGACACTCAATCTCTGCGACACCAATCTCAATCAGTTAAATATCGGCGTAGTCGGCGATCTTGGAACCGGTAAAACCCAATTACTGAAGAGTCTCGTTTACCAGATCAATAGAGATGCTGCGGAGAATCAAGGGAAGCGACCGAACATCCTCATCCTCGACTACAAGAGGGACTACTCTTCGGAAGAGTTCGTGAAGGCAACAAACGCGAAGGTCATCAAGCCTCAGAATCTTCCCCTGAACCTTTTCGATCTATCTCAAGCGTCTGATTCAATGACCCCCTGGTTGGATCGCTTCAACTTTTTTGCCGACGTTCTCGACAAGGTCTACTCAGGAATCGGCCCTGTCCAGCGCCAACTTCTTAAGGGGGCCGTTCGATCCGTATATCAAGGGCGCTTGGATTCTTCTGCTCCCACAATCTACGATGTTCATGCCGCATATCAGGCCGCAAGTGGCGGGAAAGCAGATTCGATCTCGGCAATCATTGAGGAGATGGTCGATCGAGAACTCTTCAGCAGAGATGCTCACGATGCATCGACGAGTTCGTTCTTGGATGGTGTCGTCGTAGTTTCTCTCGATGCACTCGGTCAAGATGACCGAGCGAAGAACCTTCTCGTCGCGATCATGTTGAACCTGTTCTACGACAACATGTTGAAAATCGAGAAGCGGCCCTTCTACGGCCACGATCCGCAGAAGAGAGTCATCGATTCATTCTTGCTGGTGGACGAAGCGGACAACATCATGCAGTACGAGTTCGATGTTCTCCGCAAGATTCTCCTGCAAGGACGAGAGTTTGGAGTGGGAGTCATTTTGGCCTCTCAGTATCTCAGCCACTTTAAAGCTAGATCGACTGACTACCGTGAGATGCTGCTCACTTGGCTTATTCACAAGGTCCCTAGCGTTCTAGCGCCGGAGATTGTTGCACTCGGAATGACAGGCAACCAGATCCAAACCGCTGAACGGATAAAGTCGCTCGGCCTCCATGAATGCCTTTTCAAGACGTTCAATGTCCCCGGCGAGTTC
>JBAVDD010000248.1:0-4985 GCA_049587035.1 Acidobacteriaceae bacterium | reverse complement strand
TCCCAACCGAAGCCGCGACCATGGCTGGATATCCAAAGATCGCCTTGCGCGAGAAAACCGGGATGATCTCATTCGCAAACGCAAATGCAGGAAGAACCAGGATGTATACCTCCGGATGTCCGAAGATCCAGAAGAAGTGCATCCACAACACAGCTGAACCTCCCGCTTGCGTGTCGAAAAAATGCGATCCTGCGTAGCGATCGAGCAACAACATGATCTGCGCAGCTGTTAGAGGCCCAATCGCAACAAAGGTCATGACGGAGGTCACAAGGTATAGCCAAGCAAGCAACGGCAACCTGCTCATCTTCATTCCAGGACAACGCATGCTGATGATTGTCGCGACAATATTCAGCGCTGTACCAATCGTTCCGATTCCGGTCAACAATAGCGCGAGCGTCCAATAATCCGTGCTGTGACCTGGCGAAAATGCCTTTGCTGTCAGCGGCGCATAAGCAAACCAGCCGACATCGGGAGCACTTCCCGCGCCGTAAAGCCCGCTTCCACCAACGTAGCTGTAATAGAGAAGAAAGCCTCCGAAAGCAGAGATCCAAAAACTGAACGCATTCAACCGGGGGAACGCCATATCGCGCGCCCCAATCATCAGCGGGATCAAGTAATTACCGAATCCAAACAGGATAGGCATACCAACGAAGAACACCATCGTTGTCCCATGCATCGTGAACAGCCCGTTGAACACCTCAGGCGAGACAAAGTGATTATTCGGGACGGCTAATTGGATCCGCATCAGCAATGCTTCGAATCCAGCTACCAACAGAAAGAAGAGGGCATAGCCGATATACATCAGACCGATCTTCTTGTGATCGACCGTTGTGACCCAGCCATGAAGCACCTCCAGCCAAAGCCGACGCGGGTGACCTGCTCGCTCATCCTGCACTTCGCTTACCGGAATTTGAGTAGCCATCGCCTTCCTTCCTGAATCCACTACTTGAGCGTACGCAAGTACGCCGTAACGGCATCAAGATCATGACTGTCCAGATGCATCGGAGGCATCAGCGCTCCTGGTTTGAAATTGGCCGGGTTGTCAATGAACTCCCGAAGATTCACTGGCGTATTTGGCACAGAACCTGAAGCGATCGTGTCTCTGCTTGCCACGTGAGTTAAATCCGGGCCAAACCTGCCCGTCGCCACCGTTCCGCGAATCGTGTGACAACTGATACAGGCGTTGTGCATAAATACGTTCCGCCCCTCTGCGACCGCCGGGTCTTCTACGGCTGGCTCTTGTTGATTTGAAACCCACGCCGCGAATTGCTTGGGAGTATCTGCGTAAACGCGGATGAGCATCTTGGCATGTTCTACACCGCAGTACTGAGCACATTGCCCTAGATACAAACCTTTGGATTGAGGATCAATCCACATCGTATTAACCTTGTTCGGAATTACATCCATCTTTCCCGCAAGTCTCGGCACCCAGAAGCTATGATCCGTGTCGGCAGATGACATTGTTAAATAAGTAGGCAGCGGGTGGCTTGGATCGCTTACGGGTACGTGTAACTCATTCGCCGTCACAATCCCCAACTTCGGATACCTATATTCCCACCAATACTGATGACCAATCACGGTCACATCTAAAGCGTTCGAGGGACGGTGGGCATGTTCAGTGGTATAGATGACTCGCGTCGTCGCAAGAAAAAGCATCACAACAATCAAAACTGGAATGACCGTCCAGGAAAGCTCGATCTGGTTGCTCCCATAAATCTGAGGAGGCTCCTGCTCTGCCGATCCGTCTGATCCACGCGACCGATATCGCACGAGTACATAAACCAGAATTCCCGACACTACGAGAAATATGGCCGCTGTAATTCCCAAGACCAGCATAGACAGACTAAAAATCGACTGTGCCGGAGTGCCTGCAGGAGCAAAAATGTTGGTTGGGTCAGCTCCCAAGCTCGACAATACTATCGCGGCTATACCACACCACCCTACACGTGCGAACATTTGTCTCCAAAAAGACGCCTGACTCAGTTGAGAGCCTGCATCCTCTGTGCCCTGAACCAAAAACCGCTTGGTACATAACCTGCGGAGGCGTTTAACCGTCGGATTCGTTTCTGCTTAAATTTATACACCCTATCTGTGATATTGACATCGATGCGAACCTCTCCGAGGACAAACCAGACTCCGCCTCTGAGCGGTTGGTTTCACACGTGTACTGATGAGGACAGAATCACTTATCAAACAACTAAATTACGCTCGATCAATTCCTGCAACTTCGCGAATAAACACTTGATTGTCGAGCCTTGGGCCGCATTTCTGGGCCGCGCTAGCGGTTGCGAGGCACATACGAATCAGCAGAAGCTGCAAAGTGACAAAGGTTGTGAACCATGGTGAAATGTTCGTCATGCAAGAAGAAGTGTCAGTATCCCGCGAAAACTACCTGAAAGCGATTATCGAAGCCGAGAGCGAAGGACTGTCGGTTGTGCCGACGCTGCTGTCGCATTGGCTGAACGTTTCTCCCCCAGCCGTGACGAAAGCGATTCGACGGCTGAGAGAAGACGGTTTTGTGGAGGACTCCAAGGAGGGCTTTCTTGGACTAACCCAAAAGGGAAGGCAGGTGGCACACCGCACGGCTTATCGGCATTATCTAGTGGAGCGTATGTTGTCGGAGGTTTTCGGCATGGAATGGCATCTGATCCATGCCGAGGCCGAGCGGATCGAGCATGTCATCTCCCCGGAGTTTGAGAAGATTCTGGTCGAAAAACTGGGCCCCGATGGCGCTTGCCCGCACGGCAACGGGGTGCTCCCGGAAACTCCTGCGCAGTCCAAGCGTCGCGGCCTAACACTACTCTCAGACGCCGAAGAAGGCGCGCGATATGTGGTTGCGAAACTCTATGAGCGTGACAATAAACTGTTAGAGTTCCTGCACAAACTGGGCATCGGGCCTGACGTCTCATTGCTCGTTCTGGAACGAAACTACGACGACACACTGAAACTGGATCTTGGTGGGAGATCAGTGGTTGTTGGACATTCGGCAGCCAGTCGAATCTGGGTAAAGCCTTCCTCGGCGCCCACGAAAGCCAAGATTTAGCAAAATACTTACCCTTGGTTAATTACTAGTGTTAGTGTATGTATATCCGAAAGGATAACTAAGCCATATGCTTGCACTGCACGAGACAAGATTGATCCCGCATGACGCGACCGAAGCATCTTTCTCGCAGGTGCGGGTCAGCGGTTCGCCACAGATGTGGCGGCGGGCGCTGGGCTTTCTTGGTCCGGGCTTCTTGATCTCCGTCGGGTACATGGATCCAGGCAACTGGGCGACGGACATCGCTGGTGGATCAAAGTATGGCTATACTCTGCTGTTTGTCGTCATGCTTTCCAATCTCATGGCGATCCTGCTTCAGAGCCTTTCTTTGAAACTGGGCGTCGTCACCGAGCGCGACCTCGCGCAGGCTTGCCGAGATTCCTATAGCCGCCGCACCGCACTTTTTTTGTGGGGCTTCGCCGAGGTTGCGATTGCAGCATGCGATCTCGCCGAGGTGGTGGGTTCGGCGATTGCGCTGCAGCTTTTATTTCATCTGCCGCTGGTGATTGGGGTCGTTGTCACCAGCGCCGACGTACTGTTGTTGCTGCTCTTGCAGAATCGCGGTTTCCGTCGCCTTGAGGCGCTTGTCATCACACTCATCGCAACGATTTCAGGCCTGTTCGCGATTGAGATTGTTCTCTCGCGGCCGGATTGGGGCGCGATCTTCACGAATCTGATTGTGCCTCAGACGACCATTGTTTCCAATCCGGAGATGCTCTACATCGCGATCGGCATTCTGGGAGCAACAGTGATGCCGCATAATCTCTACCTGCACTCCTCCATTGTGCAGACGCGCGATTACAAACGGACGCCGGAAGGCAAACGCGAAGCGATCCGGTTTGCGAACTGGGATTCGGCTACGGCTTTGATGCTGGCGTTGTTTGCTAATGCTGCAATTCTGATTGTTGCAGCGGCGGTGTTTCATGGCGGCGGACATCCAGAAGTGGCTGAGATCGGCGACGCGTACAAGCTGTTGTCGCCGATGCTGGGAGTGGGAGCAGCTAGCACTATGTTCGCGGTCGCCCTGCTGGCTTCGGGACAGAATTCGACGATTACGGGGACGCTTGCAGGTCAAGTTGTGATGGAGGGTTTTCTCCATATCAAGCTGGCTCCGTGGCTGCGCCGCTTGATTACGCGTTTGCTCGCGATCATTCCGACCGTGATTGTTGTTCTGATTTACAGCGAAAAAGGAACGGCAAACCTGCTGATTCTGAGCCAGGTTGTTTTGAGTATGCAACTCAGCTTTGCTGTCTTCCCGTTGGTGGCGTTTACCAGCGATCGCGCCCGCATGGGAGAGTTTGTCAACGGGCGAAGGCTCAAGTATCTGAGCTATTTTGTCGCGTATCTGATTGCTGCTTTGAATGTCTGGCTGTTGGTCCAGACCTTTCGCGGGAAGTAAACACCGAAGATCTACGAACCTGTTGAGGGTTTTTGAATGAAGTTACGTCTACGACAGCTAGTTAACCTTGCTTTGGTTGTGTGCATAGCCACGGTTTCTAGTGTCGTTTTACTGGCGCAAAGCGAGACATCGAGCGCGATCTCTGGGACGGTTACGGATTCAAGCGGCGCCTTGATTCCCAACGTCGCGGTGACTGCAACAGAGACCAATACGAAGGCGGTTCGTGCAGGGCGAACGGATGCCGAGGGCCATTATCTGTTTTCTCAGGTGAATCCGGGGACCTATCAAGTGAGCGTAAAGGTTTCAGGTTTTACGATGGCGGCTTCTGCGCCGACGCAAGTCGGGGTGGGGCGCAACGTGGCTTTTAACTTTTCTCTGAACGCTGCATCGGCAAACCAGACTGTTGAAGTCAGTGCACAGCAAGGTCTGCTGAGCCTCGACAATGCGAACACGACCACCACTATCGGCGCGGAGACAATCAAGAACCTGCCGAATCCCGGGCAGGATCTCACCTATATCGTGCAGTTCGCGCAGGGCGCTTTGATG
>JBAVDD010000247.1:0-2548 GCA_049587035.1 Acidobacteriaceae bacterium | reverse complement strand
GGGGGCGCTGGCTGCTTATGCTGCGGCGGGACAGATGAAGGCGCATATCTTTATGCCCAAGGATGTGCCGTTCGCGAATTACCTGGAGGGTGTGGTGTACGGCGCGGATGTGCGGATGGTGGATGGGTTGATCAGTGACTGTGCGCGGATGGTGGGTGAGGAGATGAAGCGGCAGAAGGCGGTGGGGGTTGCGGCCGAGGAGGCTTGGTTCGATGTGTCGACGCTGAAGGAGCCGTTCCGCGTGGAGGGCAAGAAGACGATGGGGTATGAGCTGGTGGAGCAGTTGGGGTGGGAGTATCCGGACGCGGTGTTTTACCCGACCGGCGGCGGGGTAGGGCTGATCGGGATGTGGAAGGCGTTTAAGGAGATGGAGGAACTGGGGTGGGTGAGTGGGAAGAGGCCGCGGATGTATGCGCTACAGGCGACTGGTTGTGCGCCGGTGACGAAGGCGTTTGAAGAGGGTAAGGATGTGACCGAGTTCTTTGCGGATGCCGCTACGTTTGCCGCGGGGCTGCGGGTGCCGAAGCCGTTTGGGGACAGCATCATTCTGGAGATTGTGCGGGCTTCGGGGGGGAAGGTTGTGGCGTCGGATGATTCGGCGATCCTGGCTTCGATTCTGGATTGGGCTAAGGAGGAGGGAATCTTTCTTTCACCGGAGGGTGCGGCGGCTACGGCGGCTTATGACACGCTGCTGGCTAGTGGGGAGATCAAGAGCGGAGAGCGGGTGGTGCTGTTCAATACTGGCGGGGGGTTGAAGTATGCGGATATGACGGCGGAGGCGATGCATCTGCGGCGTCCGGGGAGTCTGCCGACTTCGCTGCCGGTGGGTGGGATTATTACGCCGGTGTAGTGTGGGCCGGTGCGGTGGTTGGGATTGGCGGCTTAGACCATTGCGGGGTCTTCGAGCGGGGTGTTGGTGCGGGTGGTGAGGGCGATGGCGGCGGTTAGGATCATGGCTCCGCCAAGCCAGGCCCAGGGGCCGAGGTGCTCGTTGAGGAGAAAGACGCCGAGGAGCGAGCCGATGAGGGGTTCCATGTTGAGCAGGACGCCGGCCTGCGATGCGGGGACCTGGGTCATGCCCCAGTTCCAGAGCAGGGTGGTGGCTGCGGTGCAGAGGAGGCCGCTGGCGGCGAGTGCGGCCCAGGCTTTGAGCGAGATGCCGTGGATGGGCGGCGGACCGTAGGCGAAGGGAACGTAGAGGGCGAGCATGAGCGTGCCGGCCGTAATGCCGTACGCGGTGACGACGAGGTGGTTGTGCTTCTCCATGAGTCGCTTGTTGAAGAGGATCCAGAAGAGAGCGATGAAGAGGGAGAAGACGACGAGGAGATCGCCGGCGAGGGTGGGGCCACCGGCGGTGTGGTGGTGGGAGCCTCCGAGTGCGATGAGGGCGGCGCCGGTGGTGGAGAGGGTTAACGCGGCCCAGCCTAGTTTGCTAAGGCGTTCTTTAGCGAAGAGTGTGGCGCCGACGGCGAGGATGACCGGCATGGTGCCGACCATGAGTGATGCGTGCGAAACCGTGGTGAGCGAGAGGCCTTTGAACTGCAAGATAAATTGGAGCGGAACGCCGAGGAAGGAGGCGAGTAGGAGCAGACGCCACTCGGCTGCGTTGAAACGCGGGCGGTGGAAAAAGAGCAGCGGGCAGAGGCCGAGCGTAGCGAAGGCGAAGCGGTAGAAGACCATCGCGCCGACGCTCATCTCGTCTAGTGCAATTCTGCCGAAGTAGAAGCCGCAACCCCAGAAGCAGCTGGCTAGAAACGCGGCGAGGAAGCCGAGGGTGCGATGGTTTGTTCTGGAGGACACAGACTAGTTTCGCATGGGGTCGAGGGTGAGAATGCAGAAGCAAAGTCGCTCAGGAAAAATGCACGGATTTAGCGAAGTTTTGTGAAACGGAGTTGATGGAGATGCGAACGCCCCGGTCTGTGTACAGACCGGGGCGTTCGCGGTGTGAGGTTTGTTGCTACCAGACGCGGCAGCTTTGGTCGGGGACCATGGGGCTGCCCTTCTTGCAGCCGAAGGCGGCGGCGAAGCCGGGTTGGTTGACGATCGCTCCGTTGGCGCGGAAGTGGTCCGGTGAGTGGGGGTCGGTGAGGACCTGCTCGCGGATGGCCGCGGGGCGGGAGTTTTCGCACCAGTTTTGGCCGAAGGCGATGTAGAAGCGCTGTGGGCCGGTGTAGCCGTCGATCTTCTTGTGGATGTCGATGCCGTCCTTTTTGGCGCGATCGAGGTAGGCCATGTAGGCGAGAACGAGGCCGCCGTTGTCGGCGGTGTTTTCGCCGAGGGTTAGCTTGCCGTTGACCATCACATTGTCTTTGGGGGTGGCGCCGGGGACGGCTACGAAGCTGCCGTACTCGTGGACGAGGCAGCCGGTGCGGGCTTCGAAGTTGGTGGTGTCGCTTGGGGTCCACCAGTTGGCGAGGTCGCCCTTGGCGTCGAACTTTTTGCCTTCGTCGTCGAAGCCATGGGTGAGCTCATGGCCTATGACGGCGCCGATGTGGCCGTAGTTGACGGCGAGACTGGCGTGCGGATCGTAGAAGGGTGGCTGAAGGAT
>JBAVDD010000246.1:0-8420 GCA_049587035.1 Acidobacteriaceae bacterium | reverse complement strand
CTGACGCTATCCAAGCGTCCACCTCGTAAAGTCTTCCAGTGCGGCAGAGGCGAACGAGCTCCTTGCCTTGTTCAATCGTTAGGACCGAAGGCATTAACGCGTTGTAAACCGCCGGCTTTGGATCATTCGCGACGCTCATATGTCTAAAGAGTCACCTCTAATCACATGATCTTTCATCTGCTCGCCACCATTAAAGGTCGATCACGCGAATCTTGCCGCAGGGTGACTGGGCTCATAGCGCTCATTCAGATATGAGGCGTTCACGAAATGGATCCCCTCGCGCTCCAACTCTCCCGCGCCACCGTGAATGTGTCCAAAGAGATGCACCTTCGGCTTCATGCTCCGGACGGCGTCGAGCAGCTCAGCGCATCCGAGATGTACCTCGTTCGGCGCGGTCTGATCAAGAACTCCTAACGGCGGTCCGTGTGTGATCAGCACGTCGAGATGCTCTGGAATGGCGTCCCAACATCTCGCAGCAGCAGTTCCGCGAGGATACATGAATGCCCAGTCAAAGAACTCTGGAGTATACGGCGAACCCCAGAGACGGATTCCCTCAATTGTGATCTCCGAGTTCTCTAAATAGTCAGCGTTCGTGAGCAGGTCTCTGGCTGTTCCTGGATCGGACTCGAAATACTTATCGTGGTTTCCCGCGCACAGTACGCGATGCTTGAACGGCTGCTGGCCCAACCAACGATTGAACGAGATGATCTCCCGCAAGTCTGTCCCGGAGTTCATGAAGTCACCGGCATGAACGAGGACATCGCCTTCGGGCATGTTCTCGATCTTGTCGTGCAGGCCGTGTGTGTCGGAGATCAGTACGAGTCGCATTGCCTACCTGATGTCACTATGAAATACATCGCAAGCCAAACGAGCTCCATGTCGCTCGGGGTCCCCGAGCGTGAAGTGCTCATCATGAATTGTGACGGAAATGCTCTCGGGAATGAGCAATAGGTATGGTGGCCGAGGTCGGACTTGAACCGACACGAAGTTGCCTTCGGCAGATTTTGAGTCCTTCTAGGATGCTCGTAACCGATTTGTTGTCAGTTACTTGAAGGTCGTCCATTCAATAGTGTGTAAGAAAATGTGTAAATTTCGCTCTTTTTTTTTACACGAAGAGTCCTACCGGTCGAAAGAATCATCACCGAAGAACGTTGGGATAAGTTTTGAGGGGGATTGTATTGGTGGCGGGTATCGGAATCGAACCGATACGAGATTGCTCTCGGGGGTTTTTGAGACCCCTGCGTCTGCCAGTTCCGCCAACCCGCCAATGCTTCTATTAGACCACAAAGCGCTGGACTTGAAGATCGCTCGGTGTTTACCGCGAGTCTATGTGGAGTGCGCGACTTAGCCTGAACATGGAAAGGGCGGAAGAGGGGCCGGGAGAAACCCGCAGGGTGTCTCCCGCGCCGCTCAAAATGAGCAGACGGGATCGTATCAGTCCCGTCTGTCCTGTTTTCGTGCAGTCTGATTTCTTACAAGCCTGCGGGCATAAGGCTCATGCCGCAACCGCCTCCAGTTCCTCGCTAATTACATCCTCCGCAATGGACGGTTCCAGTGCGGCAAGGATGACGCTGGCTGTCTGCTGAATCACTTCCAGAGACTCGGCCAGCAGAGACGCATTGCCGTGATAAAGCTGGATATAGTCGGCGGACGCGGAACCCGTCACCAGTCCTACTGCCTTCCCTACAACAAACGCGACGGCCTCGGCTTCTGTCTCGCGCACGGTCTTGGTGGTGGCTGTATGGCGTTCGGCCTTGTGCAGAAGTTCGTGCGCGGTTTCGTGTACCAGCGTCGAAAACTCTTCGGCCTTCGATTGTCCGGGCAGGATGGCGATGCGTCCGCCGTAGCTCATGCCGAGGGCTGGAGCGATGTTCTCGTTATAACCAAGCTGAATGTCACGGCTACGAACGAATGCGGCCAGCCGCTCCAAGTTCTCGCCGGGGTCGCCTGATATTTCGTGCATCTCTGGCAGGTCTACGCCTTCGGTTTGTGAAACATCGAAAACGTATGCATTACGGAAGCCAAGCAGGACACGCTCGTTCTGTTTGGTGATGTCCTTATTGGCATCCTCGTCCTTCTTGCGGCGAACACCAACGATAGGGGCAAGGATGCGAATACCTTTCTGTCCAGCCTTCACACTGCGGCCTAAGTTTTTCCATGTCCAGAACCCGGCTACGCGCATCGCGGTCGGCATCTGCCGCGCAATCTCCAACACGTTCCCAAAGCTGTACTGGTGAAATCGGCTCATGGCTGTGAGGTAGTTGGTAAGGGCTTCGGAGTGTCCGGCCTCCAACTGCTCAATCAGCAGCTTGATGTTGGCGGCGATAAGCTCCTGTTTGCTACTTGGCTTCTTGCTGGCGATGGTGGCGATGGTCTTGGTGGTGTTCATGGTGTTTGCTCCTCGTGTTTTGGCTTTTGCATTTCCGCGTTAAAACGCGGCATGTACATGCCGAACGCCTCCTGGCGAAGGCGGGGGTAGCAAACGGAAAGGTCTTCGAGCGGAGCTTTTTGGGGGGACCACGCTTTAGCGTGGGGGAGCCAAAACCCGAAGGGCGAATGGCCTTGAAGAGCGCGGGGGGCAGCGCCCCATAGCGAGGCTTGGTTTCCTTATGCAGTGCGCGTCAGCGCACAAGATTTATTAGGGAGGGCGTTGCGGGAAGGAAAGTCCCGCAGAGGTGGAAGCGGAAAACGCGAAGCGGTTGAAGCGCGGAGGAAACTTCCTCCGAAAACTCGCACGAGGCTTATAGCGATGCGTTATCTCCCGATAGAGAATCCATAGGAAATATCATGCTCCTGCACGGACTGTGGCTTTATCTTTTCACCCATATCGTGTTGGGGCATGGCACCCTTTTCCATGCCAACCTTCGGCTCATGGGCACTCTGCTGCGACACTTCATGCCCAAGTGCAATCGGCAACTTCTCCCGGTCATTCGTGAAAATCTGCGCATCGTGCGCTCCGCGCGAGACAGCGACATACGCCATACGATTATTGAGCAAATCTTTCGCGCCGAGTTCGGTATCGACATGCACCAACACACGCTCTGCGGTCTGGCCTTGGCTGGAATGGCTGGTCACAGCATAGCCATGATCGAGATGCGGATTCCGCATCGGATCAATCTCAACTGAGCGGCCGTCGTCCATCCGCAAACTCAGCCGCCCATCCCTGATGCCTTCTATCGTCGCCAGCTCCCGGTTGGCTATCTTGCGTTCAGTGTCTGGCGCGGTGAACTGAATCCGGTCGCCCACGGAAAACGCACGTTGTTCTTCGCGGTAAATGGATACCCCTTGCTGGCGACGAGGATCGTAGCTCTGCTGCCGTCCATCCAACAGCGCAACGGTGATCTGATTGTGCGCGGTATCGACACTAACTACCCGCGCATACTCGCCCTTCTGAATGCCGGTCTCTTTCGAGCCACGGCTGTAGCGCAGCACGTCACCAACTTCATATCTCTCTGCCCAGGTACGTGCTGCGCCGGTAAGCTCCTGACGCTGTACTAACGTCTGCACACGATGTTCTTCCTTATTAACCAGTCCGCGTTGCTGCAACTCTGCGTGAATGTGGCTATTGATCTCCATGCGCGAACGGTTGTCCGGTGACACAACCAACGTATTCTCAGGAGCCTTCGCATATTCTTTTGCAATGGCGTCGATGCGCTCTTCGCGGCTTGGGAACTGATGAATACGGCCCTGCTCATCCAGGTTCTTTACCGCAGCGCCCACCTCGCCACGCGCAAGCTGTTCGACCACGTTGCGAAGTTCGGGGTCTTTCTGGCGTACGATTTGGTCGAGCGAAACGGTCTTCATGCCAGCCTGCTGCAACTGCGCAAACGGCCTACCTGCTTCTATGGCCTCATGCTGGCGTTTGTCACCCACCAGCAGCACGCGGTCATTCGGGTGCAGGCGCGTTAGGAACTCATGCATCTGTTTTGTAGAAGCAAGTGAAGATTCATCCAGAACGTACAGGCGCTTTTCTCCCGTATCCGGCTTTTCTCCACGCGTAAGATGCATCTGGAGCGTGGACGTTTCAATCCCGGCTTCTCCCAGCTTTTGAGCAGCGCGGGATGTCGGCGCAAAACCCTCCACCGCATAGCCTTCCCGTTCCGCGCCTTCGCGGATAACAGCCAGCGTCGTCGTTTTGCCGCTACCGGCTACGCCATCGATGCCGACGATCTTCTCCCATGAAGCGGAAACTTCCTCGACAGCACGGCGCTGGGAAGCATTTAGCTCGGGATGACGACTCAAGGTATCAAAGCGGTTTTCGCTGTTGAGCAACATCGGACGATGTTGCTCATTGCTCTTTTGCAGGAGGTCGATAATCTCCCGCTCTGTACGAAGCATCGCAGCGGTCGTCATCTGCGGGCCACGCACAGATGCGGACGCTTGCCGAAACTCGCCTGATTCAAAGCGCCTGTCCACTTCCTGCCGCACCTGGCTATACGTCACGTCACCCATGCCGCGTTGCAACGCCGTTTCATAAAGAGCGCGTCGGTCTTGCACGGCGGACTTCTCGAAAAGATGATCGCGGGCATACGTGACTGCCTGCCGCGCAATCATCTCTGGGCTTCGCTCCTGCTGCTGTTGTTGGCTGCGCTCACGGGCTGCTGCCACAACGTGGTCTGCTTGATGTCCAAACGAAGCCGCGAGGTCGCGGTGTTGACGCTGGACTTCTTCCGGAGACAGCAGATCCTTCCGGTCGCGCGTGAAGTGGGCCGCGACCTGAGCAGCCCCTGCGCCATCCAAACCCTGCTCCCGCAGATGGTCTTTGATCTGTTCCCGGCGTGGGCTGGACGCTTCAAGGTATTCCCGGGAGTAACCTTTGATCTCCGGCTGGCCATACTTGCCGCGCTCGATCTCATAACCCAACTGCTGTAATCGTGTCGCCAACTCCGCGCGATAGATGGCCGTAGCAAAGTGCTGCGAGGCGTACAGTTCGCGCGGTTGCAGCGACCGTGTCTGGCCGTTGTCGCGCTCGGTCACATTGAAGATCACCGAATGTGTATGCAACTGCGGCGCGGCGTAGCCTTCGACGGGACGCGCGGTATCGTGTTCGAACGTTGCGACAGCGAACTTGCCCGTTGTCTCTGGCGCGTGGATATTGCCGATCCGGGCTTGCGTGTAGTGCTCTAGCTCGCTCAAGGCCACGCGGACGCTTTCGCGATGCGCCAGCCGCACCCGTTCGTCACCACCTACTAACGCCGTCAGCGATACCGATTTCGGCGCGGAGAACGTCGCATCCCATCCCGCACGATGCTCCATGCTCGTGACTTCTTTACCGTCTTTGCCTTCATAGGTGCGCGAGACCTGATGCTGCACCATCTGCTTTTCGGTGAAGGGATGCTGGCCCTCGGTCAGGCGTGCAAAATGCTCATCGCCCACAGCACCGGACAGGCCCCATTCCTTGGCAAGCTGTCCCTGCCACTCACTATGCCCCTGCTGGTCACGGCTCCAATAATTCTGCCGCTCCGAGGCAAACTCCCGCTCATGGTACGTCCGTACCTGACCCGCTGACAACGGTTTGGACAGAGTCAGCATAAGGAATCTTACTGCGTTCTGGATTTCCGGCGTAGTTTCATTCCAGCCCTTTCGCTTCATCCCAGATGGCTTCTTGCGCCTTTGGCTTGGAGACTTTTGGTACAGATGAAATCGCCGCAGCGGATGGCTTAACCGGTCTTGGTTCGGGAACGAGACTGGGTTCTGGTCTTGCTTCTAAGACACGCACCGAAGTCGCTGCCGGTGGGAGCGCTAACGGCTTCTCTCTGGAGGCTAGTGTTCGCCTCAATCGGGCCCTGGAGTCGATCAGCTTCTGCCCAGCTTTCCGCCACAGCGGGACGGGCGGATTCCACCGGTTCCGCTCCCGGCCTACGTCCCGCCACCGCTGGAGCATCCACAAAAGCACGCAACCAAGGCCAAGCAGGATTATTGGCTGCACGAAGAACCGCCACGCCGGTTCTCCCTCAAAGAAACCATCGCGAAGCAGAGCCGCCAGCTTGGCCGAATTCACCTCCGTAGAGAGTCCCTGTTCGACTCCTGCCCAGCCATCCAACTCTGCTTTACGGGTCATCCAGAACGGGAGCACGTCGCCCTTCCACAGCAACTCACGGGCCGGAATCGGCAACACATCACCCTCGAGAGCCAACTCGTACTGGAACTTCGGGCCGGACTTCTTCCCCGGCTTCTTCTCGTCTGCCTCGGTAGCAGGCTTGAACTTCCAGATCCACTGAATGCCGGTGGTGGCCTTGGGATCGCTCGCGTGCCAGGAGCTTGCCAAGTACGCTCCCAGATAGTGCCTCTGGAGAGGCGTCAAGGTATACAGCAGGGGCCGCAAAAAGACTCCGAACCCGGCGGCCAGGAAAAAGAAAAAGGCGACCGTGGCAAAGAGGCGTTTCTTCATCGCCCGCTCCCGGACGGCGTGACGGAAGCACGGAACTCCTCCAACAATTTTCTAGCGGTGGCCCGCTTGCGGCTGTCGGCTGCCTCACGGATGCGGAGCACCACTTCCGGCGGCAGACTCTCGCTGTTTTGGGCTGCACGGGCAGTCGCATCTGAGAGATTCAGGACGATGTACCGGAGAGCCGCCAGCTCTTCCAGAAGCAGCTCACCCGTGTCCGCAGGAGGCCCCGCCGCAGCCTTCAGAACTGCCTCACGCATCCACTCGGCGAACTTCTTTCCGTCGCGTTCGGCAGCAGACTCAATCAGCCGCAGCTCCTCCGGCGTGACCCGGGTACCAATCGATTTGGTGCGGAAGCCGGACTTCTCCTGCACGCTCTCGGGAGCGCCTGGTGTGACCGGAATCGGGCTGCGGGAAGTGTCCATGGGGAAACCCGCCTTGTTGCAAAGGCTAGACCTCGCGGCGGGCGCGGGTCAAACGCGCCAACACGCGGCTCTTGCCGCAAATTCTATGAAGTCAACATGTTCACGCGCAGAAGCCTATCTGTATCACACAAGGGAACACGCGTTCACACGCGTGAACGCAGATAGAACAAGTTATTCATTCCAAACACGTTCACATCCGTGAACACGTCACCGCTCCGCAGTTCCCATTTGGGGGTGACGTGTCGATCCTACAACCCATGCGAAGCATGGCCTCATCTCGTAGTCAGTTCCTTGCTTCTCCTGAGGCGGAAATAACCTTGCGGGAGATTGACTGCTTAGCGAGCATTGGGATTTCTTCGGCCCCTCCGTAAGACTCCTCGTTGAGATGGCCAAGGTGTCTTGACAGCGCAAACCAACGTTCCCCAGAGCTCCATTACAACAACAGCACCTCCAGCTTCACCTTCAAAGAAGGTGAAGCGAATCGTGTCTTCCTGATATATAGTCCATTCAACATCGGCCTGTACGGGAAGACTCAGTACACATTGGTAGAGCGAGCGACTTTGATGAGTCCGCACATCGGTCAGCGTAGCTTCCACGACAAAAACATTCCGCAGTCCGGTCTGAGTGACACAGGGTAGTGCTTCATCCGTCAGGCTTCTTACCCCGTCGCGGCGAAATCTTGACACCAGTTGTTCGGCGCTAGTCGAATCTGTGTGTTCTATCGTGAGCAATTCGAAACAGTCTATCGCCCAGACTTTGTCATACAAACCGAAATAGAGGCCTTGTGCTGTCTTACGAATGACGCGATCGAATGCTTCCTGAACCGTGCCAGTCAACTCGTAGTTGCCATCAGAAGTTTTCGCCCTCATGATTGCTTCTTGCAATGATGGATCTTGCGAGAATGCCCGATCGACTTTGCCGCCCGGTCGGCGATATTCTTCAAGTAATGGATGGCGGCCCACAAGTGCCAAAATTACCGATACCAGATTCTCGAACCTTGAGGTCGACTGGTTGCACTTGAGACAGGATGCCAAGGTAAGCACCTTAACACCAGATTCCGGAGGCCATGAGAGTAGACACCTAGGTGGGGAATGATCTCGCGATTCTGCTATGTTTCCACAGTAGACACATCGTTCTAAACGCTTAGAACGACCCGGTATCGGAGGCTTAGGCGGTGGTCTCATTATCGCCTCGCTGGGAGCGTGCAAAACAACAGTGGTCTCGAAGTGGGCAAATGGAGCATTTCGGAGATCGAATGGTGCAAACCAATGCAGAAAGATCCAAAAATGCCCAGTTCACCTCGGCAGGCTTATTGTGCTGCACAATGCGCAAAGCTAACTCTTGCAAATACGGATCATAACGGATGTCAGCGAGTTTTCGAGGTCCGAAAAGCCTTTCTAAAACACGGGCCAGATTGACATCGAGGAGTGGCTGGCAGACTCCTTGATCGAACATGAGAATCGCGTTGCAAACGTACTGTCCAACTGCCGGCAGTTCTTCAAGGTGACTTCTCTCCTTTGGAAAGCGGCCCGCCTTCTTGTTCATGGCCCGAGCGAAAGCGCTAATCGAAATTGCTCGACGCTTCCACAATCCAAGTGGTTTCAAGG
>JBAVDD010000245.1:0-4135 GCA_049587035.1 Acidobacteriaceae bacterium | reverse complement strand
GAGCGAGGTGGAGGAAGGAGGATCGATTCGACGCGAATCCCGACACGTCCTCTCGGGTGCAGGAGCCCGAATTGCCTTGATTCTGCTTCAGTTTTCGCGCTACCATCGAGCTTCGGAGCGGTTGGACGCGGCGAAATCAAATTCGTGGCCAGCCGCAGCTGCCATGGCTCCAGATCGGTTGCGCAGAGCCAATTTGAGTCGAGCGCGGAGGTGCGGGTGACGTTCGAAGTACAAGCCGTGATATCCCCGTCGCCAGAGACGGAGGACCTCGTGCCCTCGGAAGGCTTGCCGCGGCACGCAACTGTCGATACGACGAATGCAGCTTCCTTCCCCAAGGTGCTGCGGCAGCGGCTGGACAGATTCTTTGCTGACGGAAAGATCTCGCCGAAAGCCGATCGTATGATGTGGACCAAGATTGCCACGGGCCTGACCGTACTGGCCGCCAGCTGGATTGCGCTGTACACCTTCCACACCGGCGCGTGGACCTTTGTTGCGCTTTACCTCCTGGGAGGGCTGGCGCAGACGTTCCTGCTGCTGAACATTGCTCACGACAGCAACCACAATGCGATCTCCTCGGACGGTTCCGTCAACAAGACACTGAACTATGTGTTTGACTTGTGCGGCATCAACTCCTACATGTGGCGCATTCTGCATCATCGCGGCCACCACTCCTGCATCAACGTCCACGGCGAGGACGACGCCCTGACCGGACGAGGCCTGCTGCGCTTTACGCCACACGAACCCCGCACACGTTTGCAGCGGTTCCAACATATCTACGCGCTCATCCTGTATGCGCTGTTCTCGCTGGATTATGTCTTTGTGCGCGACTTCGAGTGTTTTTTCTTTCCATCGCACGACTACCTTCGGCGCACCAAACATCCGTTGCGGGAGTACGTCATCCTGTTCGCGAGCAAGGCGTTCTATATCACCTACATGCTGGTTCTACCGGTGATGGTGCTGGGAAAGTCGCCGTGGCTCGTTGCGGGAGCATTTGTGCTGGTGCATCTGGTGGTCGGTTTGAGCGTGGCGCTGGTGTTCCAGACCACCCACACCGTCGACAGCACGTACTTCCCTGCCGGCCGCGGTGAGTTCGAGAACGGCGTGTACCACATCTTCGCCACTACGGCCGACTACGCGACAACGAACCCGATGGTGAGCTGGCTGGCTGGCGGATTGAATCACCATGTGGTGCATCACCTCTGCCCGTATGTGTGTCACACGCACTACGCACCGCTCACCCGGATTGTGAAGCAGACGGCGGAAGAGTTTGGCATACCCTACCGCCAACATCCCACCATGACGCGCGCCATCTGGCATCATCTGATACTTTTGAAGCAACTCGGCAACGAAAACTGATGCGACTGTTACTCCCTTCCCCTATGACTGCCTTACGGTTTCGCGCAAGTCGCCTGAACTTCCCCGCACATTCACAAGCGCATCCGCGCAGCGAGGTTTAGCCGTGCCCGCGCCTGTGCCCGCAGTCTCACGCCTGCGTTCCTTCTCTGACTCCCGCGCGATGGCCCTCAATCCCGTCAACGTACTGACCAAGTACCTTGAGCTGCGCGGCGACACCTTTCGCTTTTACCTGGGCGGCCTGAAAGAGGCCATGATCACGACCGATCCCGCAGTTATACAACACGTTCTGAAGACGAATGCGGACAACTATCAGAAGTCCGACATCCAGGTAAAGCGCATGGGCCACTTTCTCGGAAAGGGCCTGCTGACCACCCATGGAGAGGCGTGGCGCACGCAGCGACGGTTGATTCAGAAGGGCTTTGACCGCAAGCAACTGGACGCGCTGGCATCCATCATGCAGGACTCCCTGGCCGACTCGATGGTTGAGTTTGACCGGCAGGTCCGGCTGGGCCCCGTAGACATCTATCCACATCTGATGAAGATGACCTTCACCATGGTGGCGCGCTCGTTGTTTGGAGCGAAGCTACGGGACGAAGACATCGACGTTACGAGCCATACGATCTCGACAATCCAGGAGTTCATCGTTCGGCAGACGCTACAGCCTTACTTGAATCCGTGGTTCAAAGTCTCAGGTGAGCTGCGCAAGCACGATGAGATGCGCGTGCGAGCTGACGGAATCCTGATGAAGTACATCCAACAACGCCGTCACCAGGAGCCAGGTCACGATCTTTTGCAGACCCTGATGGATGCCCGCTATAGCGACGGCGAAGGCATGAGCGACGGGCTGGTGCTGAGCGAGAGCATGCAGCTGCTGGTTGCCGGACATGAAACGTCTTCGAATAGTCTTTCCTGGTTGCTCTATCTGCTGAGCACGCGACCGGATTGCCTGGAACGCGTACGGCGGGAGATGGACGCGGTGCTTGGCGATTCGCCGATGACGCACGCCGACGTCATGCGGCTCGAGTACACCACACAGGTCATTCAGGAAGGACTGAGGCTCTACCCGCCGTTCTGGATGATCGACCGCATGGCGATGGCCGACGATCGCGTGGGTGATGTGGTCATCCCGCGGGGATCAACGGTGATCGTCTACGTGTATGGCGCGCATCACGCGGCCCGTGCCTGGGAGAACCCCGAGGAATTTGACCCGGACCGTTTCGCCAGGACGAACCCGAAACCGCCTTCGCCTTTCACCTATATTCCCTTTGGAGCAGGGCCGCGCGGCTGCATCGGCGGAAACTACGCCATGCTGCAGATCCTGATGATCCTGAGCGTCGTGCTGAGGCGATACGATCTCCACCTGACGCCCGGCCAGACGATTACACCGCGTGCGCAGGTCATCCTGCGGCCAACCTACGGGATACGCATGAGCTTTACCGGGACCGCAGCCCCAGGCGTTTCGGCGACGCGCATCGCACCCAGCACCGAAGGGGTCTCCGCAGCCAGAGCGTGACCAGCCCCATACCAGGCGGCCGGTCAAGGAGAGCCGCGGAATTGTCCTACGCATGAACAGCTCGATAACGTCCGTGGGAATGGAGTGGAAGATGGGCGAGCACCAGGAAGCTGTTGAACTTCAAAATTCGCGCGCGCGCGGCACGAGCATCAGCCACCCCTATCCACTTGGTCCAACCGTAACTCCCGAGGGAACGAACTTCAGCGTCTTTTCCAGCAATGCCACGGGCATGGAGATCATCTTCTTCGACCATCCAGAGGACCTTCAGGCGGCACGTAGCATTCGTTTCGATCCGGTTCTCGACCGCACCACTAACTATTGGCACATCTTCGTGCCTGGCATCCAGGCGGGACAACTTTACGGGTACCGCGCTGACGGGCCCTATGATCCGCAGGCGGGTTATCGTTTTGATCGTGACAAGGTTCTGCTCGACCCCTACGGCAAGAGTGTCTGCGTGGGCCGGAACTATGACCGCGCCGCGGCCTCCTGCCCAGGGGATAACGCCGCGGCCTCGATGAAAAGTGTAGTGGCCGATCTAAGCAGGTTCGACTGGGAGGAAGACAGGCCACTCAATCAGCCATTCTGCGGGACGGTCATCTACGAGATGCACGTGGCGGGATTTACGCGCCATCCTGACTCTGGCGTTGACCCCTCCAAACGAGGCACGTACCTCGGCGTCATCGAAAAGATTCCGTACCTGAAGGAGCTGGGGATTACGGCCGTCGAACTAATGCCTGTTTTCCAGTTCGACGCTCAGGACGCAGCCGCTGGGCTCAGCAACTACTGGGGGTACAATCCCGTATCCTTCTTCGCCCCGCATCACGCCTACAGCACCAGCAGGGATCCACTGGGTTGTCTGGACGAGTTTCGGACCATGGTGAAAGCGCTGCACCGTGCCGGCATCGAGGTCATTCTCGACGTGGTGTACAACCATACCGCCGAAGCGGATGAGCATGGACCGACATTCTGCTTCCGCGGGCTGGAGAACAGTTTCTATTACATCCTCAACAACGATAAGGCCACCTACGCAAACTACACTGGGACGGGCAACACGCTGAAGGCAAACCACTCCGTAGTGAAACGCCTTATCCTCGACAGCCTGAGATATTGGGTTTCCGAGATGCATGTCGACGGCTTCCGTTTTGATCTTGCTTCTGTCTTCTCGAGAAACGAGTCGGGCGAGCCGATGGTCAATCCTCCTATCCTTTGGGAGATCGATTCCGAACCCGTATTAGCCGGGACCAAGCTGATCGCGGAAGCCTGGGA
>JBAVDD010000244.1:0-10842 GCA_049587035.1 Acidobacteriaceae bacterium | reverse complement strand
ATATAAATTGCATAGCGAGTAAGGCCCAGCGCGTTCGTCAAGGCCTCGAGTGTGCCAGCCAATGCGTCGAACGAATACGTATATTTCCGTGCTTCCGGAACTTGTGTGAATCCAAATCCGGGCAGGTCAGGTGCAATCACGCAGTAATGATCGGCGAGACGAGGAATGAGATCGCGGAACATAAAGGACGAAGTGGGAAACCCGTGCAGCAATAGAACCACGGGCGCAACTGCATCCCCGGCTCTTCGATAGAAGATCCGCACGCCGTCCGCTTCCACACTGTGGACAGAAGTCACCGGAACAGCAGGGAGGAGCGGCGCCCCTGTTGTCTGCTTTGGCTGTCCCAATCCATTTCCGGCGGACCCTGCTGCTTGTCCTGACAGGTCATTACTCATAACACTCCCTCGCTCTGGTTGATCCTGTTTAACTCGCCCACTCGGCGCGACTCATTCTTCGCTCATGCGATAGACGCTACATTCAGATGCAGCTCGAATGCCAAACAATGGACTCTCTTAATCCTTGGCCCATTCCCGCGCTAACTTATTGATGGATGGCAGGATTGCCTCGCAGCGTGAACTGATGCCGAGTTTCCTGCTGACGGATGTGCGACGGAGGTCCAACAGTGACGGGAGTCAGTCGCGAGCTTCGTCGCTAAGATGCCTTCATGCTGGTGAGAGCGCCGGAGGAGGGTCCGTGTCTTTTGCAGAGCCGATCAACGTTTTCGTGACAGTATTTTATCGATTGAAAATGGACTGGGACCCGAGAGGATGAGAGCACCCAAACATGCCAGATAGAGCAAGTCACATTCGTAACCGGGAGGTCCGAATCTGGCCCCTGCTGGCGTTACCGCTACCAGCTTGATCGAACTAAAACCGTACTGCCAGTGAACCGTGAACATGGCCGTCAACAGGGTGGCCGCCATCGGCACGCTGACCAGAGGGACAAATGCGCCGAGCAGTACAGCGAAGCCTCCCAGCAGTTCGGTCAGAATGGTCAACCATGCCATCAAGTGCGGGAACGGTACTCCCAAAGCGTGGAGAATGGAAACGAACGCCTCAGGCCCATGTAGCAGCTTGGCATAACCGTGTTCCATGAATCCAAAGCCTACTATCAGACGAAGTGGAACAGGAGCCCAGGTGGGAGATTTTATCCGAATGAACATAACAGTGAATTCGCTCTCTTGCTTTTAATTTTAAAAGGATGGTGTTGCAGATTGACTATCTGTTGCACAAGCGCATACCGCACTCAGCGCCACAACGTGATCATTTGTCTCGCCAGCCTCACAAGATCTGGAGCTACAACTTGTGGTTGTGGAAGTCCACTGATTGGCAATGGCGCATTGCCTGTCCTAGTCACGAGTCCTGCAGAGAAACCAACGCTCTGCGCGCCCAGGGTGTCCCAGGTATGCGCAGCAACGAGACAGATCGCCGCCGGTACAACGTCCAGACATTCTGCCACGAGGTGGTAGACCTCGGGCGCGGGCTTGAACCTGCGGACGCCGTCGACACTGAACTGGCGCTCGATCCAGTGCGAAAGCCCGGCATGGTCGAGGACGCTGCCGTCCTTGTCCGGTGGCGAATTCGTCAGAGCCATTAAACGGAAACCTGCGTCCTTCAGTAACCGCAGGCCCTCGGGTACGTCCTTGTGTGCGGGCATCGAAAGCAATGCGGCTCTCAGCTCTTCCCGGTCTGCCGACGTTACGGGCACGTTGTAGATCGTGCCCAACATCTCAAGCACTCCTTGTCCAAGGGTGAAAAACGTCTCGTAATAACCGGTCAGTGTAATCGCATTCGAATACAGAACTAACTGATTGAACCATTCGCGAAGGACCTTACGATCTCCAAACATCCTCTCAAAAAGGGGCGCAAGCGATTCAATATCAACGAGTGTTTCGTTGACGTCGAACACGATGATCGAAAGGGCATCCTGTCTCTTGCCAGAGCTTTGTGTCGTCGATTCCGTCATATCTCACCTTTCTGAAGGTGGCCACCAATTATCGAAGTCGTAACCATTGAGCAGTTGCATCAGATCTCGGAATAACGCCGGCACGTCTTCAGACTGCCAAACGTATTCCAGCGAACTGCCAACGTGTTGCAGGTTGAAAGAAATTGCGATAGCTTGCTCGGATATGGTCCGCCGGTGTGACACATGAGCCTCCGCGCAGGACCATCTGAGAGGACATGAACTTTCCGTTGTATTCGCCCAGGACGCCGGGAAGAGATTTGTAACCGGGATAGCCTGTGTAAGGGCTGGCCGTCCATTCCCAGCAGTCCCCAAAAATCTGGCTGATCTCGTCTGTGACTGCCATCGCTGGATGCAGTCTTCCTGTATTCAATAGATTCCCGCTCCGCTGTTCCTGGCTGGCAACGAACTCCCACTCCGCTTCCGTTGGCAGGCGGCAACCGCGCCAGCGTGCGAACGCGTCCGCTTCGAAGAAGCTGACATGGCACACCGGAGTATCCAGAAGGACGGAAAGTCCGTGCCATCCCCTCAGCGTGAAGACACGCCAACCCGTCTCGTCGTTCGAATCTCGCTCCCAGTACAGCGGAGCTTCCCAACCCGACTGCTCCACCGTCTCCCAACCGTCGGCCAACCAGAGTTCGGGACGCATATATGCGTCATCAGACATAAACTCGAGAAATTCGCGGCACGTGGTTTTGCGATTTGCTAATTCAAACGGCTCCAGGCACACCCTGTGGCGCGGAGTTTCATTGTCAAAGCAGAAATCCGGAGGCTCCGCCGCATTCGCCGGACAGCCGATTTCGATCAGCCCGCCCTGGAAGCTGTGCCATCTGAGCCTGGAGATCGGGTGCTGTGACCTCTCGGCGAGAGAGGCCTCCTGATAGCAGGGACGTAGAGGATTCGAGAAAAACGCGTGCTTGATATCCGTCAGCGCGAGCTCTTGGTGCTGTTGCTCGTGGTTCAGGCCCAACAGGACACGTCGCCACACTTCAGGATCGACCGAGCAAGCCAGAAGCCTAGCTATCTCCCCGTCCACGTGTGCGCGAAAGGCAAGAATTTCATCGAGCGACGGCCGAGAAAATGAGGCACGTAGTCTCTTCTCGGGAATATCCTGACCGAGAGAGATGTAATAGCTGTTGAAGAGACGATGGAATTCTTCGCGGAATGGCTCGTAGTCAGTCAGAAAGGGCCGGAGCACGAATGTCTCGAAGAACCAGGTGGTATGAGCCTGATGCCATTTCACGGGGCTGGCTTCAGGACAGGACTGGACCATCTGATCTTCAGCGGACAAACTCGTCGCGAGGGAACGTGTCCTGAAGCGTACGGCTTTGTATTTCGCGTCGAGAATCGACATAGTCTTGTTCATCGCCAGAATTCTGAGGTCGGCCCCGAGCCGAGCGAGCCCTATGATCCGAAGTGCCATAGATCACGCGGACGTCCTGCGTAATTGTCTTAAGCAACCGGATTGCCAACGAGATCAAGCCCCTGGTCGGGACAGCAAAAGCGAGCTAAACCCCTCTTGCAAAGGAAGATGCAAGTGAATCAGGACCAGGAGCCCTGCACTCGTCGCTGACGGAATGTGTGACCGCCTTTCGCCACTGACGAGTCTCCGTCTCGTCAATCGCCGCGGCACACTTCGGAGAGAAATAAGTTAGGTCCGGTGCAACGGCCCTTCGATCTCTTGCTCGAGGTGGGAAGAAGCTGGACGGATAATTCGAAGCTTCCCTATCTTGTAAACCAGAGAGGTGCGCTTCATTCCCAATCGCTCGGCAGCACCCTTCCTTCCACCCACGACCCAATTGCTCGCTTCGAGAGCGCGGATAATATGGTCACGCTCAACTTCCTCAAGCCCTGTCATGGGCGTATTTGACTTTCTTGAGAGAGTGAAGGGTTCGAGTTCGGAGATTGGCGCCCTCAACACCGTGTGAGGAGAAAGAATCACGGCGCGCTCGATAAAGTTCTGCAACTCGCGTACGTTACCCGGCCAGCGGTATCTCACCAGAGCATCCATCGTCTCCGCTGAGATGGTGTCGATGCCCTTGTTCATTCGTCGTGTGTAGAGTTCGGTGAAGTGCCAGACCAGTTTCGGAATGTCCTCCGTACGTTGGCGCAAGGCGGGAACGTCGATAGGAAATACTTTTAGCCGATAGTAGAGGTCTTCGCGAAACGTCGTCTGTTTGACCATCGCGGTTAAATCGCGATGGGTTGCTGCTATCAGACGAACGTCCACTTTGTGCGTGCGGTTGCTGCCTAACCTCTCAAACTCCTGTTCCTGTAGGACGCGCAGCAGTTTCGCCTGGAGTTCGAGAGGAATGTCGCCAACTTCATCCAGGAAGAGCGTCCCTTTGTTCGCGAGGTCGAAGCGCCCCGTCTTCTGCGCGATCGCTCCCGTGAATGCGCCCTTTTCGTGCCCGAAGAGCTCGCTTTCGAGCAGCCCAAGCGGAATAGCCGCGCAATTCAGCTTGACGAAGGTCCGCTCGCGGCGCCCGCTCAGGTTATGAATTGCTCTGGCAATCAGCTCTTTTCCGGTTCCTGTCTCCCCCAGGATCAGCACACTCGAATCCGTAGGAGCAACGACAGAGACGAGGTGCAGGGCTGTCTTTAGAGCTGGACTTTCACCAACAATTGCACCGAACTCGGCACGGATTTCATCTTCAAGATAGAGCCTCTGCTTTGTCTCGCTGACCCGATCTTCCATCGCCTTCTCATAGTCCAGCGCATTCTCAACTGCAATGGCGACCCCTCGCGCCACCTGTTCCAGAAAGGCGAACTCCTCTTCGGAGAAGGCCCTCTCGGTGCGGCTGAATGCTCCCAGCACGCCGGCAACGCCGTTGCGGCCGATGAGAGGCAGTTCGCAACCGGACTTGAGTCCTTCGGTCTTCACGCGCTCAAATATATGCCGACCCTCACGGCTACCGAAGGTTTCAGGATCATCCTTCAGAGCTTCGAGCCTGTCGATATGTAGATTCTTGCCCGAGAGGAACGCCTTGCCGCAGGTCGATCCGTGAAAAGGAACCATGGTGCCATCGACAATGGCACCGCGCCCTTTCGGATTGTAAAGAATGGTGGTTCGCAGTTGTTGGCGGTCGGCATCCGGAAGAAATAGAGCGCAAAAATCACAGTGCGTCACTCGCAAAAGGTCTGTAGAGAGTGTCTCCACCAAGCGGCGGAGATCAAGTTTTGAGGTAATACTGTTTGTAATTTCGAGAAGGAGGCGCAACCGATCGCGCTCCGTCCGTAACTTCCCTTCATTCTGGTGGCGCTCAATCGCTATCCCCGCGATCTGGCTGGCACTCTCGATCAACCGCAGGTCGGCAGGCTCAGGGCTGCGCGTTTCACGGTAGTGAATCGCAAAGGTCCCGAGAACTTTTCCTTTTGTCGTAAACAATGGTCGGGACCACACCGCGCGAATTCCAAACGGCTGAAGGAGGTGCCGGTAATGATCCCAGATGGGGTCGCTGAGAATATCGGTCACATAGACCGGCTCCCTTCGATAAACGGCCACACCGCAGGATCCACCATTTGGGCCAACAAACATTGACCCCACATGAGCGATAAATCCTGGAAGACTCGGTGCCACCGCGCAATAAAGTTTCTTTCCGTCCTCATCGGGAAGCCAGATCGTGCATAAGGTTCCATCACCTCTGGATTCAACGAGTCGAGCAATGATTGCGAGGACTTCAGACAACGGAGCTCCGGCCAGAATCAGACGAAGAATATCGAGCACGCATTCGCTCGAAAGCAAACCCAAATCATTCTGCTCGCTTTCCATGCTGAATGGATGCGCTGCAAGTGGTTGCGTCGCGGATTCCATTCGATCTCCTCTCGAACGCTACTCCTGCCAGGAGAGAACGTCTGCCCGCAGAAACGGGCACTCCCCTAGTGTGGGATTGAGCAGGGATACTCGTCAACATCGCCTTCGACATCTTCAGTTCAAGGGCTTTGAATCCTGAACACCAACTGTGAGGCCCACAAAAATTGGAGAACTGGCGTCGTTACCCGGTAGACCGCCCTGACCCTAGGCTCTCGAACACTCAAATGAGAGCGTATGAACACCTCGCGAGCCAATCCTTAACACAATCCTCAAAGAGTGCATGATCGCCAATGCGCTCATCAAGCCGCAACAGGCATTCCAACGACCCGTCGTGTTCAATTCCGGACACGCTTTCTCAAGATCGCACAAGTCTTGCTTCATCCGGCAGATCCCACACCAGAGGAATCAGCGACTTATGCCGCAACCATTTGGCAATCGTACTGCTATTCATAACGCCAAATGGATATCTCACGCCCCGACCTAAAGAAACAGCGAACTCGCCGCAGAGCACTAATCATTGCAGCCTCGGTCATCGCAATGGCTATAGCAGCCGTGTTGCTCTCGCGGTTAAAGCCGGCGATCCCCACGGTAGACGCCGCGGTCTGGACAGACACTGTGAAGCGCGGACCTCTGCTCATTCAGGTAAGAGGTCCCGGAACGCTGGTGCCTCGCGAAGACAAGATCCGCCTCATCCCTGCTGAGACCGAGGCGACGGTCGTCCGCATCCGTGTTCTGCCCGGCGCACACGTGGAGCCGGACACCATCGTGATGGACCTCGTCGACCCCGAGTTGCAGCAGCAGCTGTTGGATGCCCAGCTAAAGTTGAAAGCAGCGAAGGCTGATTACCAGAACACCTACGCGCGCTTGCAAAGCGACCTGATGACGCAGAAGGCCGGAGCGGCCACCGTAAGCTCTGACCAGAAGCAGGCTCAGCTTCAAGCGCAGACCGATAAGAGCCTCTATCAACTGGGCGTGATCAGCGGGCTTTCCTACTCTGCCTCCGAGGGCAAGGCCACTGAACTGGATCAGCGCAACGACATCGAGAAGCAGAGGCTGATCTTGAACCAAAAGGCAATCGCGACGCAGCTCGCCGTTCAGACGACCATGGTGCAAGAGGCCCAGGCCATGCTCGCCCTGGATGAACAGCAGGAAAATGCGCTAAGCGTGCGTGCCGGGATCTCCGGTGTCCTGGTCGACCTTCCCCACCAGGTCGGAGAACACGTCGCGCCGGGCGTAACGTTGGCAAAGATCGTGCAACCGGATCAACTGAAGGCCTCGCTGAAGATCGCTGAGACGCAGGCCAGGGATATCGAGATCGGCCAGCCGGCCGAGATCGACACGCATAACGGCGTGATTCCAGGCAAGGTGACGCGCATCGATCCAGCGGTGCAGAACGGAACCGTCACGGTGGACGTAGAACTTCTTGGCCCCCTGCCGCAGGGCGCACGGCCCGATCTCTCCGTTGATGGCACCATCGATCTCGATCGCATGCAAGACGTGCTCTATGTAGGTCGGCCAGCATTCGGCAACGAGAACTCAACCATCAGCCTCTTCCGAGTCTCGCCCGACGGTAAAACAGCGACGCGCGTTCCAGTAAAAGTAGGGCGCGCTTCGGTGAACAACATTCAGGTGATCGAAGGCCTCAAGGTCGGCGACACCGTCATCCTCTCCGACATGTCCCGTTGGGACGCCGTCGATCGCGTCCGGCTTCCCTAATCCAACCAGGCTTCACTAGCTCAAGGAGAACCAGCATGGCAACAACGGCAGACAACCTTATCCATATCGAAGACCTCACCAAGGTCTTTTACACCGACGAGTTGGAGACCCACGCTCTCTCAGGCGTACATCTTTCTATCGCGCGCGGCGAGTACGTTGCGATGTCCGGACCCTCGGGCTGCGGCAAGTCGACGCTCTTATCTATCCTCGGTCTGCTCGATACGCCGACCGCCGGACAGTACACGCTGAACGGCACCGAGGTCGCGAACCTGAACTTCGCCGACCGCTCTCGCATTCGCAACCAGGAGATCGGCTTCATCTTTCAGAGCTTCAACCTGATCGGCGACCTCACGGTCTATGAGAACGTCGAGCTGCCGCTGACGTACCGCTCTGGCATGACAGCTGCTGAGCGCAAGCAGCGCGTGCAGCAATCGCTCGAACGCGTAAGCATGGCGCACCGTATGCGGCACTATCCCGCACAGCTCTCCGGCGGCCAACAGCAGCGTGTGGCTGTGGCGCGCGCGCTGGCTGGCTCACCCTCCATCCTGCTGGCCGACGAGCCTACAGGAAACCTCGACTCCAAGAACGGCGAGGCTGTAATGCGTCTGCTGAAAGAGTTGCACGACGAAGGCTCGACCATCTGCATGGTGACGCACGATCCACGCTTCGCCGCCCACGCCGAGCGTCAGGTACATCTCTTCGACGGCAAGGTAGTAGCCGAGGGTGAGTTGCAGCAGCTGCTCGCCGAACCCGAACAGAATCCCAGCACCGTCACCTCACACCAGTAATGCACCTGTAAAAGGAGAAGCCATGGTATCGAGCCTTCGCCACGCACTACGCAGCCTTCGCCGCTCGCCCGCCTTCGCCATCACCGTAGTGCTGACACTCGCGCTTGGAATCGGATTGAATGCGGCCATCTTTACCGTGGTGGACTGTGTGCTGCTGCGACCGTTGGGCTACCACGATGCAAATCGCATCGTCGCCTTACAGACGCACTTTACCGATGAGAACCGCTCGATTCCACGGCTCGGTGGCGATGACTACCGCGACCTGTCGCAGCAGGTGAATGGATTGGAGCCGACGGCCTACTACGCGGCCTACCCCACCGGCATCTCACTGAACGGCACTGCGCTTTATCTTCCAACAGCGATGGTTAGTCCGCGCTTTGGTGAGGTGATGGGTGTCGAGCCGCTGGCCGGCCGTCTCTTCCGGTCTGATGACAAAGACAGTCACGATGCGCTCGTCAGCGCAGCCTTCGCCCGCGAACACTTCGGTTCAGCCGCGGCAGCTCTCGGTCAAACCCTCTACTCCGAACAACAGCCTTCGGTCATCGTCGGCGTTCTCCCCGACGGCTTCTCGTTTCCCGACAAGACGGAAGTGTGGTTAGAGCAGAACGCAACGCCGGAGTCTGCAGCCCGCAGCGCATACAATCAGCACGCAATCGGAAAGCGCCGCGCAAATGTAAGCTCCTCACAACTCGCAGCAGAGCTGGACACCTTCTCCCGACAACTGCAGCGTGCCTATCCCGAGGACGCGCACAAGACCATCGAAACAGTTCCGCTACAGGAGCAGATCGTGGGAAACATTCGTCCCACGCTGCGTCTGCTGATGGGTTCGGTCGGCATCCTCCTGCTGATCGTCTGCGCCAACATCACGCACCTGCAACTGGTCCGCGCCACACGCCAGCTTCGCTCCATCACCATTCGCACCGCCCTTGGAGCCTCGCGAAAGGTACTCGCACTGCGAGCATTGCTAGAGGCAACGCTTCTAGCTGCTGCGGGCTCTATCGCTGCCGTTTTCATAGCCTGGACAGCCTTGCAGTTGCTCGTCCGTCTAGCGCCACCTGAGCTGCCTCGCCTCGGCGATGTCCGCATGAACGCAGATGTTTTTCTCTTTGCATTTGTCCTCTCGCTGATCGTAATGGCGATCACGGCGCTTCTACCTGTCTGGCGCTCGTGGCATGCCGAACCCGCAGCCGTACTCCGCCAGGATGCAGCGCGTGGCACGGAGAGCCGCAGTTCTGTCCGCCTGCGCGATGGCCTCATCGTCGCCGAGGTAGCCCTCACCCTCACGCTCTCCGTAGCGGCCATCCTGCTCACCCGCCAGCTCATCGCACAAAGCCATCAAGACCTCGGCTTCTCCGCTGCGGCGTTGGTCACGCTCGATACGCATACCGTAAACGCCGCACCCTTTCCCGACCATCCGACCGATCACTCACCCAAGTCTCTCGCCGCATGGACGGCTGCTGTGACGGCGATCGCGCAGTCTAACCTCTCGCACATGAACGCCGCCCTCGACTCTATCGCACACCTGCCCGGCGTCCTGTCGGCAGGCGCCATCGACGCCGCGCCGATGAGCACATCCGGCGGCTCCGACGTGGGCTACGCCGTGCGAGGTCGTCAGACCTTCGCTCCACCCTTCGCCAATCTCCCCAACGCCGATATCAACTCCGTAACGCCAGGTGTGCTCGGAACCATGGGCGTCCCGCTACTGCATGGCCGCATGCTCAACATCAACGACAGGCTCGGAGCCCCGATGGTGCTGCTCATCAATCAGACCTTGGCTCGCACCATCTTCCCCAACCAGGACCCCATCGGCAAGCAGATCATGTGCGGCTACGACATGGATCGTTCTTGGTGGACGATCGTCGGCGTGGTCGGAGACATCCGCAGCGACTCGCCCGCAACGCCACCCGCCGCGACATTCTACGTTCCCATCGCGCAGCATCCCACCCGAGCCAGCGATATCCAGTTCGTAGTCCGCACAGCCATGCCGCCCGCAGCCATGGCCGAGACGCTGCGCAGGCGTCTAGTGCAATCGCATCCCGAGATCGCTGTAAAGGCGACAACGATGCAAGAGAACATTGGCGAGACCCAGCGCGCTGAGAACTTCCGCTCGCTTCTCTTTGGCAGCTTCGCCTTTGTCTCGATTCTCCTGGCGGCCATTGGAATCTATGGTGTGACTGCCTACTCGGTAGCGCAGCGGCGATTCGAGTTTGGACTTCGCTTCGCACTCGGCGCACAGCGCGCGCAGGTACTGTGGATGGTGCTGCGCGACGCATTAGCCGTCACGGCAATCGGCGTCTGCCTTGGAGTGGTGCTCTCCTTTGGGTTGCTGCGGCTGCTCGCAAGCGTGCTCGGTAAGCTGCCGACATTTGATCTCGTCGCCTATGGTCTCGCCATCCTCTCGGTTTTGGGGATTGCCCTCTGCGCAACGCTGCTGCCAGCGCGGCGTGCCTCCACAATCGAACCCATGGCCGTTCTTCGCAGCGAATAGTTGCTCGAACAACCACTGGAGATAAACCGATGCAGACCATCCTTCAAGACTTTCGTTACGCCCTTCGCCAGCTG
>JBAVDD010000243.1:0-5389 GCA_049587035.1 Acidobacteriaceae bacterium | reverse complement strand
TCCCTGCCCCGATCACGCACACCCGGGAGCGAATCGCCTCTACCGGAGCCTCTACCGTCGCAAGATCGATCTCCATCCAGCCTCTCCTGCGGGCTAGCGCACCTGCTCTAGCTGTACTTCAACCAGCGAAGAATTTCCGGGAGATTGGGTTTCTTGCCGTACATCAAAATGCCCACGCGGTAGATCCGCGACGAAACCCACAACACCGCATAGATCGTCACCAGGATCAACCCAATCGAAAGCGCAATCTCCCAAGGCTGTGGCATCGAAATCGAAACGCGCAGGTCCATCAGCAGTGGCGCACAGAAGGGAATCTGCGAAACGATCCGCGACAGAAGGGAATTCGGATTGGTAACGATCGGCTCCAGCATCAGCAAGCTGAAAAACAGCGGCAGCATCATGAACATGTTCAGCTGCTGCAGCTCCTGCTCCGAGCTCGTCATCGCACCCAGCGCAGCCGCCACGCTCGAATACAGTGCATAGCCAAGCGCAAAATACACCACAAAGTACACCGCCTGCGGCACGCTCAGCGACACGCCGCTCATCGCCCCGGCGCGCGCCGCCAGTAGCCCTGCAGCCACCATCCATATCCCCACCTGCGTAAGCCCCACTGCGCCCACGCCCAGAATCTTTCCCGCCAGCAGCTCATCCGGTTTGATCGTCGCCAGCAACACCTCGAACACCCGCGACGTCTTCTCCTCGATGATCGACCGCGCCACATTCATCCCATACAGCAGCACCACCATATACATCAGCAGGAACAGCACATACGCCACCAGGAACGACGTACGCGAGTTCCCGTGCACCCCATTCTTTCCCAGGATGTTCACCGTCACCGGCGCCATGACCGCTGCGGTCTGCGAGCTCGAGATTCCGTGCTCTTCGAGATACTCGCGCGTCAATACTTTATGCAGAGCATCTTCAATCGCACTGCTGGTAGCGATGTCGGCCGTCGACCGCGGGATGAAATCGAACGTCGGCCGCTCCCCTACCGCCGCCGCTGGCAGAATCACAAGGTATCCGTCCAGCTGCTTATTCTCAATCTCCTGGTCCAGCTGCGTATGCGGAGTCGACGCCGGCAGAACGTCCACCGTCATCTTGCTGTCCTTGCCATTCTCCAGCTCGCGCTTCAAGTCCTGGGCAGGCTGAGGCTGCGCCGCGAGCACCGCAATGTGTGACGTAGTCTTCGCCCTCCCAGCCAACGCGGCCACGCCAAACAACCCGCCGCCCATCAGCGTTGGTATCAGGATCGTCGCAAGCAAAAACCCTTTGGTCCGAATCCGCTCCCTATACTCGCGCTTCGCAATCAGCCAAACATTATGCATCTACGATCCCTCGAGCTTCCTCGTCGCCAAAGCTGGCACGTACCTGTTCAATAAAAATCTCTTCCAGCGTCGGCTCCTTCACCTCAAACCGATGCACCACCGTTCCCTTCGCGATCGCCTCCGCCAGCACTATCTGCGCACCCGCCTCATCGCGCAGCTTCAACTCTGCAACACCCGCATAACTCTTCGCCTCTTCCACCTCTGCGTTCCGCAGAAACGAATCATCGCCCGAGAACACCACATGCACCCGGTTCCGCGGATAGTTCGACTTCACCTCGCGCATCGACCCCGCCAGCACCAGCTTCCCCCGAGAGATCAGCGCGATCGCGTCGCACATCTTCTCCACCTGGTCCATGCGGTGCGTCGAAAATAAAACTGCCTTGCCCTCTTTGCGCAGATCAATCAGCGTATTCTGCAGCAGCTCAGCATTCACCGGATCCAACCCGCTGAACGGCTCGTCCATGATAATCAGCTCCGGCTCATGCAGCAGCGCCGCAATGAACTGGATTTTCTGTTGCATCCCCTTGGATAACTCTTCCGTCTTCTTCTCGATCGCCTCTGTAATCTCCACCCGCTCGCACCAGGCCAGCGACCGCTCCCGAGCCTTGGCCTCGCTCAGCCCATGGAGTTGTCCCAGAAACACCAACTGATCCAGCACCTTCATCTTCTTGTACAGCCCGCGCTCCTCCGGCAGATACCCCACCCGGTGCAGCGCACTCCGATGAAACGGCTTCCTAAACAGGCGCACCGATCCCGAATCCGGCACCGTCATCCCAATCATCATCCGAATAGAACTCGTTTTACCCGATCCATTCGGCCCCAGCAGGCCAAACATCGTGCCCGGCTCAATGGTGAGCGAAAGCCCCTCCACCGCCACCTTGGTGTCATACACCTTGCGTATCTTCTCGAGTTCAACAATCGACATGCGCTTGGGGGCCTTCTTTCCTAGCCTTCGCCTACAGCAAATCTTCTGAAGGTGTAGAGCGGATCTTGGCTTTCATGGCAGTTCTTCCTCAAGAAGAACGGCGCTCCTCCAAACTGTCCGTTTCACAGTATCAGGAGATTTGCTCTAGTCTATCGCAACACGAAAAAAGCGCACCCCGAAGGATGCGCCTCTTTCAATCCATAACCAGCAAAGAACGCTTACCCTTCGGAACCCGCCTCACCCGGATCCGCCTGACCGTTCTCTTCCATCTGCTTCTGCAGCTCTTCACGACGCTTCGTACGAGCCTCAGCGCGCTTCTCAGCCTTCTCGCTCAACTCCTGCTCAGCGCCCAGCAGCTCAATGTAGGCCATCTCAGAAGCATCGCCCTGCCGCGGTCCCGTGCGCACAATGCGCGAGTACCCGCCCGGACGCGCGCCATAACGTGGAGCCACCGTGTTAAACAGGCGATCCACCGACTCCGGCGTCATCATGTACGCCAGCGCTTGCCGCCGTGCATGCACGCTGCCATTCTTGCCAAGCGTAATCATCTTCTCGACCAGTGGCTTCGACGCCTTGGCCTTGGTAATGGTGGTGTGAACGCGATCGTTCAAAATAATCGATGTAACAAGGTTGCGAAGCAAAGCGCGGCGATGGCTGGTATTGCGTCCCAGCTTGAAACCGCCATTACGGTGGCGCATATCAATCTCCTTCGACCCAGACTTCTGTCCGGCTCGGATCATGCAAGTTAGGCAGCGCAGCAGAGCTAAAACCCTGCTGCGCTGCGAACGAAACTAGAAAGTTTCGGGTTCGATTCCGAGATCAAGGTCCTCTTCATCCTCGTCCTCGTCCTCATCGTCGAAGCTGCCGTAGCTGGCCGCCAGCGTCGCCGCCGGCAGTACCGACGTCGGGCCCGGAACCGGGTTCCCCTGCTCGTCGATCTTCATGCCCAGCGATAGACCCATCTGCGCAAGAATCTCCTTGATCTCGTTCAGGCTCTTGCGTCCGAAGTTCTTTGTCTTCAGCATCTCGGCTTCGGTCTTCTGAATCAGCTCGCCGATCGTCGCGATGTTGGCATTCTTCAGGCAGTTGTAGCTCCGCACGGAAAGCTCAAGCTCTTCCACCGAGCGGTTGAGGTTCTCGTTACGAATTGTCAGCCCATCATGCGCACCTTCTGCACCGGCTTCCAACTCCTCTTCGAAGTTGATGAAGATCGTCATGTGGTCCTTCAACAGCTTCGCCGAAAGTCCCAGCGCGTCTGCAGGCAGAACCGTACCGTTCGTCCAGATTTCCAGCGTCAGCTTCTCGTAATCGGTGATCTGGCCCAGACGTGCAGCCTCCACCAGGTAGTTCACCTTGCGCACCGGCGAATGCACCGAGTCCACAGGAATGAACCCAATACCCAGGTCGCTGTCGAAGTTCTTATCGGCCGAAACATAGCCACGGCCACGCTTCAAACGCATCTCCATGTCAATGCGTCCGCCCTCGGACACCGTGCAGATGTACACGTTCGGATCAAGGATCTCAACGTCCGAATCGGCCTCGATCATGCCCGACGTAATCACACCAGCAGCATCCGCACGCAGGTAAAGCGCCTTCGGACCATCCCCATTCAGCTTGAACGGAATCTGCTTCAGGTTCAGGATGATGTCCGTTGCGTCTTCCACAACGCCCGTAATGGATTGAAACTCGTGCAGCACGCCCTCGATGCGAACCGCGGTAACCGCAGCTCCTTCAATCGATGACAGCAGCGTGCGCCGCACGGCATTTCCAATCGTCGTACCAAACCCGCGCTCAAAAGGCTGAGCGGAAAACTTGCCGTATGTGTTGGTCAGTGTCTCTTGATCTACCGCGAGACGCTTGGGCTTTTGAAAACCTCTCCAAAGCATGGTGTTCCTTTCTTCATCGCACACGCGAAGCATTCTGCATGGCTGATGGTGCTGCGGTTGTTGTTGCTGTTGTACTTGCTCTTGCTTTTCTGGTTGTCATTCCGCAGCGCAGCGGAGGAACCTGCTTCTCCTCCGCCACACCGTAAAACTCAACGCTTACTTCGAGTAAAGTTCGACGATCAACTGCTCATTCACCGGCAGGTTCACGTCCTCACGCTTCGGCAGCGCAATCACCTTGCCCGACAGCCCATCCGCAGCGACTTCGATCCAGTTCACGCGGCTCTGGCCCGAAACGAAGTCTTTCGCCGCCTCAAGCATCGCCAGCTTCTGCGAACCCTCACGGATCGCAATCACATCGCCAACCTTGCACTGGAAGCTGGGAATGTTCACCTTGCGGCCGTTCACCTGCACATGCCCGTGGCGAACCACCTGCCGTGCCTGGCGGCGGCTCATCGCAAATCCCAGCCGGTAGCAGACGTTGTCCAACCGCGTCTCCAGCTGCTGCAGCAGCAGCTCGCCGGTAACGCCGGTGCGGTTAGCAGCCTTTTCGTAGTACGCGCGGAACTGCGTCTCGAGCGTGAAGTAGATGCGCTTGGCCTTCTGCTTCTCACGAAGCTGTAGACCATAGCCAACAACCTTCTTCACCTTCTTGGACTGACCATGCTGGCCGGGGGGGAAGTTGCGCTTCTCAACGGGGCACTTATCGGTAAAACACTTAGCGCCCTTCAGAAACAGTTTGGTTCCGTCCCTGCGGCAAAGCCGGCAGACGGGTCCTGTATAACGTGCCATTTTCTATCTCTCCAAATACTTCGGTTGTCGATCGCTTTACACGCTGGCAGCGCTTCAGTCGCGATCCGGTTTGAGACCAGCTTTACGCATATTCTCGCTGGCCAATTTTCTTCCTTGCTCACTGGAATAACTAAGGCCCCAAAGAGCAAGAACTAAACATGAGGCACTTACGACCGCTAAATACCCGTCGTGCAGGTAGCTGCGATATACAAGCCAGAGGAATACAACACCACATACGAGGCGGATGCCTATGAACACAGAACGCTTTACGGAACGCTGCGTCATAGACATCCTCCCAAATCAGACCCTGCGGCGCTTCGGCGGACGGCAGCCGTTATGCGGCATCGGCGTAACGTCGCGGATCGAGCGAACCTCGACCCCCGCAGCCGCCAACGCGCGGATCGCGGACTCACGTCCCGAACCCGGCCCAGCCACGCGCACATCGACCGAGCGCAGACCGTGGT
>JBAVDD010000242.1:0-8647 GCA_049587035.1 Acidobacteriaceae bacterium | reverse complement strand
GAAGAATTACGATGGTAGAGATGATTGACACTGGCGCCACCCCCAAGCTGCTTGCTGTTCCGATGCTGGATTTTCGCCGCGAATTTGCTGAAATTCGCGAGGAAGTTCTATCTGCGATTGCTGCGGTGTGTGATTCACAACGGTTCATTCTTGGGCCGGAAGTGGCGCGGTTTGAAGAATCTGCGGCGGACGCTTGTGGGGTTTCGTTTGGGGTTGGGTGTGCCAGCGGGACCGATGCTTTGTGGCTGGCGATGGCTGCGTTGAAGATTGGGTCTGGGGATGTTGTTGTAACTACGCCATTTAGCTTCTTTGCTACAGTTAGTTCGATTTTGCGGGTGGGGGCTAAGCCTGTTTTGGCGGATATTGATTCCAGGACGTTTAATCTATCGCCAGAGTGTGTGGGCGCGGTGGTTGCGAAGGAGCCGGCGGTGGGGGTTATGCCCGTGCATCTTTATGGGCAATGCGCTGATATGAAAGGTTTTGCTGGGCTTACTTCGGGGCTGGGAATGAAGATGATTGAGGATGCGGCACAGGCATTTGGGGCCTCGTGGGAGGGGGTGAAGGCTGGGGGGTTGGGGGATGCTGCTGCGTTTAGTTTTTATCCTACGAAGAATTTGGCGGCGTTTGGGGATGCGGGGATGGTTACAACCCGCGATGCGGTTACGGCCGAGCGCGCTAAGATGTTGAGAGCACATGGGATGCGGCAGCGTTACTACCATGATGAGGTGGGTTGGAACTCGCGTTTGGATACGCTGCAGGCGGCGGTTCTGGAGGTGAAGTTGCGTCGGGTGGAGGCGGGTAATGTTCGTCGACGCGAGCTTGCGGAGCTTTATAATCAGCGGTTTACGGCGGCCGGGTTGACGGGAAAGAGTACGGTGGAGGGGGTTGTGCTTCCCTTCACCGATCCTCGGGCGGTGCATGTGTACCACCAGTACGTGATCCGAGCGCCCCGGCGGGATGCCTTGCGGGAGTACTTAACGGGGTTGTCGATTGGGTCGGAAGTCTATTATCCTCAATCACTTCACTTGCAGAAGAGCCTACAGTATCTGGGCTACAAGAAGGGGGATTTTCCGGTGAGTGAGCGAGCTTCTGAGGAGGTTCTGGCGCTCCCGATGTTCCCTGAGTTACGGGTGGAAGAGGTGGAGAGCGTGGTGGAGGCGATACGGCGGTTCTACGCGTAAACGTATGAGTTTTGTGCTGCAAATCGCGTATTTGAACCCGGTTATGTGATGCAAATCGGGGGCTTGAGCTATACACGCTGTTGGAGCTGGGTTCAGCGCTTATGTCGGCCTGCGACTCTTCTGCTTCTTGCTGCCCGTTTGGCCTTCTTGAGTTCCGGTTCGGGGTGGGCTTCGGCGGGAGGTGGTGTGCCAGGAGCGATGAGGCGGCGGCAGATGTTGCCTTCGAGGCGGTAGGTCTTCTCGATGAGGCGGCCGGGCTGGATGAGGCCGGTGGTTGGATTGGGAGTGGGGAGAGCCTGGTCGGCGGCCAGGACGCGGTAGGTGAAGGTGGGGAGCTTCTCGGTGGCCTCTTCACCCTTGGCGTAGGGATCGGTACTAGAGCCTAGTTTCACGGGGAGGTAGCCAACGACGTTGCGCTCGCTGAAGCCGGTCTCATAGCGGTGCTTCCGTGTGTTCCAGACGAAGACGCGGACCTGGTTGAAGTCGAAGGGCAGGCCGGACTTGTAGGGGGCCATGACGGTGATGTATTCGGGGATGCTGGTGACGGTGTTGCCGTTGTTGAGAATGCCAGAGTCGGGGTCGTCGACGTGGGCGAGGATGTAGGCGCCAACGATGCGCTGGCCGTCGGCGTAACGAAGGAGGGCGTCGGGGGCGGAGATGTCGACGAGGCGGCTGTAGATCCAGCCGGTCTGGTTGCGGGAGTCGCGGACGAGCCACCAGTCTTCGAGGATCGGTCCGGCTGGCGCACCGTTGTTGTCTGCTGAGGGTGGCGGCTGCGCGCCGGGAGCTACGGGTTTGGGGACAGAGGCGCGTTCGAGGAGGTGGAGGGTTTCGCCTTCGGGAAGGAGGTAGAGGTGGTCGGTTTCGCGGCCGGGGGCTACGTGGAGGTAGGCTTCGTCGCTGGTGGTGGCGGTGGCTACGACGGGGTCGTGCTGGCTTTGCTTGCCAAGGTCTTCAAACTTGTCTTCGATGTCCTGGGGGGCGGTGAGGCGCTCTTCGATCCAGCCGACTTCACCGCGCGGGGTGCGGACCTTGAGCCAGCGGCGAGCGTGTTCGAGGACTACCAACTGTTCGCCGTTGGTGGTCTGACCGGTGCGGTTGGAGACGGCGGCGACGCGGTCGCGGAGGAAGGTCTGCTTGGCGGTGACGTAGACGTAGGTTTCGGAGGGCTTGTGGTGGAAGTGAGAGCAGCCGGTGAGGGCGCAGGCTAGTGTCGCTCCCAACAGGGTTGTGAGGAGACGACGATTCACCAGCTTCGAGAGGGTTTGGTGCATGTAGAGGTGCGGCCTTTGCGTGTGTGCTGCGATGGTTGTGGGACGGAATGCGATCGATCGAGACAAAGCGCCCACTTTTAGAGTAGCGCGATTGGCGGGGGGTGCAAGTGTTTGGGTGGGTACGAGGGAGTGCGAAGATGGCGTGCTGCCATTACTGAATAGAGGCGACGTATCGGTACCGATATGTCATCAATGAGCGCACTGGAGATGATGCGCGCCGGTTGAGGGCCGCTCTATCCAATGAGTGCTGCTCTATCCAATCCGTTGGGGTCGCTGCCATCACGGCGATGGATTTATCCCAGCGACGGTTTTGCTGCATGCATGCTTTGCTGATGCTGAATCAACTGCTGCCGTTCTGCTAACCACTCGGCGATGATCCAGGCAGCTCCCACCGCGGTCAGATTGAAGGCATTGGCGCCCCAGGAGACATGGGCATGAGGCGCGGAAAAGACCGGAGGGGCTAATGCCAGAACATTGAAGACTAGGAGCATCGTCCCGAGCAGTCTCGCTGCCAGAACATCCTGTACTTTCGAAATGATGGCCACGCCTGCCAACACGAAGGCGACCCCGGTGAGCACAGCCCAAAACGTTGCACCGAAGGGCATCCACTTCGGGATCGAGGGAACGACAGTCTCTATGGCAGTCAGGTTCCCCAGCCCGAAAAAGACCGAGCAGAACCCGAACGTCCAGCGCGCCACCAGGGATGCTCGCCTTGACAGCGAGTCCTGCCCGCCCAGCGATGTCCACAGAACCGCCGCAGCGACGAACAGGATGATCTGCTCGCAAACGTTGCCTGTGACGCCGATATAAACAGCGGCCCGATACCCGAGGAAGTGTGGTGCCGTAACAAAGCGGGGCAACGGAAACAGAATGAAGATGCCGTAGAGGATGGTGAGCGCGGCTGCTCCGAAGCGCAAACTCCGGCGCGCCAGTATGGCCGCACCTCCTACGATCAGCCAGACGGCGACGATGTACGCGAAAATCGTCATGCCGGGGATGTGATTGCCCCAAGCCTGCAGGGGCTGATGAGCGGGCTCAAGCTCACCCCAGATGAGATCCAGGATTCCGGAGGCAACGGACGCGATGCCGAATACCGCCACGCCAACTCTCATGACCGATCCCCTCTGTGCTTCAGAGTAACGATGAGGTTGAAACCCACCCGCGATGGGCAGGAGGGCGCTTCAAATTATCACAGGCGGTGGTGCGTGTTGACAACAGGCCGATGCACTCTTTGAGCTCCGTGGTGGCCTGATTCAACTGGCCCGATTCAACTGATTGGTAACGGCAAACACGCTAGGTCCAAGGGTTGCGGCCCCCGTGTTGCGCGGGTTGGGATGTCGGGGCTGAAGCCCGGACCTGTCTCAGAGGCAACGGCAAGCGCAAAAGCAGATTCCTGCGGGATGACAGACAGAAAAGCAAGGCAACAGCAACAACGAATGCAACAGGAACATTAGTGGGTCATGGCTATGGGGGTGGGGATGAGGGCGCTGGTGCCGGTGGCTGCGGTGGCTTTGTTGGTTAGGACTCCGGTGGTGCCGATGGCGTAGAGATTGATGCCGGTGGTGGAGTTGTAGCCGGAGGAGACGAGATAGGCTCCTGTGCTGTCGACGCCTAGCGAGCTAACGGTGGTCGGGCCCGTGAAGGGTGAGCCGGAGACGGCGGTTAGCGCGGCGTTGGTGCCGATGGTGTAGGCCGTGATGGTGCCGTCGGTCTGGTTGCCTACGTAGACAAAGGTGGAGTCGGGGTTGATGGCGATGGAGCGGGGGCCGGTTCCGGTGGTGTAGGTGTTGCCCGGGACGGTGGGGACGCCGGCGGCGGTGGTGGCGAAGACCTGTAGGCCGGCGGTTCCGGCGGCGTAGAGGTAGTCGTTGGCGTCGACGGCTACGGCGTAGATGCCGGTGGCGGAGTTGGCGGGCTTGATGAGGGTGGAGACGGTGGCGACGCCGGTGGTGGTGTCGAAGCCGAAGGTTTCGGCGCCGCCGGTGCCCAGGGCTACTACGACGTAGTCGCCGGTAGGGGCGATGGCTACGGAGGCGGGGGTGATAACGCCGGTGGTGGCGCCGGTGATGCCGTAGGTGGCGGCGAACTTGAGGGCGCCGGTGGTGGCGTTGATGGAGTACTCCTCGAGGGTGATGCCGTCGGTGTCGAGGCAGAAGAGCCACTGGCCGTCGGGGGAGATGGCCATGGAGCTGACGCTTTCGTTGACCAGGGCGGTGGTGCTGTTGAAGCTGAGGATGCTGAGGGCGCCGCCGGTGCCGATGGAGTAGCCGTAGATGATGCCGGTGGTGAGGGCGGAGTCGGTTGCGGCGTAGAGGAAGGTGTTGGCGGGTGTGATAGCGAGGGCAGAGGGTGAGTAGCTGAAGGAGAAGGGAGCGCTGGTGGCGGCGGTGAGGGCGCCGCTGCCGACGTCGTAGCCGTCGACGTAGGTGGTGCCACTGGAGCTGTTGGCAATGTAGGCGTAGTCGGTGGTGGTGGCGGGGCAGTTGGTGGTGCAGGTGGTGGTGGGGCAGCTGGCTTTGCCTTCGCAGGTGAAGAAGTTGCCGCAGCCGGTGAGGAGCAGAGCGAGGGAGGACAGCAGAAGGAGCGCGCACGCGTGCGTGGCGGGGGAACGAAGTTTCGCGCGGCGATGCGCAGGCAGCATGATGAGACTCTCCGTGCGCCGAGGCAGTGTGTGCGAGCGGCGATACTCCATTGTTGCAGGTGTGCCCTGTGTTCTGGTGCTGAAGCTTTGGACGCGCAGGAGAGTGAAGGGTTTCGCCGGATGAGGAAGCTTGCGGGGATCAGGATACATCCGGGGACGGTTGGGGAACGTTGAATGAGAGGAGGGCGGTGGAGCTTTGTGTGTGAACGCTGAGCTTTCGGCGGAGGGGGCCTAGGCCGTATCATCGGAGTCTGCGGGGAGTCCGCCAAAGTTTCTCTATTTCGAGTTTCCTGAGTTTTCTATGCCGAGTTTTCCTGACAGTATTTTTCTGTTTGTTCTGGCGCTGCTGCTGTTTGGGCCGAAGCGGCTGCCGGTGCTGGCCCGCGAGGTGGGTAAGTGGGTGGGCGAGTTTCGCAGGGCGTCCAATGAGTTCAAGATGCAGATGGAAGATGAGTTGCGGCTGAGCGAGCAGACGGAGAAGAACAAGCAGATTGCGGCGATGGAGGCCGCGGCTCCCGTAGCTGCTCCGATTATGGCTGAGCTTGAGGCCAAGGCGCTTGCGGCGGAGAGTGCTGAGGAGACGGTGGCCGTAGAGGGTGCGGCGGAGCCGGTTGCGGAAACGGTGGAAACCAAGGTTTCAGAAGCGGAACCTGGGGCGCCCGCCGAGCATGCGGAGGTCGCGAAGACAAAGTATGAGGTGGTTGATGGGGTGCGGACGCCGTTGCCGATTGCGGTGTCGGGTGATTTGAAGATTATGCCTCCGGCTACGGGGCTGCCGGCGGCGCGGAGTGCGGTAGCACAGGTTTCGGAGGCGCGGAGCTCGGAAGCGCAAGACGGCGCGCTGAGTGGGTTGCTGGATGCTATTCCGGCGGCGAGCCCGGCGGCGAGCCCAGCAGTGGTAGAAGCTGAGGCAGCGGAGACGACAGCCAATGGCAATTGATCTGGTGGGCCGTGCACGGAACGCGGTGCATGAACGGGCTGAGCTGCCCGGTATGAGCTTGATGGAGCATCTGGAGGAGCTGCGGAATCGGCTGTTCTGGATCTTCGGCTACCTGGCGGCGGGGTTCGCGGTGGCGTGGATCTTTCACAACCGGCTGACGGGATACATTCAGAAGCCGCTGGTGGATATCGGGCTGAAGATGACGATGACGCACCCTACGGATGCGATCAACTTTTTCATCAAGACGTCGTTGGTGGGCGGCGCGATCATTGCTTCGCCATTCATTCTTTACCAGGTGTGGCTGTTTATTTCGCCGGGCATGTATGCGAATGAGAAGAAGTATGTGTGGCCGTTCATGTCGGCTACGGTGGGGCTGTTTCTGGCAGGGACGTGGTTTGGCTATCGGTATGTGTTGCCCGGGGCGATGGTGTTTCTGGTCCAGGACTTTGGCAAGAACTTTACGCACATGATCACGATCGACGACTACACGGGATTCTTTCTGGCCGTCATTTTAGGGCTGGGAGTCACGTTCGAGATGCCGATTGTGATCTTCTTCCTGGCGCTGTTCGGGATTGTGGACGCGAAGTTCCTGATCAAGAATTTTCGCTATGCGATCATGGCGATCTTTCTGCTGGCGGCAGTGATCTGCCCTGACCCGAGCCCGGTGGGGATGTGCTTGTTTGCTTCGCCGATGCTGGCGCTTTACTTCATTGGGGTGGGGATCGCGTACTTTGTGCATCCGAACCGGCGGAAGAAGAAGGAAGCTGCGAAGGGAGCTGCCTAGATGGGTATGAGACTTTGGGTTGCGACGCTGATGGTGGTGAGTGGGTTGGTTGCGGTGTCGCCGGCTGTGTTTGCGCAGGATGGCGCGGTGAGTGGACGCGAGGTTATGCGACTCACACAGGAGTATGTGAATGTGGCGCCGAAGCGGTATATCGGGTCGCCGGGACATGCGGCGGCTGAGGCGTTTATCAAGGGGCACTTCAAGCCGGAGGTTGCCAAGGGAGATTTTGTCGACGACCGGTTTACGGCGCGGACTCCAATTGGGCCGTTGACGATGCATAACCTGATCGTGAAGTTTCCGGGCAAGAAGAACGGGATTATTGTTCTTGCTTCGCACTATGAGACGAACTATTGGCTGAAGGACATTCGCTTTGTGGGGGCGAACGATGGGGCCTGTACTACGGCGTTGCTGATTGCGCTGGGGCAGTATTATCGGCTGCATCCGCCGCAGGGATATTCGGTGTGGTTGTTGTTTACCGATGGCGAGGAGTCGATTAATAAAGAGTGGACGAATGAGGATTCGCTGTATGGGACGCGGCATATCGCGGCGAAGTGGTCAGCGGATGGAACGCTGGGACACATCAAGGCGTTTGTGCTGGCGGACATGATCGGGTGGAAGGAGTTGAACATCGACAAGGAGTCGAACTCTACGCCGTGGCTGCTGGATCTGCTGACGAAAGCGGGCAAAGAGACAGGGCACACGAAGTATCTGTTCAAGGACTCGCAGGCGATTGAGGATGACCATCTGCCGTTTGTGCAGCGGGGGGTGCCGTCGTTGGATGTGATTGATTATGTGTATGGCCCGCCCGACCCGACCCGACCCGGCTATTACGCCGTCCACCACACTGCTCAGGACACGATGGTTAAGTTGAGCGTGACTAGCTTGCAGGTGTCGGCGGATTTGTTTGTGGAGCTGGTGAAGTTGATTAATGAGAGGTAGAGATGAAGCTTCTAGCTTCTAGCAGTTGGATTGTGGTGCTTGTGCTGAAGGTTGTGGGCCTTGGGTTTTGGTATTGGTCTTTGAGCTAGAAGCTAAGAGCTAGAAGCTGAAGTTGCATGGGCGCTCGATGACACCTCTCTCTTACTGGATTTATTTTCATGTCGCGCTGGTGGCCCTGCTGGGGTTGGAGTATCTGCTGCATCGTCTGATGCCGGATATTCGCCGCAAGGCTATGGCCGCGATGGTGATGTGGGTGGGCGCGGCGCTGGTGTTGGCAGTGTTGCTTAGCAGGGCGTATCGCGTGACGGGGGCTACGCAGTACCTGGCGGGGTATGCGCTGGAGCAGGCGCTGAGCCTGGATAATCTGTTTGTGTTTCTGCTGCTGTTCCGGTTGTTTCGGATTCCGGAGGGCAAGCAGCCGAGGGTGCTGTTCTGGGGCGTGGGCGGCGCGATTGTGCTGCGTGGGTTGTTTATCGCTGGTGGTGTGGGGCTGCTGAATCGGTTTCATTGGGTGGAGTATTTGTTTGGTGCCGTGCTGCTGGTGGCGGCGGTGCGGTTGCTTAAGCCGGAGAGTTCGTCGGGTGAGTTGGAGAAGACTCCGGCGTGGATTAAGTGGCTTACGAAGTGGCGGCCTATTAGTGAGAATCAGGATCACTTTGTAGTGCGCGAGGGTGGAGTCCGCATGGCTACGGTGCTGCTGCTGGCGCTGGTGGCGGTGGAGTTAACCGATGTGGTGTTTGCGCTGGATTCGATACCGGCGGTGTTGAGTATTACGCGGGTGCCGTTTCTGGCTTATGCGTCGAACATTATGGCCGTGATGGGGCTGCGGTCGCTTTATGTTTTGCTGGCGGCGGGGTTGGCTCGGCTGCGGTATCTGCACTATGGGCT
>JBAVDD010000241.1:0-13120 GCA_049587035.1 Acidobacteriaceae bacterium | reverse complement strand
GCACCGTAGCGCAGGCCCTCCTCGCCTCACTAGCCACCCTCTGGCTACTAGCAGCCCTAACCCAGGTAGCCCTCAAGTGGATCGACCCACCCACCACCGCCGTCCACGCCGAGCGCCGCATCCAGTCCTGGTTCTCCTCTAAGCCTTACACCGCGCACTACGACTTCGTCCCCCTAACCCGCATCTCACCCGACTTCCAGCACGCCGTAATCGCCGCCGAAGACGCCCGCTTCTACCAACACCACGGCTTCGACTTCCACCAGATCGAGATCGACGCCCACACCGACCTCGACGCCGATCCAGACGACCACAAGCCCAACCACCGCATCCGCGGCGCCTCCACCCTAACCCAGCAGCTGGTCAAAAACCTCTTCTTCGGCACCGGCCGCAGCATCCTCCGCAAGGCCGCCGAAACCACGCTAGTCCCGGTAGCCGAACTAGTCCTCGGCAAGCAGCGCATCCTCGAGCTCTACCTCAACGTAGTCGAGTGGGGCCCCGGCATCTACGGAGCCGAAGCCGCCAGCCGCCACTACTTCCACACCAGCGCCCGCAACCTGAACCGCCACCAGGCCGCCGAGCTAGCTGCCATCCTACCCGCCCCTCTCCACCGCCGCCCCGACCACATGACCCACTACACCGCGCTAATCCAGCAACGCATGCATCAGATGGGCTGGTAAATTCCCGCGACACCCATCGATGCCGACCTCAACTCAGTCCGCAGTGGAGGCAGTCGATCCAGCCGCAACCTCCGAACCTGTTGTAGCAAAATGTCCAGCAACATCGATCTCTCTTCGCTCTACCAATCGCCCACCGACAAACTCCGCGAATATCCAGCAGGCCCCAATCGCGGTGAGATTGTATAGCGCTCCGCCCCACGCCTGCTGGCTGTTCGGATGAGTGAAGACCGGCGGTATCTCCACCATGAACTCAAACAGCAAGAGCATCAGCGCCAGCATCCTCGCGGCCAGCACATCCCGAACTCCCGAGACAATCGCAAGACCCGCAAGCAGGAACGCGGTACCCGACAGCACCACCCAGAAAGCACCAAACGGCATCCACTGCGGCACAAAACGCACATAGACGTGAATACTCATCAGGTGTCCTAGGCCGAACAGTATCGGAGGCACACCCAACATCCAACGAGCAGCGATCACTGCTCTCTCGCGCCCAGTTGAACCGGGTGTTGCCGTCGCAACATAAACGATGAAAGCCGGCGCAGCCAGAAGCAACTGTGCCCCAATCCCGCCTAAGACAAAGACGATGACGCCCATTCGAAACCCGAACATATGCGTCATCACATAAAACCGAGGCACCCACAGCAAAGCAAAAATCTCATAGATCAAGGCTGCACCAACGGCCCCGATCCGCGCCGCCGGCCGCCACAGCATAGCGATACCCGCAGCCACCAGCCATATGCCGGCGAGCACCGCCAGCGCCTGTTCGCCGGGAATATGCTGGCTCAGCGCTTTGATCGGTTGATGAGACGCTTCAAACTCCATCCAGACTATGTCCACGACACCCGTTGCAACCGTTGCCAACGCGTAAAACCAAACTCCAACTCTGATCTGTTCAAACTTCATCTTGTAAGCACCTCAGCGATATGCACATCCGGATAAAACCAATACAGAGCTGATACTATGATCTGCATTGGTACTCTGGGTAGAGCCATTTTCCGTAATATTATTAGTCCAATCCAAACCCATGCCCAAGACCATCAGCTCGTTTGAGTTCACTCTCAAAAAACGTCCGCCGCATCAGACGCTGGCCAACTGGCTCTACGCAGAACTGCGCGACGCAATCCTCGAAGGCCGCCTCGAGTCAGGCACCCGCCTTCCAGCCTCGCGCGATTTCGCCAGTCAATACGGGCTATCGCGCGGCACAGTGGTCAGCGTCTTCGAGCGCCTGCAGGACGAAGGCTACATCTCCAGCAAAGTCGGATTTGGCACCTGGGTAAATCGCGTGGCAGCAGTCCAGCCCAACCAGCAGACGACCTCAACGTCTCCCGCCTACGTCCGAAACGTCATCTCGTCCTACGTCCGTCCAAAGCCTTACGTCGACCTCATCTGGAACGAGCACATCCACCCCTTTCGCGCAGCCGATCCCGCCATCGCCGAATTCCCCTCCGAGGTCTGGGGACGCATTGCCGCAAAGCGCGCCCGCAACTTCAGGTCATGGCTCGATACACCAGCCGACGGCCGCGGCTACAAACCACTGCGCAATGCCATCGCAGAGTATCTGCGCTCATCGCGAGGTCTGCGTTGCACCTCCGACCAGATCATGATCGTCTCCGGCATCCAGCAGGCACTCGATCTGCTGGCGCGCCTCCTGCTCAAGCGGCGCGATCCGGTATGGATGGAAGACCCCGGATACTTCGGCGCCAGCATCGCCTTCAACAACGCCGGCGCCAGAATCATTCCCGTACCGGTAGACGAAGAAGGCCTATCAATCTCAGCCGGCAAAAAACTTTGCCCGCACGCCAAGGGCGTCTACCTAACGCCCGCCCACCAGTTTCCGCTAGGTGTAACCATGTCCCTGGAACGGCGCATGTCCCTTCTCCAATGGGCCTCGCGCACCGGTGCCTTCGTAATCGAAGACGACTACGACAGCGAATACCGCTTTGAAGGCCAACCAGTCCCCGCACTGCAAAGCCTCGACGAAAACTCAAACGTCATCCTCATCGGCTCCTTCAGCAAAACCTTGTTCCCATCCTTACGCCTGGGCTACATCGTCCTGCCTCCATCTTTAGTCGACTACTTCTTAGCCTTCCGCTATCAAACCGACTTCCGCAACTCCAGCTTCGATCAAGCCATACTCTGCGACTTCATCGTGGACGGCCACCTGGCCCGTCACCTCCGCCGCATGCGCGACCTCTACGCCAGCCGCCTCGAAGCACTGATCGAAGGCGGCAATAAATACTTAGGCGGACTGCTAGAAATCTCCGACGTCCGTGCTGGCCTCTACACCGTCGGGTTTCTCAAGAACGGAATGACCTCGCGCCAGGCGGAGAAGGCCGCAGCCGCTCGAGGCGTAGAGGTCATCGGCATCGACCGCTACATGTTGAAACGTCGCACCCCCAACGGCGTCCTCCTGGGCTTTGCCGCCTTCAACGAGACCGAGATTCGGCAAGCCTTAGTTCAGCTCTCCGCGGCGCTAAGCTAACACCCTTTTCATCACTGAACTCCCGCTCTCTCGCCAACAAACGCCATCAATCCAACCCCACACATCTCGAACACCACCCCCGACCTTCTAGTACCCTAGAAGGAGGTGGCTGCATCCAATAGTCCCCGGCCCACCATCCGCACGGAGGCCAGGGGATTCGCAGCCCAAGGAGCCCGCAGTGCCCTCAGTAGACAGCACCATCCAGCTGATTCAAATCAACGAACAGCGAGGAGATGAAACCACCACCACCTGCTCCTCCGCCCTCGCCGACGCACCCTGGACCTTCGACGCCACCCCCACCTACGGCCCCGGCGCCTCCATGGCCGATCACCTCCCCGCCAACTCCCCCCACCAGCCCGGCCTACCCTCCGAGTACCGCAACGCCACCCCCGCCGAACTCGACCTCCGCATCCGCGCCGCAAAACGCGCGCTAGGCGAAAAGCTCGTCATCCTGGGCCACTTCTACCAGCGCGACGAGGTCGTCCAGTACGCCGACTTCGTAGGCGACTCCTTCCAGCTAGCCAACGCCGCCCTCTCGCGCCCCCACGCCGAAGCCATCGTCTTCTGCGGCGTCCACTTCATGGCCGAAACCGCCGACATCCTCTCCCGCCCCGACCAGGCCGTCATCCTACCCAACCTCGCCGCCGGCTGCTCCATGGCCGACATGGCCGACATCGACACCGTAACCGACTGCTGGGAACAGCTAACCGAAGTCCTCGGCTCCAACCCCACACCTGACGGCCGCCAGCAAGTCATCCCCGTCACCTATATGAACTCCTCCGCCACCCTCAAGGCCTTCTGCGGCGAGCACGGCGGCGTAGTCTGCACCTCCTCCAACGCGGCCCGCGTCCTGGAGTGGGCCTTCGAACGTGGCCAGCGTGTCCTCTTCTTCCCCGACCAGCACCTAGGCCGCAACACCGCCAAAGCCATGGGCATCCCCCTCGCCCAGATGCCCGTCTGGGACCCCAACCAACCCCTCGGCGGCAACACCCCCGAAGCCCTCCAGTCCGCCCGAGTCCTCCTCTGGCACGGCTACTGTTCGGTACATAAACGCTTCACCGTAGACCAGATCAACCTCGCCCGCCAGCGCTACCCCGGAGGCCCTGACAAACCAGCCGTACAGGTCATCGTCCACCCCGAGTGCCCCATGGAAGTAGTCGACGCGGCCGACGCCTCCGGCTCCACCGACTTCATCGTCAAAGCCATCGCCGCGGCCCCCGCCGGCAGCACCTTCGCCATCGGCACCGAGATCAACCTCGTCCAGCGCCTGGCCTCCCAGCACCCCGAGCACACCATCTTCTGCCTCGACTCCATCGTCTGCCCCTGCTCCACCATGTACCGCATCCATCCCGGCTACATAGCGTGGGTCCTCGAAGCCCTCGAGCGCGGCGAAGTACTAAACCGCATCTCTGTCCCCGAGTCCATAGCCAACCCCGCACGCCTCGCGCTGAATGCCATGCTCAAGCTCGCCCCGCGCATCACCAAACGGGGTTCAGAGTGACCTCAAACTCACACATAGAAAGACAGCGAAGCAAGCAAATAATAGTAGTCGGCAGCGGCATCGCAGGCCTCATAGCGGCTATCGAACTAAGCGCCGAGCACGCCGTAACCCTTGTAACTAAAGCACTTCTAGCCGAATCCAATACCCGCTGGGCGCAAGGCGGCATCGCCGCGGCCATGTTCTCCGACGACTCCGTAGCCGACCACATCGCCGACACCCTCACCGCCGGCGCAGGCCTCTGCAACCCCAACGCCGTCAACATCTTATGCGCCGAAGGCCCCGACCGCATCCGTGACCTAATCCGTCTAGGCGTAGTCTTCGACCACCACAACGGCCAGCTTGCCAAAGGCTTGGAAGCCGCCCACTCCTACCCCCGCGTCCTCCACGCAGGAGGCGACGCCACCGGCCTCACCATCGAAACCGCTCTAGTCCGAGCAGTCCGCTCCAACCCCAACATCACCGTCCTGGAACACACCTTCGCCAAAGACCTGATGCTCAACGCCACCGGCACGGCCACCGGCCTCAGCACCATCGACGAACACGGTACCCCCACCACCCTCACCGCCGACGCCGTAATCCTCGCCTCCGGCGGCGCCGGCCAGCTCTACCTCCACACCACCAACCCCACCGTGGCCACCGGCGACGGAGTAGCCATGGCCCTCCGCGCCGGCGCCCAGCTAGCCGACCTCGAGTTCTACCAGTTCCACCCCACCGCCCTCGCCACCCCCAACCTCGAATCCTCCGCCTCCAGCACCTTCCTCATCTCCGAAGCCGTCCGCGGCGAAGGCGCAACGCTCCTCGACGCCCAGCGCCACCGCTTCATGCAGCAAATCCACCCTGCCGCCGAGCTAGCCCCTCGCGACGTAGTAGCCCGCGGCATCGCCCGCCAGATGGCCACGCAGGAAAACCAACCCGTACTGCTCGACATCACCGCCAAATCTCCTGCCTACCTCGCCCAGCGCTTCCCCTCCATCGACGCCGCCACCCGCGCCCGCGGCCTCGACTGGTCCACCGACCCCATCCCCGTAACCCCCGCCGCGCACTACTGGATGGGCGGCATCCGCACCGACCTCTACGGCCGCACCTCCATCCCCAACCTCTACGCCGTAGGCGAAGTAGCCTGCACCGGCGTCCACGGCGCCAACCGCCTGGCCTCCAACTCCCTCCTCGAATCCCTCGTCTTCGCCTGGCGCTGCGCCCACCTCTTCCTCAGCGATCCCCCTTCTACATCCACCCAAGGATTGTCATCTCGACCGGAGTCGGCGCTTTTTGCCGACGCAGTGGAGAGACCCGCAGGTTCAGACGCCACGGAAGCCACCACCCCCATCACCCGCCTCCAGATCCAAACCCTCATGTGGACCCACGCTGGCATCGAGCGCAACGCCACCATCCTCAAGCAAGCCCTCGACATCCTCACCCACTCACACATCGAAGGCTCCACCACCACAGACCTCGAAACCCGCAACCTCCTCAACCTCGCCCGAGCCCTAGTCACCGCCGCGCTAGCCCGCGAAGAATCCCGCGGCGCCCACTTCCGCACCGACTTCCCCAATTCCTCTGAAGCCTTCCAGCACTCTTTGATCTACCAGCAGCCCAGGTGTCCCATGTCCGGACCTTCGGACCCGGGTTCGCAGGAAGTCCAACCCAACGCCACCGAACCCGTCCTCAGCCGATGAGCCCGATGAAACCCAGCCGCGAAGCCACCGAAGCCATCATCCGCATGGCCCTCCTCGAAGACGCACCCTGGGGCGACCTCACCTCCCAAACCCTCATCCCCGGCTCCGCCACCCTCACCGCGCAGCTAGTAGCCCGCGAACCCGGCGTCCTCTGCGGCGAAGATCTCATCGCCACCGCCTTCACCCTCACCGACCCAGCCATCCGCACCACCTTCCACATCAACGACGGAGAAGCTCTCGCCCCACGCGCCGTGGTAGCCACCATCAAAGGCCCCGCCCGGGCCATCCTCCAGGCCGAGCGCATCGCCCTGAACTTCGCCCAGCGCCTCTCCGGCATCGCCACGCTAACCGCAGCCTACGTCGCGCAAACCGCCGGCACAAAAGCCCGCATCACCGACACCCGCAAGACCACCCCCGGTCTTCGTCTCTTCGAGCGCTACGCCGTCCGCTGCGGCGGCGGCCACAACCACCGCTTCTCCCTCTCCGACGCCGTCATGGCCAAGGACAACCACCTCGCCCTCCTCACCACAACCCTCCCCGAAGCCCTCCGCACCGCGCGCGCCACCCTCCCCCACACCACGCACATCGAAGTCGAAATCGACAGCCTCACCCAACTGCCCGCACTCGAGCCGCTCCTCGGCAACACCATCCACACCATCATGCTCGACAACTTCTCCCTCGACGATCTGCGCACAGCAGTCCTCCGGATCAACGGCCGCGCGCTCACCGAAGCCAGCGGCGGCATCACCCTCGACCGCATCGCCGCCATCGCCGCCACCGGCGTCGACATCATCTCCGCAGGCGCGCTAACCCACAGCCCCCGCGCCCTCGATCTCGGACTCGACATCAATCCCGTCTAACGAACCACCATCAACACCCCAAGCTGGGGTCCAGAAATAATTCAACCAATTGGCCGATGCGCACCCGCGCTCGCCTCCGCTACTGTAGTCCTGTCACACAGCAGCCTCCCTTCTCGTTCGTAGCCGGATAGCCCGGGGATCGTCCCCTGTTTTCCGGCTGCGGACCCTTGTATCCGCGTGGCCAATCCTCTATCTACATAAAAGAAAGAATTCATGCACTCGATTCCGTCCCGCAAGATCCCCCTGCTCGCCTTCTCTCTAGCTCTGCTCTTCCTTTTCATCTCCGCTCTCCCCTCCAACGGACAAGGCTGTATCCTCGCGCGCAGCCCCGAGCAATCCGGCCTGCCCACGGATCAGGGTGGCGTTCTCCAGCCCGGCCACTTTGAGTTCACCATCGGTGAGCGCCATCAGTTCTCCTACCAGCACTACGTCGGCGACGTCTACCAGGAATACCGCGCTCAAGCGCACACCGAGGTCGAGAACCGCATCAACCTCATCACCTACAACCTCACCTACCAGATCACCCCCCGCATCAGCGTAGAAATCGACGCACCCTGGCTCTTCGCCTCGCGCAAATCCCAGAGCTCTCCCATCGAGTACCAGGCCACCGGCCTCGGCGACACCATCCTCGGCGTCAACTCCTGGATCTTCAACCCCGAGCACGTCACCAAGGGCAACGCCTCCATCGGCTTCGGCATCTACATGCCAACCGGCAACGACGACGTCCAGAACACCGTCAACACCAACACCACCGGCGTCGGCCCCGCCACCATCGTCACCACCCCCGTCGACTACTCCGTCCAGCCCGGCACCGGCGGCTGGGGCGCCGTCATGCAGTGGATGGGCTATCGCAGCATCTCCCATAGCCTCACCCTCTACACCGACGGCGACTACATCGCCATGAACGGCGGCACCAACGGCATCCAGCGCGGCGCTACCCTCAGCACCACCACCCCGCTCGACAACTACGACTCCATCGCCGACCAGTACCTCCTCGAAGCCGGCATCGAGTTCCCCATCCAGCACGTCAAAGGTCTAGCCGTAACCGTCGGCCCGCGCTGGGAAGGCGTTCCCGCCTACAACCTCTTCCCCGTCAGCAACGACGGCTTCCGTCGCCCCGGCTACGCCGTCTCCTTCGGCCCTGGCCTCGAATACGCCCGCAACAACAATATCCTCAACATCGGCATCGACAAAGCCCTCCACCGTGACCGCACCAGCAGCTACCCCGACACCGTCTACCAGAGCCACGGCGACGCCGCCTTCGCGCAGTACGTCTGGCTCGCCAGCTACACCCACCGCTTCTAAGGAAGCTCTGGATGCTCTGATAGAGTCGCCTTATTAGCTGACTTACGGGGCGGGGCTTCGGCCTCGCCCTAAAATCATTCTGAGGGAATGCATCTCCTCCGCAACCCCGGTCAGATCATCCCCAACACTCACACCCGACCCACGCCACACCCGGTACTCAAACATGCTTCGTAATCTCTCAGCGCTCGCTCTGCTCCTCTCCTTCGCCACAGCTGCCAACGCCAAGCCAGTCCCCAACCTCAAGTTCCACGACCTCGCCGGTCACGTCCAGCGCCTCGACTCCCTGCACGGCTCCATCACCGTGCTCGTCTTCTGGGCCACCTGGTGTACCCCCTGCCGCGAAGAACTTCCGCGCCTATCCCAACTCAGCCAGCAGTACGCTGCTCAAGGCGTGCGCTTCCTCGCCATCTCCGTCGACGACCCCGCCGACTTCGCCAAGATCCAACCTCTCTTCCACAAGCAGAACATCAACCTCACCGTCTGGACCGGTGCCGACACCGGCACCCTCTCCCGCCTCGGCCTCGGCGACGTCGTCCCCGCCACCCTCGTCCTCGACACCAACGGCGACATCATCGGCCGCATCAGCGGCGAAGCCCGCGACGCCGACGTCACCACCTACCTCGACTGGCTCCTCCACCATCGCCAGGGCCCCGCACCCGCACCCCGGCTCAAACGTTACTAACTCGCCGCCACACCGAATCGCCCTCGTCTCCACAGCATCCAACAGGAACAATATCGGCTTCATTCGCTGGCTCCGTCCCTTCCTACCTGCGATACTGAACGTCGATCCTTTCTGTCTATGCCGACCGTCCGCGACACCCTCGAGCACACCCTCCGCACCTCGCGCACCACCGCCGCCGTCCGCGACACCTTCGAGCACACCCTCCGCAGCGCTCGCTCCACCGTCTCCTTCCACGAGACAGTGAACCTCGCCTTCGACAGCTTCCGCGCCAGCAAGACCCGTTTTTTGCTCACCATGCTCGGCATGGTCATCGGCTCGGCCTCCATCGTGCTCGTCGCCACCGCCGGTCTCACCGGCCGCCAGTATGCCATCGATACCATCTCCTCCCTCGGCCCCAACAAAGTCGAGATGCAGTACACCGGCGGCGTCGTCATGGGCCCGGCCAACATCAGCACACCCGACTACATGACCATCGAGGACATGCACGTAGTCGATCAGCAAGTCCCCGGCATCCGCTACAGCTCGCCCATGCTCGAGTTCCACGATCGCATCTCCGTCGGCAACGGCATCAGCCGCGACGCCATGCTCCTCGGCGTCAGCCCCGAGTACAAGGACATCCGCGGCCTCAAGATCAGATCCGGACGTTTCTTCGACGAGCAGGACGCCCTCACTCACGCCAAGGTCGCCGACGTCGTCGGTCCCATGGCCCGCGAGCTCTATGGCAGCTATGACGCTGCCATCGGCCATACCATCTCCATTCGTGGCATTCCCTTCACCATCATCGGTGTCTTCGTCGAAAGCATCGACACCTTCGGCCAGTCCGAGATCAGTAATCACACCCTCCTTGTCCCCTACGAGGTCGCCCGCTACTTCACCGGTACCGACGAGCTAAAAGAAATCTTCTTCAGCATGGACACCTCCCAGGACGTCGAGCCCGCCGCCAAGCGCATCACCGCTCTTATCGCCAGCCGCCATCGTCCCACCAGCGAGTACACTGCCCAGACCCTCACCGACGTCCTCACGACCATGCGCGGCATCGCTAACATGCTCCTGGTTGTCCTGATCCTGGCCTCCGCCATCACGCTGATCGTCTCCGGCGTCGGCATCATGAACTCCATGCTCGCCAACGTCCAGGCCCGCATCAAGGAGATCGGCATCCGCAAAGCCCTCGGCGCCACCAGCCGCGAGATCCGCCTCCAGTTCCTCACCGAAGCCGTCTTCCTTTCTCTCTCCGGAGGTTTCGTCGGGACGGTCATCGGCATCGCCATCCCCATCAGCGTAGGCCTCTTCACCCCCTTCGCCATTCCTGTCTCCTACTGGGCGGCCGTCATCTCCCTCGCCACCTCGGTCCTGGTCGGCGTCATCTTCGGTACCCTCCCCGCCAACCGCGCCGCCATCCTGGACCCCGTAGCCACCCTCAAGTACGAATAGCCCCTCTCTCACCAGCTCTAGTATTTCCAGTGATCACCCTTCGCCGCAGGCGTAAGACCTGCTTCTGCTCTTGCTTTTGCTTTTCTGGTTGTCATCCCGTAGGGATCTGCTTCCCGCCTGCATCGCCCATAAAGCGGCCTCTCGATCGCAGCGGAACCCCTGCTCACATCTCCTACCGTTCCACCAGCATCTCCGGCCCGTTGTTCCGCACATTCCCCACCGCCGTATTGCAAAGCGCCATTTTCATTTCATCGGACGCAAACGGCCGCAGCAGATGCACCGGCGCTGCCCGCGCCTCATCCCGATCCAGCCACTCCGCCCAGTCCCTCTCCCGTAGAATCACCGGCATCCGCGTATGGATCGTCGCCATCAACTCATTGGCCTCCGTCGTCACCATCGCAAAGCTCTGCAGCCACCGGTCCACCTCCTGCGGAGACTTCTTCGGCTCCTTCCACGCATCCCACAATCCCGCAATCGCCATCGGCTCTCCGCTCCCCAGCGTGATCGCATAGGGCCGCTTCCCGCTCTTTGACTGAGGCTTCGCACGCGCCCCCAGCCGCGGCGTCTCCACCACCTTCTCTGCCCACTCATAGAACCCGTCCGCCGGGATCAAACATCTCCGCCGCTTCAACGGCTCTTTCCACGTCGCCGACGTCGCCATCGACTCCGCCCGCGCGTTGTACGTCGTCATCCCCTTGAACTCCTTCAGACTCGACGCAAAGAACGGCACCATCCCCCACCGCAGCAGCGCCATCTCCCGCTCACCATCCCGGCTCAACCGAATTACGGGCTGAAACGTCGTCGGCGCAACGTTGTAGTCCGCCACCAGCGGATCCTCAAAAACCTTTCCCGCATGAAACCGCTCCGCGATCTCCTGCTTCTCCGACCTCCGAAAGTACCGACCACTCATAGCGTTAGCCTAGCATTCCACACGCACCCTTGGTACCCCAGACGCAGCAACGCCCGCACCTCCATAACGAAGGTGCGGGCGCAGCCCCAGAAACCAAAGCATTGAAGCTAGAAGCTAGAAAAGCAAAAACTAGTCGCGGTTATCGTCCAGCTCGCCCGTGTAGGTCGACTTGAACACCGAATCGTCCGCGACCGCGGCTTCTTCCTGCGTACGCTCCGGAGCATCGCTCTTGATGTTCACCTGCAGATGCGCCGAAACCTCGCGGTGCAGCTTGATCGGCACATGGAACTCACCGACAGACTTCAGCGGCTCTTCCAGGTGGATCTTGCGACGATCAACCTTGTAGCCCTGCGCCTCCAGCTCGTGCGCAATGTCCTGCGAGGTCACCGAGCCGAACAGGTGGTCGTTCTCGCCCGTCTTGCGCTCGAACGTCAGCACCAGCTCGTTGAGCTTACCGGCGAGCTCTTCAGCTCCGCCCTTCTCGGACGCCGACTTGCGGATCGCCGAAGCCTTCATCTGCTCGATCACCGCCTTGTTTGCCGGCGTAGCTTCCATCGCCAGCTTGCTCGGCAGCAGATAGTTGCGGCCATACCCGGCGGCGACCTTCACCACATCGCCGCGGTGGCCAAGCTTGATTACATCTTCTTTCAAAATGACTTCCATCACACGTCTCCAACGTACTCGGGTGCGCGCTTCATGCGAGCGCGGGTTGAACTAGAACTTCGCCGCAAACGGCAGCAGAGCAATCGCGCGGGCCTGCTTGATGGCGCGCGTCAGCTTACGCTGGAACGGAGCGCTGGTACCCGTCAAACGGCGCGGTATGATCTTGCCGCGGTCCGACACGAACTGCTGCAGCAGGCGCACGTCGCGGTAGCTGATCGTATCGATCTTCTCCACTGTGAACTTGCAAACCTTCTTGCGGCGGAAGAACTTCCGTCCGCCTGCTCCGCCAGGGCCGCCAGCACCCGCGGGACGCGGTGGCCGCGAACCCGAAGGACGCGAACCCTGATAACCACCTGTACGAGGAGCAGGCGCCGACGTAGCTGCACCCTCCGTTGACGCTGCGGCCGGAGCCGCTTGATTTACATTCTCATCAGCCATCTTGCTTATCCTTTTGTCTGCTGCCGGTCAATTCACCGCCAGCCTGTTCTGCCGCTATCTGCTCCAGACTTGCATCGAAGTCTCTGGACTAGATCTTCACGTCATTCCTGAAGACCATGGAAGCATCTTGCAGCGTTGCGTTGGTCCTTATCGGCAGACCGGAGTTGCCGGCCTGCAAAACTTGTATCGCTACTAAACAGCAGCAGTCTCGGTCTCAGCGACCGGCTCAGCAGCTGCCTCGGCGGCAACCGGCTCAGCAGCAACCGGCTCAGCAGCAACCGGCTCGGCGGCAGCAACTGGCGCAACCTCAGCCTCAGCCGCCGCATTCACCTGCGGCAGCGCGCTGCGCTTCACATGGGCATCGCGATGCGCCTTGATCTTGGCCACGCGCTTGTCCTCTTCGTCCATGCGCACGGTGATGAACTTGATCACCGGCTCGGACACGCGCAGACGACGCTCGATCTCGGAGATCAACGATGCAGGCGCCTCGACGAC
>JBAVDD010000240.1:0-1575 GCA_049587035.1 Acidobacteriaceae bacterium | reverse complement strand
GAAGATGCGGCGGAAGGCGATTGAGCTGTCGATGCAGGATGCGTTGTCGCATGGGGTGACGTCGATCCAGGATTACTCCGCGTGGGACGACTGGCTGGCGATGACGGAGATGGAGGACGAGGGCACGCTGCATCTGCGGATTGCTGAGTGGATTGACTTCAACCTGCCGGTGGGTGTGCTGGAGGAGCGGCGCGCTAGTCATCCGGTGGATGATCCTCTACTGCATTTGACGTTCTTGAAGGGATTCATGGATGGGTCGTTGGGATCGCGGACGGCGGCGATGAATGCGCCTTACTCGGATGACCCTGGCAACGTTGGGATTCCTCGGTACAACCAGCAGAAGCTGAACCAGATGGCAGCGGCGCGCGCGGCGGCGGGGTTCCAGATGGGGTTCCACGCGATTGGCGACCGGGCCAACGATATGGCGCTGAATGCGATTGCGGCGGCGGAGCAGGTGGGACGTCCGGCGGGTGCGGCGGCGCCGCCGAGGAATCCGAATGGCGATATTGTGACGACCGCTCCGGCGGTGGTGAAGCCGAGTGATTTTCGGTTTCGGATTGAGCATGCGCAGGTGGTGTCGCCGGGGGCGTTTGAGCGGTTTGCGCAGATGGGCGTGATTGCGAGCATGCAGCCGTCGCATCTGCTGACGGATATGGCTTGGGCCGAGGCGCGGCTGGGACCAGAGCGGTCGAAGCGGGCTTATGCCTGGAAGTCTTTTCTGGATCATGGTGTGACGCTGGCGTTTGGGACGGATTATCCGGTGGAGTCAATCTCGCCGTTCCGTGGGCTGTATGCGGCGATTACGCGGATGAATGTGCAGGGGACGCAGACGTTTGAGCCGCAGGAGAAGATCACTATCGACCAGGCGATCTATGCGTATACGCAGGCTTCGGCGTTTGCGGAGTTTCGGGAGAAGACCAAGGGACGGCTGGAGCCTGGGTATTTGGCGGATATGGTGGTGCTGGATCGGGATATAACGAAGGTGTCGCCGCAGGAGGTGCTGCATACGGTGGTGCTGCGTACGGTGGTGGGGGGAAAGACGGTCTATACGGCCCCATGAGTGTATTGAGATCGCGGACGCTTGCGGCGCATTTGCTGCTGCTGGGTGTAGTGCTGGTTTGGGGGACGACGTTTTCGCTGGTGAAGGCTGCACTGGCGGAGACTACTCCGCTGATGTTCAACCTGCTGCGCATGGTGCTGGCGTTTGCTGTGCTGGCTTTGGTGAACTGGCCGAGTCTGCGGGGGATGACGCGGACGGATTTGAAGCTGGGAGCTGCGGCGGGGTTGTTTCTGGGCTTGGGATATCAGTTGCAGACTACGGGTCTGAAGTTCACGACCGCTTCAAAGGCGGCGTTTATTACGGGGCTGGTGGTGGTGATGGTTCCGCTGATGAGTGCCGTGCCGGGTGTGGCGCCACGGGGTTCGTTGAAGGCTACGTTTGACACGTATGCAGGAGCGGGGCTGGCGTTTGCGGGGCTGGTGTTGTTGACGACTCCGGCGGGCGCGGGAATAGAGCTGTTTGCTGGGATTCGGCTGGGGGAGTGGCTTTGTTTGGGGTGCGCGGTGGCGTTTGCG